>CAZZFZ010000128.1:0-8098 GCA_964653835.1 uncultured Anaerolineales bacterium
TGAGCGTTTCGCCTTCAATTCTGGTTGTGATGGGGAAAAGCTGGATTCTGGTTCGATAGGTCATGATGTTTTTCAGCGAAATGTTCGAATGCACAATGATGAAGTTCACTACAGGCGTTGTGGGGCGAAAAAAACGTCTGTCTTGTTCGGCTTGTTTGCGGTTGATTGTAGCACATGAAAAAACAACCGGGGATCAGCTCGTGCCGATCCCCGGTTGTGGTTGCCAATTTGCGAGGCTGTGTTGTTAGTGATGCAAAATCTGGTTGAGGAACAGGCGGGTGCGTTCTTCGCGTGGGTTGTGGAAGAACTCCTCGGGCGTGTTCTCTTCCACGATCTTGCCTGCATCCATGAAGATGATGCGGTCGGCGACTTCACGGGCGAAGCCCATCTCATGGGTCACCGCCAGGATGGTGTAACCGCTGCGGGCCAGGTCGCGCATCACGTCCAGCACTTCCTTAATCATCTCCGGGTCGAGGGCCGAGGTCGGCTCATCGAAAAGCAGGATCTTCGGCTGCATGGCGAGCGTGCGGGCGATAGCCACGCGCTGCTGCTGACCACCAGAAAGCTGCCCGGGGTACTTGTGTGCCTGCTCGGGGATGCCGACGCGGGTCAGCCATTTCATGGCGATCTCTTCGGCGTGGTCGCGCGTCCACTTGCGCACGTTGATCGGCGCCAGGACGATGTTTTCCAGCACCGTCAGGTGGGGGAAGAGGTTGAATTGCTGGAAAACCATCCCCACCTCGCGGCGGATTTCCTGGATGTTGCGGATGTCGTGTGAAAGCTCGACGCCATCGATGATGATGCGGCCTTCCTGGTGCTCTTCCAGGCGGTTTAGACAGCGAATGAAGGTGGATTTGCCCGACCCGGAGGGGCCGATGATCACGATCACTTCGCCCGGCTTTACGCGCAGGTTGATGCCGCGCAACGCCTCAAACTCGCCGAACCATTTGTGCACGTTCTCGACGATGATGATCTCATCAACAAAACTTGGAGCTGGTCCTTCAAATTCCATGATGTTGTTCTCCTTAAAAATAGCTTGCGATCTTCTCTGGCTATTTTAGCGTGTGCCAACGCCCAGTTGTTCTTCCAGTCGGCGGCTGTAGGATGACATCACATAGCTGCCGATGAAGTAAACGAAGCCCATGAACACGTACAACTCGATGCGCAACCCCAGCCATTGGGGGTTGGACACAATCACCCGGTTGATGCCCATGAAGTCGAACAACCCGACGATGGAGACCAATGAGGATGATTTGAACGCACCGATGAACTGGCCGACGATGGCGGGGATCACGATGCGCAGCGCCTGCGGCATGATGATGAAGCGCATCTTCTGCATGGCGTTGAAGCCAAGCGCGTCGGCGGCTTCGTACTGCCCTTTGGGGATGGCTTGCAGGCCGCCGCGCACGGTCTCGGCCATATAGGCGGAGGCGAACAGAGTGTAACCCACAATCACTGGCCAGGGTTTGGCCACGCTGGTGCCGGCCTTCAGGAAGAAGGGCGCCATGTTGATGCCCATGAAGAGCAGGGTGATCAGCGGCACACTGCGGACCAGTTCGATGAAGGCTGTGCTGGCCCCGGCGACGATGTTCCCTTTGAACATACGCTGGATCATGTAAGCGAGCGCAGGGATCAACACCGGCCAGAAAGAGGTAATCACCTCAAAGGTGTTGCGGGATGTAGCCAGCAACCCGGGGGTTGTGGTGAAACCCCAGATCGTGGCGCCGATTGCTACCGGCCAGGTGATCCAGTTCGGGATGCCAAAGACCTCACTGCGTCGTCCCAAGGCGAGAAGGATCCCAATGGGCAGAGATAACACGATCACCGCGCTGGCGATGATCAGCGTCAGCAGCAGGCCGCCCCACGTGTCCACGTTGATGGGAACGAAAATCTCGCTCTTGCCGATTAGCCACCAGATGGAGTAGGCGGCTGGCCATGCAGCGGCTGTGGCGATCAGGTTGATCCATTTGAAGGGGATGACTTTTTGCCACCACAGCAGCAGGTAAAGGCCGGCCAAAAGCACGATCCCGGTGACGGTTCCTACCAGATGATAGGGCTTGGCAGGGACGCCTGCCAGGAAGATGTAAAGGATGATCGGTGAAAGCAGCCACAGGCTGTTGAGCAGCGTGCGCACCGGGCGCAGTTTGTCTTTGATGGCCGGACGGCTGCTGGCGTAGGTGGCGATCCACATGCCGATCAGGAACCACAGCGAAAGCCAGACGCGCCAGTGGTGCTCTGGTTCGAGCACGCCGGTCATCAGGAGTTTACGTGCGCCCCAGATCACGCCCCAGGTGGCGCCGTTTTCGGGACGCACGTCGGGAGCGGTCTGATTGGGATCGAAGGATGCGTTGACCACGCCCCATTGCCACAGTCCCTGCGCCGTCGCAGCCAGCACGAGCGAAACAAGCAGCGTGAGCAGCGTGTTATTAACGGAGTTGAAGAGATTCTCCTTCAACCAGCGGCTCAGGCGGGAGTGGTGGTGGCGCAGTTCATTGACGACGACCAGAATGACGCCGAGCACCCAGGCGATGGCAATGATGGTCGTAGAGGCTTTGTGTGCTTTGTACTGGCTGATGGTGTAGAAAACCGCTGCCAGCGTCAACAGGGTCACCGTGACCGTCTGGTACCAGGAGCCGGTGATGTTGTCCTGCAAAAAGTATTGCCAGTTAAACCCTCGGCCGAAGGCGATGCTTTCATTGATAGTGGATTCTGTCTTGGTAGTCATCGTTACCTCTCCACCAGTTTGATCTTCTCGTTATACCAGTTGAGCAAGAGCGAGAAGGCCAGGCTGATCAGCGCGTACACCAGCATGATGAGGATGAAGATTTGCAAAACACGCCCTGACTGGTTCATGGTGGTGTATGCAACGGCGTACATATCCGGGAAGCCAATAGCAATGCCCAGGCTGGTATCTTTCGCCAGGCTGAGTGCGACGCCGATCCCGGGGGGAATGATGACGCGCAACGCCTGTGGCAAGACGATCAATTGCAGTCGCTGCCCCTCTGTCAGGCCGAGGGCGCGGGCGGCTTCGGTCTGACCTTTGGAGACGGACTGGATGCCTGCGCGCACAATTTCAGCCAGCGTGCCGCCGTAGAAGAGCACCAGCGCCAGCAGCAACGCGGTGAATTCGGGCTTCATTTTTGACCCGCCAACTAGGTTCAACCCGTGTCGTTCGGGGAGGCTCCAGACGATAGGGTTTTCCTTCACTGGAATGATCACGTGGCTTTCTGGATTCTCCAGCGTGGAGCGTTCGGCAGCCAGAACGGCTGAAGGCGCCGCGTATGCTTCGCATTTTCCATCCGCGTATTTTTTGGTGGCCTGATCCGGACGGCTGGAACGCGTGATGTCGTAGGGGATGCCCATGGCGCGCAATTGATGCGTCAGGTTCGGCTCGGAGGGGGATTCCTTCAGCACACAGATTTTCCAGGCCGCGGCTTCAATCTCTTCATCACTCAAAGTGCTGATTTCGTCAATGTGATTCAGATTGGTGCGCTGGAGCATGATCTTTTCGATATCCTCCAGCTTACGAATGCGGCTTGCTTTAGGGACCATGATGCCCTGGTTGACGGAGACTCCGCTGGCGACGAACCAGCCGACAGCGGTTACGACGAGAAATGCGATGATGCCTGCTTTGACTTTACTGGATGGCTGGCCAGTACGCTCCTCACGCCGGCTCAGCAAGACCCAGATGACTTGAAACTGGATAATCCCTAGAATCAGGAAGGCGATCCAGACACCGGCTGAGGGGGTAAAGGTCAGCGAAGGGATGTTCAGCCCGCGCCGGGAGATGTAAATTGGTAGCCCAAAAGGTTGCAAGGCGTTGTCTAACTGTGGGGCGACCAGAATAACACCGAAATAAATGAAGAAGATTTGAATGAGCAACGGGGTGTTGCGCATCAGTTCAACGTACCACAGCGCCAGCTTGCCAATCAACCAGTTGTTGGACAAGCGGGCGATGCCGGCGATGGTTCCTACAATGGTGGTTAAGATCACGCCCAGGATGGCGACCTTGAGGGTGTTGAGGACGCCAACGGTAAAAGCGCGCCAGTAGGGGTCGGTGTTGACGTAGTCGATCATCGTGTCGGCGATGTCAAATCCGGCCTCACTGTCCATGAAGTCATAGGCGCAACGGTAGCTGAAAGTGCCATCGCGGCAGATGAATTGTGATTCTCCGAGTCGGCTGGCGTTTTCGGCGAAGTTTCCGGTGATGGCGCGGACGCCAAAAATGACCAGAACGATAAAGCCAATCTGACCCAAAACGCCTAGGACGCGCACATCGAATATGAATCCCAAAATCGTCCGCCACAGGGGACGCGCTTGCGATTCCGGTGACGGTGTGGAAGTCGTTTGCGTCACGGGCTTTCTCCTTTCGGTAGTGGATTTGGTTTGGGGTGCGAAGGGGAGGGCATCAGGAAACAAAATGCCTGTCACCCAACAAGGGGTGACAGGCATTCAAGAACATATGTTAGTTTAGCGGAACGGAGGCGAGTACAGCAGACCGCCATCAGTCCACAGCGAGTTCACGCCACGCGGCACGTTGTAGGGGGTGTCGGGGCCCAGGTGACGGTTGTAGATCTCGGCGTAATTGCCGACCTGCTTGATCACCTGGTAGCAGAAGTCGTTGTTCAGACCCATGGCCTGGCCGAGGTCACCCTCGACGCCCAGGGTGTTGAGGACCTTGGGGTTGTCGCTGCCCAGCATCTCGTCCACGTTCTCGGAGCTGATGCCCAGTTCTTCCGCCTGGATGGTGCAGAAGACCGTCCACTTGACGATGTCGAACCAGTTGTCGTCGCCATGGCGCACCAACGGGCCAAGCGGCTCTTTGGACATGGTGACATCGAGGATCATGTGGTCTTCGGGGTTGCTCAACAGCTGGCTGTTGGCGATCAGACCAGACTTGTCGGTCGTCCAGGCGTCACAGCGGCCTTCGTCGTAGGCCTTGAGCACGTCGTTGGACTCGGCGAAGACGACGGGTTCGTATTCAATCCCGAGGCTGCGGAAGACGTCCGCCAGGTTCTTCTCGGTGGTGGTACCAGCGTTCACGCAGACCGTACCGCCGTCCAGGTCCTCAAGAGTCTCAATGCCGGAGTCCTTGCGGACGAGCATGCCCTGACCATCGTAGAAGGTGGTGGGGGCGAAGTTGAAGCCCAGTGAGGTGTCGCGGCTGATGGTCCAGGTGGTGTTGCGCGAAAGCACGTCAATTTCGCCGCTTTGCAGAACGGGGAAGCGCTCGCTGGCGTTGGTGGAGCGGAACTCCACAGCGTTGGCATCGCCCAAAACGGCAGCAGCCACCGCGCGGCAGTAATCCGCATCAAAGCCAGCCATGTTGCCATCGGCATCCACATAGCTGAAGGCCAACAGTGCGCCGCTGACGCCGCAGTTGAGCACGCCGCGATCTTTGACGGCCGCCAGTGTATCGCCGAAGTCGGCGTCCTGGGCGGTCGCCTGCATGCTTGAAAAGACCAGCGCAAACACGAGAAGCAGCGCCGCAACAGGTAGTAGTTTCTTCAACATTGTCGTATTCCTCCTCCAAAGGTAGCTAAGGAAATTAAAAGGGTAAACGGATTGGTGAGTTTGGGAATATAGAATATATCTATGTCGTGGGCACCTCCTAATCTTCCTATGCAGTTAGGCAAGTTTGGAAAGATTAACTTAGGGGAACGCGGATATAGAAATCCTTCCCCAATTATAAAAGAAAATAAGGGATAAAAACAGGTAAATCAAGGCTATATACGCCATTTTTTCGAATTTTTTATACTTCGCTGGTAAAATGCGGGCAGGTTAGGGCATTTTGACAGTTTGTTTCTTGATTGAAAGGGTTAGTATGAGGATTCTGTTGCTTGGAGTCGGCTTACAAGGGAAGGCTGCTTTGCACGACCTGGCGAACAGCCCCGAGGTTTCGCACGTCATTGCGGCGGATGTCGACATTCGCGCCTTGCGTGTTTATGTGGAGAAACTGGGAACCTCGAAGGTCACCCCCGTGGAACTCGATGTGCGCGATCAGGCCCAATTGGAAAAGTATATGCGCGACGTTCAGGCAGTGGTCGCGCTGCTGCCGCAGGCGTTTCGTCTCGAGGTCACCCGATTGGCTGTTGCCACCGGAGTGCATTTTGTGGAAACTTCATACACGCTGCCAGAATATACTGAATTGGGGCGGGAGGCTGCCGCTAAAGGGGTGGCCATCCTGCCGGAGTTCGGCCTCGATCCGGGGATTGATCTGGTTTTGGCGGGCCGCGCCATTGGTGAGTTGGACGAAGTGCACGAATTGCGCGTTTATGGGACAGGGGTGCCTGAACCCAGGGCGGCGAACAACCCCCTGAAGTATAAAATCTCCTGGACCTTTGCCGGTGTACTCAGCGCCTATCAGCGCCCAGCGCGCATGTTGCAGGATGGTGAGATCGTCCATCTGACGCCCAGTCAGATGTTCAGCGAGGAATACCTGCACACCGTGGACGTGGAAGATATTGGCACAATGGAGGCTTACTATAACGGCGATGCAGTGAAGTATCTGGATGTGTTTGGCATCCGAGAGACCACTCGCGCTACAGGGCGTTACACTCTGCGTTGGCCGGGGCACTCGGCCTTTTGGAAAAAGATGGTTGATTTAGGCTTTCTGAACGAAGCGCCGATTCAGGTGGGCGATGTGCAGGTTTCCCCGCGACGGTTTGTGCATGATTTGCTCGCTCCGCAGTTGCAATACGCACCCGATGAGCGCGACATCGCTGCCATCCGTGTGGACGTGCGCGGGCTCAAAGATGGGCAACGCAAGCGAGTGATCTATCAAATGGTGGACTACCGCGATCTGGACACCGGCTTGCTGGCGATGCAGCGCACAGTGGGGTATACAGCCAGCATCGGCGCGCAGATGATTTTGCGCGGTGATATTCAGAAGCGCGGTTTGCTGGCGCCTGGAAAAGATGTCCCCTCGGATGTGCTGATTGCCGCATTGCAGAAGCGCAATATCACCATCCGCCGGCAGGAGCTGGACGGGTGAGCAGGAATTCCAGCGCGTCGGCGTCGATCGTTCCTGCCTCGAGGTTGGTGCGGTCTTTCAGGTTTTCGGTTAAGACCAGGGCAGCGAGTGCATCGCGAGTCGCCGCGTCGTATTCTCCATGGATTGTGCCTTGATAGAGGCCTCGTTGCTCCATGGCGCGTTGTAGCTTTTTTAGCACTTCGCCGCGAAGCGAAACTTGTGCCTCAGGCGGCCCAACTTCGTTGTGCAGAATATGCAACCTGAGTAATTCGTTCAACAGGGGGACGGGATCGGGGTGATTGTCTATCCGGTAATCGATCCAACGGTCGTTGAAGCCGCCATAGCCTCCTTGATCTTTGACCACCAGGATCGCCGCGCTCTGGCGGCCGCGCCTGTCGCCGCCGGCGCGGTCGCCAGCCAGCAGGGCGGCATAGAGCCTGTCGGGTAGGCGCCCCGGTGTTTGGGTGAAAGCCTCCGCCATGGCTTCAACCACTTCGGGGCCGGTGAGCAGGTTACCCTGGACGGCGCAACCTGCTCCGGTGACGCCCCCTGCCCAGTCATGGCACTCTGCTCCGGTAAAGGTGGCTGCCCCGCCATGGGCATCCACCATCCCTACCTGACGCCTTCCGGATTTTGTATCCTGGGCCAGTAATGCGTTTAGCGCTTCCTCTGCAGAATGACCTTGTTCCATAAGCGCCAGGCCACCTGGCCCAAACGTGGTGTTGGCGAAGGCTTGCGTCGCCACGGCCCCGACCCCGGCGCGCGCCCAGGGGACAACTGCCCCGACAGCCAGGAATTTGGAGGCCACAGCGATGCCCCAGGCAGGTTCGTTCGGGTCGTAGGCGACGATGGAAAAGGTGTGGATTGTGCGAGGTTTCATAATTTCCTCCGGCGTTAAGGTTTGGGCAACACAATGGATTGTTGATTCTGATATTTGCCTTTTTTATCGGCATAGGAGATTTCACATTCCTCATCCGCCTCGAAGAACAACACCTGGGCGATGCCCTCGTTGGAGTAGATTTTCGCCGGTAGCGGTGTGGTGTTGGAAATTTCCAGGGTGACGTAGCCCTGCCACTCCGGTTCAAAGGGCGTTACGTTGACGATGATCCCGCAGCGGGCGTAGGT
>CAZZFZ010000129.1:0-8074 GCA_964653835.1 uncultured Anaerolineales bacterium
CCCCAGGTGCTTCTGCACTTCCAGAACCAGCGGCTCGCCACCATCCTGGTGAATTTCCAGTGCCTCAAAGATCTCTGGGAGCGCCCCTTCGGGGAACTCCACATCCACAACGCCGCCTTGAATTTGTGTAATTCGGCCTGTAGCCTTTGCCATGCTTGCCTCCGATTTCATCATCCCGACTGAGGGGGCCGGGTCAAAGTCTTTTTTCGTTTACGAGCTTTGCGCCAACGCCTCTGCGCCGCCGGCGATATCCAACATTTCGCTGGTGATGCTCTGCTGGCGAGCTTTGTTGTATTCCAGTTGCAACCCCGCGCCGAGTTCGGTAGCGTTCTCGGTGGCGTTCTTCATCGCCACCATGCGGGCGGCATGTTCGCTGGCCAGCGATTCCATCACCGCCTGGTATACCTGCAAGGCGGTAAAGCGGGGCACAATTTCATCCAGGATTTCATCCTGGCTGGGTTCATAAATATAGGCCGCGGGCGGCCCGTGATGGGTCATACCAAAAGCCTCCACACGTCCTTCGCCGCTTTCCACCTCAAGCGGAAGCAGTTTCTTGCGCGTGGGAATTTGCGTGACCATGTTGACGAAATCTGTATAAACCAGGTAGACCTCGTCCGCGCGCCCTTCCAGATATTCATTCACCACCAGATGACCAATCGCCGAAACATCGGCAAATTGCGGCGCGGCGGGCAGGTTGCTGAACTCCGCCAGGATATCCTGCTTACGGCGGATCATCATATCACGCCCCTTGCGCCCAATGGTGACGTACTTCACCGGGTGAGGGTAATTCCCAAACTGCTGCAAGGTATAGCGGACGATGTTGGTGTTATAAGCCCCGGCCAGACCGCGGTCGCCGCTAATCATCACCACCAGGGTGTTTTCCACCTTCTCGCGCGGGGCGAGCAAGGGGTGCAGGGCAGAACGTCCCGGCTGGGCGGCGATGTGCGTCAACACCTGCCACGCCTTGGTGGCGTAGGGGCGCGTGCGATACATCGCCTGCATCGCCTTTTGCACCTTGCTGGCGGAGACGGCCTGCAACGCCCGCGTCACCTGGGCGATATTCTTGACACTGCGAATGCGAAGTTTTACTTCTCTTGCGCTAGCCATACCTGTCTCATTCTTCTGCTCGGTCGCTCATCCGGCAGCCCGAAGGGCACAATCCGGCAGAGCGTTTATCGCCAGCCTGCCTTGAAGGCATCAAGCGCCTTGATCAACTGAGCTTCCGTCTCGTCGGTGATGCGCCCTTCTTCCACAATTGCTTTGCCGACCTCAGGGTAAGTGGTCGCCATAAAGCGGTTGAGCGTCTCTTCCCACTCGCACATCCGCTCCAGGGGCACATCATCAGCGTAGCCGTGTGTACCGGCGTAGATGGTGATCACCTGGTTTTCAAGGGGCACCGGCTCGTACTGCGGCTGCTTGAGGATCTCCTGCAATCGTCGGCCGCGGTTGAGGCGCGCCTGCGTGGCGGCATCCAGGTCGGAGCCGAACTGAGCGAAGGCGGCCAGCTCACGGAAGGCGGCCATATCCAGGCGCAAACGACCGGCCACCTGCTTCATCGCCTTGGTCTGAGCGTCACCACCCACACGGGAGACGGAGAGACCAACGTTCACCGCCGGGCGGATACCGGCGTAGAACAGGTTGTTCTCCAGGTAAATCTGCCCATCGGTGATCGAGATCACGTTGGTGGGCACGTAAGCGGAAACATCGCCCAGCAAGGTTTCAATGATGGGCAAAGCAGTCAGCGAACCACCGGTGCCCTTCACCTTGACGATCTTGTGATCGGCGGCGTCTTTCATCGCCTTGAGGGCCTGCTCCGCATCGTGCCGGGAGAGCGGGCCAGCATACACCTTGCCGTCCACGCCGTCGGAGGCATCCGCCTCAGCTTCGGCGAAATCTTTGGGGACGATCACGTAGTGGTTCGCCAGGCGGGCAGCGCGCTCCAGCAGACGGGAGTGCAGGTAGAACAGGTCGCCGGGGTAAGCTTCACGCCCAGGGGGACGACGCAGCAACAGCGAAACCTGACGGTACGCCCAGGCGTGCTTGGAAAGGTCATCATAGATCACCAGCGCGTCGCGCCCGGTCTCCATGAATTCCTCGCCAATGGCACAACCGGCATAAGGAGCAATGTACTGCAACGCCGCGGGTTCATCGGCGGAAGCGACCACAACAATGGTGTGCTCCATAGCGCCGAACTTCTCCAGCGTGGCAACGGTACGGGCGACGGCGGCTTTCTTCTGGCCGATAGCGACGTAGATACAAATCAACCCCTTGCCTTTCTGGTTGATGATGGTATCCACGGCGATGGCCGTCTTGCCGGTCTGGCGGTCGCCAATAATCAGCTCACGCTGACCGCGCCCGATGGGGATCATCGAGTCAATGGCCTTGATGCCGGTCTGGACGGGGGTGTCCACGTCCTGACGGGCGACCACACCAGGAGCGATGCGCTCAATCGGGCGATAGCCGCTAAACTGGATCGAGCCTTTGCCGTCAATCGGCTGCCCCAGCGCGTTGACCACGCGGCCGATCAGGCCATCGCCAACCGGTACCGAGGCGATGCGGCCGGTCGCCCGCACCGACATCCCCTCCGTGATTTCGGAGTACTCGCCCATGATAATGATACCGACGTACTCCCGCTCCAGACTGAAGGCGATGCCCATGACGCCGTTTTCAAACTGCACCAGTTCCTGGGAATGGACATCCGAGAGGCCGGTTGCGCGGGCGATCCCGTCGCCGGCCTCGACCACGGTACCGACATCGCGAATCTCCAGCTCCGGTTGAAAGGCTTCAATTTGCTGCTGCAAATCTGCGGTAATTTGTTGGATAAGATCAGACATTTTGCCTCCGGGCCAAAAGGTGATCGAACTTCAAATTGCTATTCTGTAAACGCTTCTACTGTGGCTCGGTCGAGCCGCTTCAAGACAGCCGTCAGCAAGGCTACCGCCTGCTCGAAATCGCGACGGTGAATGATCGAGCTGTCTGAGTGAATATGCCGGGCGGCAACCGATAACACCACGGTGGGCACGCCCGTTTTGTGCACGTGAATCATGGCGCCATCCGTCGCCCCACCTTCCACGTAGGAAAGCTGCAACGGGATGGAGAGTTCGCTGGCAGTATCAATGACGAAATCGCGCAGCTTGAGGTTGGGGATCATGCGGGCATCGTAAATCAGCAAAGATGGGCCTGCGCCCAACTCAATCGCCGATTCCTCCGGCTTAATGCCAGGGACGTCGCCGGCGATATCCGATTCCAACACGATAGCGATATCCGGCTCCGCCGACCAGGCGCTGGTTTTTGCCCCACGGGTGCCAACTTCTTCCTGAACGGTCGCCACCCCCACCACGGTATTGGGATGCTCGGCGTTCGCCAGTTCACGCAGGGTCGCGATCATCACAGCAAGCCCCACGCGGTCATCAAAGGCCTTGGACATGAAGGTTTTCCCGCTGGCCAGGGGGACAAACTCTCCCTGGGGGATCACCGGGTCGCCCACGCGGACGCCAATGCTCTCCACTTCTTCTTTGCTGGTCGCCCCAACATCGATGTACATATCTTTCAGTTTAACGACCTTGTTGCGCTCCTCAGGGGTGAGCATGTGCGGTGGTTTAGCGCCAATCACACCAACCACGTCCCCCTGCCGGGTCTTCA
Source organism: uncultured Anaerolineales bacterium (assembly GCA_964653835.1). Classification (GTDB taxonomy): domain Bacteria; phylum Chloroflexota; class Anaerolineae; order Anaerolineales; family UBA11858; genus J130. The sequence continues at coordinate 3,643 of CAZZFZ010000129.1, forward strand.
CCACCACGCGCTGACCAAGCACAACCTGAGCGAACCAACCACCCAGGGGTAGGAATTTGAGAAAGCCCTCCTTGGTGATGTGTTTGACCATGAACCCGATTTCGTCCATGTGAGCGGCCAACATCACCCGGGGGGCTTCAACACTTCCACGCTTCTCGCAAAGCAGGTTGCCCAGCTTATCCTGCGAGAGGCTACCCAAAGGGTCTAAGTGCTTACGCAACACGGCCCGGATGGGGGCTTCGTATCCGGGCACGCCATGAGCTTCAGTTAGTTCCTTTAATAATCTACCGGTTGCATCCATGTAATTCCTGCCAAAGACACACGTCCTGCGTCCCGCTACAGGGCGCAAGCTGCCAAATGATACCTGAAAGGTGAATGATTGTCCAGATGCAAAGCGCGCCCCGCTTCACTCATCATCTTTGGGAGATTGAGCGCGGAATCCGGCCCCCAGGGCCAGCGAACGCTCATACGCAGCCCAGACCGCTCGTGAGATCGCGGTGCGAAAACCGGCCTTTTCCAGGTAGTAAAGCGCCGAGGCTGAAGTCCCTCCGGGCGAGGTCACCTGGTTACGCAGGCGCGCCAGATGCACGGGGTGATCGCGCTTCAGATAGTAATCCACCGAGCCGCGCACCGTCTGCGCGACCAGCTTTTCGGCGATGCGGCGCGGAAAGCCGAGATGCACGCCCGCATCCACCATCGCTTCCATGAAAAGGAAGACATACGCCGGACCGGTGCCGGAGAGCGCCGTAGCCATATCGAGGTAATACTCCTCCCCCAGGAAAACCTCCTCCCCCAACGCCGAAAGGATCTGACGCGCCATCGCCTGTTGAGTCTCGGAAACCGAGGGCGCCGCCGTCCACACCGTGATGCCCTCGCCGATCTGCGCCGGGGTATTGGGCATGGCGCGCACAACAGCGACATGCCCCAGGCCGTTGGAAATCTTCTCGATCGGCGCACCAGCGATGATCGACAGCACCAAAGCCGAGGGCTTCAGGCGACCATTCAGCTCAGGCAACACCTGCTTAAGGTGTTGTGGCTTCACCGCCAGCACCACGACATCAGCAGAGGCAACCGCGGCGACGTTATCCACGCTGCTGCGAATGCCATAACGCTCCACCAGCTCGCGCCCACGGTTGGGGCGCGGCCCCGAAGCGATCACCTGCTCCGGCGCAGCCAAATGGTTGCGCAATATCCCGGCGATCATCGCTTCCGCCATCACGCCTGGGCCAATAAAAACAATTTCTTTTCCTTGTAATGCCATGATCTTCTACCTCAAGCAAAGTATTGCAACGCCAGACGCAAACGCGCCTCAACATCCTCTTCCGGAGCGTCTTTGGGGATGGACTGCAAAGCCGCCTGCGCTTCCACCACGCTGTATCCCAAAGCGACCAGGGCTTCCAAAACCTGCGTATCGGCATCGGCCATCTGAGCGACGGCTGACAGGTCGTCACCGGCCTCCAGACGCCCCTGCAGGTGAATCAAAATCCGTTGGGCCGTCTTGGACCCCACGCCAGGGACGCGGTGGAAGACTTCCGCCTGCTCAGCGAACACAGCGCGGCGGATCGCCGCCGGGTTGAGCGTCGAAAGGATCGCCAACGCCAGCCGCGGCCCAACGCCGTTGACGCCCAAAAGCAAGACGAAATAATCGCGCTCCTCGGCAGAGGCGAATCCATACAGCGTCAGGGCATCTTCCCGCACGACCAGATGGGTGTACAAAGAAATCAGCTCCCCCACCCGCACGCCCTGGCTCATCTCCCCGGTGACAGATACCCAGACCCCAACGCCGCCTATCACAACCACCAGGCGGTCGGTCTGAACCTCGGCAACGGTACCTCGCAATTGGGCGATCATCTACCTCTCCCAGGCGCGCACAACGCCTACTCTTCGATCAGGCGGTTCATCCCGGCGCTGTGGATATGGCAAATCGCCACCGCCAGGGCATCGGCGGCGTCATCCGGGCGGGGAATTTCATTTAAGCCCAGCAAAGCGCGGACCATCTGCTGCACCTGATGCTTATCCGCTCCGCCATAACCCGCCACCGCCTCCTTGACCACCATAGGGGTATATTCCGCAATGGGGATCTCCGCCTCAGCCAACGCCAGGAGTGCCACCCCGCGCGCCTGCCCCACCGTCATCGCGGAGGTCACGTTGTTCTGAAAAAAGAGCAACTCCACCGCGGCGCTATCCGGACGGTGAAGTTGTATAACCTCCTGCAATTCACGGTGAATCAGCACCAACCGCTGCGGCATGGGCAACCTAGCCTGTGTGCGAACCACGCCATAAGCCACAGCGGTTAACTGCCCCCCCTCCTCTTCGCGCACCAGTCCATAGCCGGTGATCGCCGTGCCCGGGTCAATCCCCAGAACCAGCATCCGCTCAGCTCGCGGCGTACTCGGCCATCACCTCGTCGGTGATGCGCAAGTTCGAGAACACTCGCTGGACGTCATCCAGATCCTCAAGCCGCTCGATCACCTTCATCACCTGCAAGGCTTCCGCCACGCCCAATTCAATTTCCTGATTTGGGATCATGCGCAGGCCGGCATCTTCGGCTTTGATGCCTGCGGCTTCGAGTTGATCGCTGATCTCCTTGAACGCCACCGCAGGTCCAATAATCTCGATAGTCTCCCCATCGTTGGTTACGTCATCTGCGCCGGCAAGCACGGCCAACTCAAAGATCTGCTCCTCATCGTACTCAGAAGCCGGGAGCGAGAAATAGGCGGATTGGGTGAACTGCCAGGCCACCGAGCCGCCTTCACCCAGACTGCCGCCGCCAGAGGAAAGTATATGTCGCAGATCCGCCACCGTGCGTTTGCGGTTATCGGTGGCGCATTCGATCATCAGCGCTACGCCATGCGGCCCGTAGCCTTCATACATGATCTCCTCAAAGGCCGCTCCGCTCTTATCCTCGCCGGTGCCCTTTTTGATCGCCCGCGCGATGTTCTCCTTGGGCATGTTGGCCGCCTTGGCGCGCTCAACCGCCAGACGAAGGTTGAAATTCGTCTCCGGATCGCCGCCGCCCTGACGCGCGGCGATCATGATTTCCCGTGCCAGTTTGGTGAAAATCTTGCCCCGTTTGGCGTCTTCAGCGGCCTTCTTACGTTTAATCGTTGACCATTTGGAATGTCCGGACATATATTGCTCCTTACCACGAATTACGCACCTACCAACCACGGAGACCAGAGTTCACAGAGTATCAGGCAGGGCTTTTCGGCTCCTTTTTGACGAAAATTCCGTGCTCTCCGTGGCTCCGTGGTGAATTTCCCAGGCAAACTTGCGCACGTCCTGTCCTTAAAAGTTCTGGCAGGGATTATACCATCGAACCCTTTTAAATCATCAGCACGGCCTCGCCGATCAGGCGGCTGTGCTTCAAATCCATCAACGCCTGATTGGCCTGCTCCAATGGATAACGAACAATATCCGCCTGGATGCCGATCTCCGCAGCAAGGCGGAGGAATGCCACACCGTCCTGATAGGTGGCGTTCGCCACACTACGCAAAGTGCGCTCGCCGTAGATCAGGCGGTAGGGCATTTCCGGGATGGGCGACATGTGCACTGCGTTGATCGCCAGCGTGCCGCCGGGGCGGATTTTCTCCAGCGTTGCGGGCACCAGTTGGCCAACGGGGGCGAAGATCACCGCCCGATCAACCAGGGCGGGCGGCTGCTCCTCGATGCCCCCCACCCAGGCAGCCCCCAGCGCTTCGGCGTGTTTCCGATGCTCTGGCGAGCGCGTAAACACGTAGACCTCCACATCCCAGTGACGGGCAACCTGAATAGCCAGATGGGCGCTGGCGCCAAATCCCACCAACGCCAGCCGTTCGCCGGGCTGCAAATCCGCTTTGTGCAGCGAACGATATCCAATGATCCCAGCGCAAAGCAACGGAGCGGCCTGCTCGTCGCTCAGTTCTTCCGGCAGAGGCAGAATATAGCGCGATTCCGCCAGCATATATTCACCATAGCCGCCATCCACGTGAAAACCGGTAAACCGCGCCGCCTGGCAGAGGTTTTCATCCCCCGCCCGGCAGTAATCGCATTCCCCACAGGCAGCATACAACCATGGGACCCCAACCCGGGAACCGACTTTTAGACCAGTCACCTCCTCCCCCAAAGCCTCAACCACACCGACAACCTGATGTCCAGGGGTGCGGGGCAGCTCCGGCGGGTGAATATCCCCCTCCACGGTATGCAAATCGGTGCGGCACACCCCGCAGGCGCGCACACGGACGAGCACCTGCCCTGGCCCTGGCTGCGGGGGCGAGATATACGCCAGCCGCAGGGGATGTTCTTCGGCCGCCGCGTGGGCATCCAGTCGCATCGCGCGCATAACCACCTCCTCCATCGGTTTCTTTCCATTATACCGCCGGCGAAGAAACTGGAATTCTCCTCAGATAGACGAAATCCTTGTCAAAGCCTGGGGGGTAGGATATAATCACGC
>CAZZFZ010000130.1:0-8043 GCA_964653835.1 uncultured Anaerolineales bacterium
CCCATCAACATTGCCAGGCGCGTGGTTCCCAACCTGATCGCCGATGGCTTCTATAAATATCCCTATGTTGGCATCGCCAGCCTGCCGGATGGTGAACTCACCCTCGCGCGACAGGAAGCCCTGGGGCTGCCACAATCTACGGGGGTGTACGTGCTGGAAGTGGCCCCTGGCAGCCCGGCAGCGAAAGCCGGTTTGCGCGGCGGACGTCAGAACAACAACGGCGAGAACGCCCTACCCAAAGGTGGCGATCTGATCATCGCGATTGACGACGTGCCCGTGCGCGACTTCAACGATCTGATCAGTTACCTCTCCATGCACACCAGCCCCGGCGACACGGTGACACTTACTATCCTGCGCGGAGGTGAAGAACTACAACTCGACCTGACGTTGAGCGAACGCCCCTGATGAGGGCTACCTAGTTTACGTAAGCACAAACAACGCAGTATCTTGGTCTCCAAACGGTTCAACTATCCAAGAGAGGATACCAGCATGTTGACCAGAAACGAACTGCAAGAGCTTTTAGATTTCAAAGCGCAGCACCCGGTGGTCAGCGTTTACTTGAACACCGACCCGGCACGCGGAAACGCGGATACCTATCACCTGAAATTACGCACGATGCTGAAGGAAGCGCATCCGCCCGAGGAAGATGCCCGCGAGATCCAACGCTATTTCCAGCAGGAATATGATTGGGGCGGGCGCAGCGTGGCTGTGTTCAGTTGCATGGGCGAGGGGTTCTTCCGCGCCTACCCTATCGCCGTCCCTATTCGCAGCCGCATCCGCATCAGCCCCGATCGTCCGCACGTCAAGCCGCTGCTGCGCCTGATGGATACCTACGGGCATTACGGCGTCGCGGTGGTGGATCAACAGGACGCGCGGTTGTTCACCTTTCACCTGGGGGAATTGCAGGCACAGGAAGACGTGCGGGGCGAAAGCGTTCAGCGCGTCAAACAGGGAGGGTCTCAGTCAGGCGGTCAGCGCGGCGGGGAAGTCTCTTCCGCCATCTTAAAAGAAGCAGTGGAACGCAACATGCGATCCGCGGCCAAAGCCGCCGCCCTTTTCTTCAAGCAGCACGACGTCCGCCGGGTGTTGATCGGCGGGACGGAGGAAAACACCGCCCACTTCCGCAATCACCTCCCCAAACACTGGCAAAGCCTGCTGATGGGCACATTCCCCATCAGCGCGACGGCCAGTCACGCCGAGGTGCTGGAAAAAGCTCTGGAGATCGGCGCGCGCGCCGAACGGCAGCGCCAGGCCCGCCTGGTGGAGAACGTCGTTACCGGCGCGCTCAAAGGACAAAACGGCGCTCTGGGACTGAATGACACACTTCAGGCCCTCCAGGAGGGGCGCGTGCAAACCCTGCTGATCCAGGAAGGGTTGCGCACGCCGGGCAAACGCTGCCCGGAATGCAACTACCTCACCGTCGGCGACCTGGAAGCCTGCCCGTATTGCAACCATTCCTTCGAGGCCGTGCCCGACGTCATCGAAATCGCCTCCCAGCGCGTGCTGCGCGCCCACGGAGAGGTTGAGTTCGTGATGGATCAAACCCTGGAAAGCCACGGCGGGCTGGGCGCGCTGCTGCGCTACTGAAAGCTACGGCGTGCGGTCGTACAGACGCCGGTAAATCGAGAAGATCTCGTACACTCCCTGCACGTAACGGCGCGTCTCCTCAAAACGGATGATCTCCACAAACAAATCCGAATCGCCGTTAGCAAGCTGATACCAGATGGCCGCGTTGCCAGGACCTGCGTTGTAGGCCGCCAGCGCGGCCATCAGATCGCCATCGAAGTACTCGCGCTGGGTGCGCAAGTACTCGGCGCCCAGTCGCAGGCTGACAACGGGGCGATACAAATCATCCGCCGTATAATCCGGAGGCCAGCCTAACTGCGCCGCCAGGGTTTCGCCGGTCGAGGGGATAATTTGCATCAGCCCGCGGGCGCCTGCGGAGGAATGCACCCATCCGGCAAACAGGCTCTCCTGCCGCACCACGCTGTATAAAAACAAGGGGTGGAAACCCGTCTCTTCCGCGACGGTGACGATCGGTTCACGATAATAAGCCCCAAAACGCACATGGTTGAACCATATCGGCGCGTTCATCGTGGCAGCGTCATCCATCTGATTGAGGTTCAACACCTCGCGCGCCGCAAAGATGGCGGTACGGTAATACCCCAAATCCACCAGATAATCGGCCAGTCGGTAATTGGCTACCGGGTCGCTGCGCACCGCTTGCCAGAGCGAATCAAACTCCTGCCGCGCCTCATCCAGCATCCCTAGGGCGTGCAACTCGGCGCCGCGAATGAGACGGGCATCGTTCACCAACGTACCCGGCCCGGCGAGGTCAACATCCCCAGCCAACGCAAACGCCTCCCGCATCCAGGCATCCGCCTCAGGGCGCTCGTAATCGAGATCGTACCCCAGATCATAGACCAGCGGGGGAGTGAACGCGGCGCGCTCCAGGAGGATGTCGCGCGCCCGCTCGCTGTAATACCCAGTCGGGTCCGCCGCGGAAGCCTGCCGGTAAGCAGTCTGCGCCCCTGCAGCATCGCCGAGGGCCTGATAAGTTTTGCCAAGCCAGAAATACGCCGCCGCGCGTTCACCAGGTTTTCCCGCCGCGCCCAGATAACGCTCAAACGCGGCGCGCGCGCCATCGAAATCTCCCAGGCGATAGCGCGTCACCGCGGCCAGGAAGATGGCGCGGGAGACATACTCGCTGGCAGGATACTCAAGCGGGACGCGCTCCCATATTGTCACCGCCTCCTCAAGATCCAGGTTGCGCTCAGCGACCCGCGCAGCGCTCATCAAAAACTCGGCGGCGCGGGCGTGCCAGGGGGCTTGAGCGACGAAGTCCAGCATAGTTTGCCGGGCGGCGTTATATTGATCCAGATACGCCCATTGCGTGAATGCTTTCTGCTCCCAGGCATCATCCCAGCGGTCGTCGTCTGGATACCTGGCGATGATCTCATCCCAATAGGCGATGGCCTGCTCAATCTCCCCCAGGGTGCGATAGGCCATCGCCTGGTAATAGCGCGCCGTCGCTGCCTTCTCAGTGGATTCGCTCAGGTAGCGGTCAAAGGCGGCGATCGAGAGGCTATATTGCCCGGCAAAATAATCCACCAGGGCGCGGTCGAACTCGCTCACCGGGTAGCCAGCTTCCACAATCCAGATCAGCGCCTGGTAACTATCATACGAAAGTGGATAGTTCTCCACCGCGTCCAGATAGACCGCATAGGTCTGATCCGGCTGGCCCAAAGCGGTATAGATCTGCCCCATCTGATAATCCAGATAGGCGCGGGTATACTCGTTCAGCGTGCGGTTGTAAAGGTCCTGGTAGGCGACCAGGGCGGTGGAATACTCTCCCAGGGCGGCATACGCATTGGCGATTTTGATCTCGATGGGGAGCGTATCGCCCACGCGCGGCGTGGCCAGCGCCGCCTGATAGGCTTCAATCGCCGCGAGCTGATCGCCCTGCGCCGCCAGCGCGTCGCCGCGGCGCTCCTGGATGTATGAGTCCACCAGCCCCGGCCGCCGGTTGAGATAAAGGGCATAGGCGTTGGCCGCCTGAGCATATTCGCCCATGGCTTCATGTACCTGAGCCAGGGCAACGTACGCGGCCGGCTGATGTGCGGATTGCGGATATTCGGCGATCAACGTCTGGAGCGCCTGAAGGGCGGCGTTGTAATCGCCCAACTGGTAGTACGCCCGCCCCATGCCGAGCAAAGCAGCCGCTTTCTTCTCTGCTTCGCCTTCCTGCACCCAGGCGGCGTGATAGGCCTGAAGCGCAGCGTCCCAATCGCCATAGAACAGCAAGCGGTCGCCATCCTCCACCGTGGTCAGCGGGCCGGGCAATGCCGGTGCGAGAGGCGTCGGCGTCACGGTGGGCTGTGGCGCGGGCGTCACCGACGGAGGCGCAAGGGCCTCCGTCGGGCTTCCCTGCGGGGTCAGCGTCCCCGCAGGCCGGTTGCAACCGGTCAACAAGGTCACCCCCACTAGAGCAAGCACAAAGAACACCCTCCCCACATCAACTATTTTCCCGCGGAAAAACAGGGGAAAGGATGAATATCGCCAAATCCAGTGATACATATCGTTAAAATTCTTTCTGGCACTTGACAGTCGCCACAGGATGTTATATGTTATAATCACTCGGTTGTTTACGAACTGTCGAGCTTTTTTCAGGCAAGCAATGGAAACCCTGGATCCGAAGCCATCCGCCTGTGCGGTGGCTTCAACGCCTTATCCCTGACGATTTCACCAGGCCTTCGCCTGCTCTTGAAACTCGGCTCGCGTTCGTGAACGCCAGCCGGGTTTTTCTTTTGCACGTTTTAGAAAGCCCGGCAATAAATTTCTTACAGAAAGGAGTATTGTGGTTTGTCGAGGTGATTGCAGTCATGCAACGCCTATCGCTCTTCGCAAGGAAAGCTGACGCCTTGTGCGCTTCATCTCCTTGCCTCAAGTAAATTGGCTCGCCAGGAAATCTCGCCACAAAACCATTCAGGAGAAGAACTTGTTTTATGGCTAAAGCTGAAGATAAGATTCGAGTAGACGGCACCATTGTTGAAGCACTGCCGGGGACCCAGTTCAAAGTTGAACTGGACAACGGCCACGAAATTATAGCCTATCTCTCCGGCAAAATGCGCAAATACTATATTCGCGTCCTGCTTGGGGACCGCGTGACTATCGAAATGTCACCGTATGACATGACGCGAGGCCGCATTGTTTACCGCTACAAAAAACCTGCCGTCCAATAAACCTCGACTGCACAATCGAAGTTTATGAAAACGATTATCAACGATCACATTCTTGAATCGCTGGAGGACAGCGATAGCAAGTATTCCAGCCTGGGCAAGTTAATTGAGCTGGGCCGGCAGAAGGGGTATGTCACCTATGATGACATTCTGCAACACTTCCCCGATGCTGAACAAGACATCAGCCAGATCGAGGAAGTATTCGCCTCGCTGTTGAACGCCCAGATTCCCTATGTGGACAATACCGACGTTGAAGACATCACAGATGATTCTGAACCCGCCGATTCGACCCGGGAGACCGTGAACCGCGCCCCGCTGGAAGAAGACCATCTGGCGAACATTGACACCAAAGACCTGCTTGGCCTGTATTTCAAAGACGCCGCCCACGTCCCCCTATTGACGGCGGAAGAGGAACTCAAGTTAGCCAAGCAAATCGAGCGCGGCCGTAAAGCCCGCAAAAAACTGGCCTCCGGGAAGGCCTCGCCAGAAGAGCGCCAGAAATTGCTCCAAGATATTCAGGACGAGTGGGAAGCCGTTGAACACCTGATCACCGCCAACACGCGGCTGGTCATCAGCGTGGCGAAGAAACACATGGGGCGCGGCGTGCCCTTCATTGACCTGATTCAGGAAGGCAACATTGGCCTGATGCGCGCCGCCAAGAAGTTCGATTACAAGCGCGGCTACAAATTCAGCACCTACGCCACCTGGTGGATCCGCCAGGCGGTCACCCGCGCCATCGCAGATCAAGGGCGCACCATCCGCATCCCGGTGCACATGGGCGACCAGATTTCGCGCCTTTTCCGCACCCAGCACAAACTGAAGCAGGAACTGGAGCGCGAACCCACCGTCGAAGAAATGGCCGCCGAACTCAACATCCCGCCGGATAAAGTCCGCTACATGCTGCAAGTAGCCCGGCGACCTCTCTCTCTGGAAATGCCCACCACCCTTGAAGGCGACGCCGTGCTGGGCGATTTCATCGAAGACGAGGAAACCCCCTCGCCCGATGAAACCACCACACAGCAAATTCTGCGCGAACAACTGGAAGAACTGATGGAAGAATTGCCGGCGCGCGAAGCGCGCATCCTGCGCCTGCGCTACGGCATCCCCGATGGCCGCAGCCACACCCTGCAGGAAGTCGGCAACAAGGTCGGCGTCTCGCGTGAGCGTGTGCGGCAAATTGAAGCCCAGGCTTTGCGTCGGCTGCGCCGCCCCGGTGTGCGTCGCAAACTTCAGGATTTCCTGGGGCCGGTCCAAACCGGCAGCAGCAATTCCTGAACAAATTTCACCCAGCGGGCTGGTCGGAACACTTCCGGTCAGCCCGTTGTCATATCCGTAACAACCATATCCAGGGGCGGCCTCTCGCCAATCATTGATATAAAATCATGAACCGCGCCTCCTTTGACGACCCTCCCAACCCACCTGAGGATTTTCTTTTCTCTCAACAGCCCGGCCCTCTCACCCCCCACCCAGAGGCCACAATATCCCCCCATACCGATCTCACAGCCGACTGGGAACGCGCCCTCGCCTACCAGCACAGCGGCGCACCGCTGGAGGTTCAAATCGTTGACTTCAACCGCGGCGGGCTGATCGCCGCTTTTGGACGCCTGCGCGGATTCGTCCCTAACTCGCACCTCCCTGCCATCCGCGGCAACCCCAACACCCCCGCCAACCTGGAGCGCAAGCAGCGCATGATTGGGTCGGAGCTGATGGTCGTTGTGCTGGAAGCCATCCCGGAGAACAACCGCCTGATCTTCTCGGCCCGCCTTGGCGATCAAGCCCCCGCCCCAAGCGACCGCCTGGACGAGTTACAGGTCGGCCAGGTAGTGACCGGGCACGTGGTTAACCTGACGCCGTTCGGCGCTTTCGTGGATATCGGGTATGGGGTCAACGGCCTGATCCACGTCTCGGAACTCTCCTGGAAACACATCCAACATCCCCGCGAGGTCGTCCAGAAGGGCGACGAGATCACCGCCCAGGTGCAGCGGATTGACCGGCAACGCCGTCGCTTCAGCATGAGCGCGAAAGCCTTACAACCCAATCCCTGGGAGAACATAGGCAATCGCTATCACGTGGGCGATCTGGTGGAGGGAGTGATCACCGCCCAACGACGCTTTGGCTATTTTGTACGCTTGGCCGCTGGCGTAGAAGCGTTGCTCCACAACAGCGAAATCCCTCACAGGGGCGGGTTTCTGCCAGAGGGCGAACTAACCCCTGGCAGAAAAATTCTGGCGCGCATCGTTCTGGTTGAGCCGGAAAAACGCCGCATCAGCTTGAGTCTGCAACAGGTCACCCTCGAGGAACAACTCTCCTGGTTGCTGCATCAGCAGCTACAGGAGGAGACCAACTCGCCCTCCTCCAGACCATAACGCAAAAAACGCCCGTGGGGTGAAGCGAACATGCAGAGCAACCGCCTGGATATTTCCCCGCGCGCTGTGTTCTCGCAGAGGATATAATTAATATGAATTATGGGAATTCGTTCCCCCTGGTCTGATGCACTCCCAGAGGAGCACAGCATGTCCAATACAGCAACACCCCCATCTTTTGGTCAACGCATCATCAACCTGATCCGCTTTTTGCTGCGCCTGACCCTGATCCTGCTGCTGGCCGTCGGCCTGGGGGGCGCGATCTACTACGCCACCACCATCGCCATCCCCACGGTATATCAGCAATACGTCCAGCCCGTGGAAGAAAACACCCAACGCCTGGCCGATCTGGAAGCGCGCCAGACGCAGGACATGGAAACGCTCCGCAAAAACCTGGAGACCTTGCAAGAACGCCTGACCGCGGCGGAGATTCTCAACGATGTGCAACAGCAAAACCTGACCGCGCTCCAAGATCAGCTCGCCACCCTTGAAGCCTTGCAAAGCGCTCAAAGCGCACACGCCGACTCCGAAATCGCTGCCTTGCAAAAACAACTCGATACATTGACACAATCACTGGATGCGCTCAACCAGGGATTAACCACTCTCAACCAGCAAGTCGCCACAATAGCCGAGGCCCAATCCGCTGATGCAGCCTCGCTCGCCGAGGTCGAATTTCGGCTGCAAGAACTGATGCTGATGGAACATCTCACCCGGGCGCGCCTCTTCCTCGCTCAGGGGAACCTCGCACAAGCGGAATTAAACGCACGCAATGCTCTCGAAGTCTATTCTGAATTGCTCCCCCTGGCCCCCACCGAGCGATTGGACGCGCTGACACGGGGGAAAGTATACCTGGAAGCCGCGCTTCAATTTTTGCCCGAAGACCTTCTCCAGGCAGGCGACCAGCTAGAAGCCGCCTGGCAATTACTCACCACCGGCAGGCT
>CAZZFZ010000131.1:0-8010 GCA_964653835.1 uncultured Anaerolineales bacterium
CAATGCCATCGTCTACTGCCGGAATCGGCGCACGATCGGCGTCGGGGCAGGACAGATGAGCCGTGTCGATTCGACCAGGCTGGCGGCGCTCAAAGCTGCGGACGCGGGGCTGGAGGTCAAAGGCTCGGTCATGGCCTCGGATGCTTTCTTTCCTTTTCGTGACGGCATCGATTCGGCTGCCGAAGCGGGCATCACCGCGGTGGTGCAGCCGGGCGGCTCGGTGCGCGATGAGCAGGTCATCGCGGCGGCGGACGAACTCGGCCTGGCGATGGTCTTCACCGGCGTGCGGCACTTCCGCCATTAACGAGGTGAATGCGATGAGTGATTTTTCTTCTCCCCGTCTGTTACGCGCCGATACGCCGTTGCGTTTCGATGCGCGCGGCCTGATCCCCGCCGTGGTGCAGAACAGCCGCACCGGGCAGGTGCTCATGGTCGCCTGGATGAACGCCGAGGCCCTGCGCCAGACGCAGGAAACCGGCGAAGCCCACTTCTGGAGCCGCAGCCGCCAGGAACTCTGGCATAAGGGCACCACTTCCGGCAATGTGCTGCGCGTACGGCAGATTATGGTAGATTGCGACGCTGACACCCTACTGCTGCTGGTTGACCCCGCCGGGCCGGCCTGTCACACTGGGGCGGTTTCCTGCTTTTATCGCCCCCTGGAGGAAAGCGATGCTGCATAAACTTTTTGCCATTATCCAAGAGCGCAAACAAAATCCGCCCCCTGGCTCCTACACCGCCAGCCTGTTCGCCGCCGGTGAAGATGAAATCCTGAAAAAAGTGGGTGAAGAAGCCATGGAGGTGGTCCTAGCTGGGAAGGGGCAGAGCGACCGCCGCCTGATCGAAGAAAGCGCTGATTTGCTCTATCACCTGTTTGTGCTGCTGGCGCATCGCGGCGTAACGCTGGCGGATGTGGAAGACGAACTGAGTCGCCGACACGCAGGGGAGGGAGAGTCTGCGGAATGAAAATCCTGCTCTTTGATATGGATGGGGTGCTGCTGGAGCCGCACGCCTACCATGATGCGCTCAAAGAGACCGTCGCTCTGGTCGGGCAGGCCCTGGGGATTGCTGATGTCTCCCTGACGGCGGAGGATATCGCCGCTTTTGAAGCCGCGGGCGTGACCAGCGAGTGGGATTCGGCGGCCATTTGCGCCGCGCTGCTGCTGGATGCCCGCTGGCAGGTTGATCCCCAGGCGGCGTTCCCGAAGAGCCTGACCGCGCCGCTATCGCCCCTCCGTGTCCCGCAGCCGGATTTTCGCGCTTTTGTCGCCGCGCTGGATGTGGGTGTGACGGAAGGCGCCTTGCCGGGTGAGCGCGCCTGGCGGCGCCTGGCGAATGATGGCAGAGTTTATACCCCCCGGCAGCGCGCCGAGATGGAAGCCATTTTGCACAGGGCGCGCCGGATTGAGGCCTCGCTCACCATGCAGGTTTTCCAGGAGTTGATTCTTGGCAGTGATGCGTTTGAGGAGATTTATCAGTTGCCTCCGCAATTGGGTGTGGTGAGTTACCTGCAAACGCGAGACCGTTCCTTGCTGAGTGATGACTTGCGCGCGCGTTTGCTCAACGGATTGGAGCGCCGCGAATACGCCGCCGCGATTATGACCAATCGGCCCACCCGTACGCCGGACGGGGCTTCCGGCACGCCGGAGGGCGAGGCGGGAGCCCGACTGGTAGGGCTGGAGGCGCTGCCCATGGTTGGCTGGGGCGCGTTGACCTGGGTCGCGCCGCGTTATGGTCAGAATCCGCAACGGCTTTGCAAGCCCTCTCCGATCCACACGCTGAGCGCTTTGCTGCACGCGCGCGGCATTCTGCTGGAGGAAGCCCTCCTCCACGCCGCCGCGCTGACGCTTGATGCTCGTTCAAGTTCTCTCTGGCGTATGCTGGATGGGGCCGAGGTGTGGGTTTACGAGGACGCGGTCAGCGGGTTGTTGAGTCTCATTCAGGCGCGAGAAGTGCTATCCCGCCTGGGTGTGCGCCTGGATATTCATCTGGTGGGGATCTCGCGTTCGCCCATCAAGCGTCGCGCCCTGGAGGAAGCCGGTGCGCGGCTCTACGCCTCGCTGGCTGAGGGGTTGATGGATACAATCTTCCTTGCAGAATAGACTCTGCGAATGTTAATGTATTCAGCCTCAGACGCTGTTTGTGTTCTGGTAGAATATCGTCCAAACTAAATGGATAAATTGGAGAAGCTATATGAGTACCAAACGTTTACGCGAAGCCCGCCAGGCGAAAAAGCGAAAACAAAAAATTCGCAACACTCTGATTTGGGTTGGAATTGCGGCCGTCGTGTTGGGGTTAGGAAGCTATATAGTCTATAACGCCACTCGCGGAGCCAGTGGTGAGGCTGTGAAGGTCTTGCCTGGCAGCCACGTAGCCACGGGGGAAGATCCGGGGCCTTTCAGTTCCGATCCACCGACGTCCGGGCCGCACTACAGTCAGCCCATGCCCGCCGGATTCTATGAAGACGGCGACCCGGAGACTCAATATGCTTACCCTGAAGGCTACCTTCTTCATAGTTTGGAGCATGGTTACGTGATCTTTTGGTACAACTGTGATCTGTTGGAGAGCGAGCAGGCCTGTAAAGATCTCAAGGATGATATTCGCTCAGTGATGGGACAGGCCCTGGGTGTGAAGTTGATCGCCTTCCCCTGGCACTCGCTCGACGTCCCCGTGGTGATGACCTCCTGGGGCTACATGCAGCGGTTTGAAGAGTTCGACAAAAGGATAGCGCGCACCTTTATTGAAACGAATCGTAATCGTGCCCCAGAACCCAATGCCCCCTGATTGTTTGTCTGTACTTTGGTTTGCTGTATGATAAGGAGGAGCGGCGATGTTGCTCCTCCTTTCCTGTTCCAGACGCTGATGGTTGGGAGATGATGCGAAAATTAATTTCCTCCGCGCGGCAAAAAGTCGCCGGCGGCTGGTACGCTGTGTTATTGATCCTCTATCCTCTGGTAGTGACCTGGCCGCTGGTCACTCGTCTGCCGACGGCCATCCCACAGGGGAGCGAGCATTCCGCCACCGTGCCGCTGTTCAACCTGTGGACGCTGGGCTGGAACGTGAAGATGTTGTGGGCGGGATACCTTGGTTACTGGGATGCGCCCATCTTCTGGCCTTCCCCCGGGGCGTTTGCGTACTCCGATGCGCAGCCGCTGACCAGCCTGCTGGCGGCTCCCTGGTGGGGCTATTCACCGGCATTGGCGTACAATCTGCTGCTTTGGGGCTATCTGGCGGCAAACGGGTTGACGGTGTTCTGGTTCTTGCGACGCCGTCAGGTCGCTGCTCCTGCCGCACTCATCGCCGGGTTGCTGGCACAATCGTTGCCTTACCTGACCCATGAGCGCGGCGTGCTGCAACTGCAGCCGTATTTTGGCATGTTGTGGGCGGTTGAAGGGTTGTGGCGCTTGCTGCGTGGGGGCCGCGGCTGGCGACCGATCTTCTGGCTGGCTGCCGGTTTATGCGTCACCTTTCTGACCAGCGCCTATTACGGCATTTTCCTGCTTGTGTTGCTGCCGCCGTTTCTGATCGGGTTGCGGCTACGTGCGGTCAACTGGCGCGGGCTGGCGCTTGCCGTGAGTGCGGGGATGATGGCGCCGTTTGCGCTTCTCTGGCGTCAGCGTACTATTTTGCAGCAGATGGGGTTCGAGCGCAGTATGATGATGATCCGTTCGTCCTCGGCCTGCCTGGGGGATTATTTGCATCTGACCCCGCGGGTGTTCTGGTCGTTCCACCACGAAGGGGTTTCCACCTGCGGGCAGTATCTCTTTCCTGGGGTTGGGTTGCTGTTCCTTGGGCTGATTGGAGTGGGGGCGACCCTGTGGGGACGCCGTCGCGCCCTGGGGTGGGCGTTGCTCCTCAGTGCTGCCCTGGCTGTGTTGATCTCCTTTGGGCCGCGCCTGGCCCTCGGAACGTGGATCCCCTACGAGGTCTTGCGCGACGCGCTCCCCGGCTACGAAAACCTGCGCAGCCCGTTTCGTTTTGCGCTATGGTTGCAGGTCAGCCTGACGATCTTCAGCGGCCTCGCCCTGGATAAGCTTTGGGCGCGCCGTCGCTGGCTGGCCGTCGGCCTCGGCGTGGTCATGCTGGTTGAGCTCTTCCCCCGCCCGGAGCCTTTGATCCCCGTCCCCGCGCCCTATCCGCAGGACGCTTTGCAGGGCGTGACCGTCTTTTTGCCCTATCCCCAGGAGAGCGCAGCGGCGGCTTATGAACAGACTGCACGCCTGATGTGGCGCGCTCTGCCCACCGGGGTCGTGTTGGTGAATGGATATTCGGGCTATTTCCCGGTGATGAACGCGCAGTTGAAGGGCCTGCTGGCTGCCTTCCCGGATGAGACCAGCGTGCGCACGTTGCGGGCCTTGGGGGTGGAAAACGTCTGTGTCGCCGCGGGGTGGCTGGAGGGGGAGCGCGGTGCTCGCATGGCGGGTTTCACCGCTGCAGGCATGTTCCTGCCAGGGGTGAGCCTGGATGATGGGGAGTGCTATCGCCTCACGGGGGCGGCGTTGAGCACGGCAGCCAAGTATGCTGGCGAGTGGGCGGTGGAGCTGGTGCAGGCCGCTGGTGAGTTGCGCCTGCGCGCTTTCGCTGCTATCCCGGATGATTCTGTTTATGTGGTGGTGCCGGGCGCGCTGCGTTGGGCGATCCGCTGGCAGGATGCCTCGGGGAAAGTGTTGCGCCAGGAGACAGTTGAACCGGTGGGGGCTTTGCTGTTGTATCATGGGAGCGATCGGTGGGTGCGGACCTCCACGTTGCAACCTCCAGCAGGGGCGGTCTCCGCTACGCTGGTGGATGTGGAGCGCGATGTCGTTCTGGGAGAGGGGACGCTCCCCTGACGCGCCGCCCTCCTCGGTGCTGCAATGTGATATAGTTTGGGTGTGCTTTTTGAGTCAGTGGTGAAGCCCTATGGGTAATCATGCGGCGCCAGAACCGGGAAAGAGGCAGGATGAGCCGACGCGGCCCTCGCGCTTGAGGAGAGGCCTCGGGTGGCTGAAGAGGCGTAAACGAAGTCTGGATGCTTTTCTGTTTGGTGCGGCCATGTCATGGGTGATGCCGCCCTATATGATGCTCCGACGCGATGAGCTGGAGCGCCTCTTTGTCCTCACGACCAGTTCCCGGTTTATGGGTGTGCCGGTGTTGCCGCAGATCTACAGCCTCAAGTTGCTGCCTCACCTGGTACCCGTTTTGCTCAGCTGGCGGCGGTTTACGATCTTCGATCATGTGATGGAGGGGGCGGACCTCAAGCATTTGGGTCACTGACTGAGGTTCGGGCAAAACAAAACACCCCTGCCTGAGGGGTGTTTCTTGCTGGGGGCCAGGGATTCGAACCCCGATTGACGGTTCCAGAGACCGCTGTCTTGCCATTAGACGAGCCCCCACTGCGAGCGGGATTTTACCATCGCCATGGGGAAACGTCAAATCGAATTCGAAAGTATGCTACAATACTTCAAACTGGGGATTGTTAGGCAATCGATTCTGAGAGCAATCTGGAGGTAGCAGCTATGAAAGACAAAGATACCCTTCTCAAGTTAATGCGCTTTTGGCTGTTTGGCACTTTCGTCATCGTGTTCACCGCCACTACGATCTATGTGGGCGGTGCGTTGGGAACGGGTTTGTTGATTTTTAGGGAGCCCTATTTCTGGCTGTCGATCGTGATCACAGCCGCTTTGTGTGTGGTCTGGTATTTTATTTACAAATGGTATCTGGAGAAGAAAGCTTAATTTGCCTACAACACCCCGGCATAGTTTTAACGAACCCGACTTGGCTAAGTCGGGTTCGTTGTTGTCAGGAGAGAACCTTGCGGGCGATCACCATGCGTTGTACTTCGCTGGTGCCCTCGCCGATGGTCATCAGGCGGACATCGCGATACATGCGCTCAACCGGATATTCGCGGCTGTAGCCGTAGGAGCCGTGGATCTGGATGGCGTTGCGGGTGACGCGTTCGGCCATCTCGCTGGCGAAGAGCTTGGCCATAGCCGCCTCGTGGGTGAAGGGCCTGCCCTGTTCTTTTAGCCAGGCGGCGTGATAGGTCATCAGCCGGGCGGCGTGGATCTCGGTGGCGGCGTCAGCCAGCATCCACTGGATGGCCTGGTTATCGGCGATTGGCTTGCCGAAGGTCTTTCGGTCTTTGGCGTAGCGGATGGCTTCTTCGAAGGCTGCCTGGGCGATGCCGACCGAGAGCGCCGCGATGCTGATGCGCCCCCCGTCGAGGGTTTGCAGGGTCTGGTGCAGGCCGCGCCCTTCCTCCCCAAGCAGGTTCTGGCGAGGCACGCGCACGCCCTCGTAGGTGATGGCATAGGTGTGGCTGCTGTTCAGCCCCATCTTCTTTTCCGGCGGGGCGATGTGCAGCCCAGGGGTATCCGTAGGGACGATAATCATGCTCAGGGAGCGGCTGCTTCGTTCGGGGCGGGTGCGAACCAGGGTGATGATGAAGTCGGCGTCCCCGGCGTTGGTGATCCAGGCTTTTGCGCCGTTGATGACCCATTCGTCGCCGTCCAGTTCGGCGCGTGTGGTGATGCCTTGCAGGTCGGAACCGGCACCGGGTTCGGTGAGCGCCAGGGCGGCCAGCCTGCTCTCTCCGCTGGCGGCGCGCGGCAGGTAGGTTCGCTTTTGCGCTTCGCTGCCGAACATCACGATGGGCGCGCAGCCCAGGCCAGCGTGCGCGGCGATGTTCAGCGCTGTGCCGCCGTCGCCCCAGCCCAGCTCCTCGATGGCGATCGCCGCGCTGATCGCGTCCACCCCCGCGCCGCCATATTCTTCCGGGATGGTGATCCCCAGCAGGCCCAGCGGTCCCATCTTGCGGATTGCCTCCCAATGGATTTCCCCGCTCTCGCTCAACTCTGCCGCGTTGGGTTTGATCTCACGGGCGACGAAATCATGCACTGCTGTGCGCCACATGCGCTGCTCTTCATTAAGCTGAAAATCCATGCTGCTCTCCTTTTTTATGCCGTGCCTGTTGTTGGCGAGACGCGGTGTGGAATTTAACCACGAAGGACACAAAGGCTCACAAAGCAAAGCATAATCCGTCCCAATCTTCGTGCATCTTTGTGGTCTTCGTGGTTATCTACGGATTCATTTCATAGACATCTTTGAGTGAATAAACATGCTGTTTCCACACCCGCTGATAGCGTTTGGGATCGTGCGCGGCTTTACGGATCATGCGCTGGCAGTAAGCCATCTGTGCTGAAGTGCTGGAGGGTTTGCTGTATAACGTCAGGGTGTGGGCGGAAAAATCGCGCACCATGAAATCAAAGATTTGGTCGACCAGGGCATCTTCCACTTGGTAGATGCGGGCGTTTTCCAGGATCAGTTGGGCGTAGACCACCAGGGCGAAGAGTTCCCCCAGGGCGAGCAGGTAATTCACATCCTTGCGCTGGGCTTCGTCGGGTGTGGCGGCGGCCAGCATCTCTTTGAAGACGGCGACCTGTTCCTGGAAGATCTGAACGTTGGGGAGGTTCACGCCCTCGAAGGCTTTCCTGTAATCGTGGAAGCGGATCGAACTCAGCCCGCGCGCTGGCCCCTGGTTGAAGAGGAAGTCATCGTTTCGTGGGGCGTCCTGCCGTGGCAGGTCGGGGTAATCCTGCGGGTTGAAGAAGTAATTTGCCATAAATTTTACGATCAGGGCGATGTTGACGTGGACGGTTCCTTCCAGCTTGGGCAGGGCGCGGATATCGCGGGCGGCCATCTCGAAGTAAGTATCGGCCTCGAAGCCTTTGGCGGCGATCACATCCCACAGCAGATTGATCACCCGCTCGCCCTCGGTGGTCACTTTCATCTTGACCATCGGGTTGTAGAGCAGGTAGCGGCGATCTTGAGGCGAGGCGGCGCGCATATAGTCGGCAGCGCGCAGGGCAAACAACTTCATCGCCATCAGGCGGGCGTAGGCGTCAGTGAACATCTGGCGAACGTGGGGGAAATCGGTCACGAAGGTGTTGTACAGGCGGCGGTTCCCGGCGTGGTTGATGGCCTCGTAGAAGGCGTGCGTGCAGATGCCGATGGAGGCCCAGCCCAGGTTGTATT
>CAZZFZ010000132.1:0-1515 GCA_964653835.1 uncultured Anaerolineales bacterium
GGACGCTGATTGACGAACGCGCCGACATGCAGGACATCATTGCCACGCTAGTGGACCTCGCCCGTCGGGGACACCTGAAAATCATCGAAAAGCCGTCCATCAAACCGCTGACGATCAAATCGAACTTCACCTATATACGCAGCGATAAGGATGCCAGCGACCTCTTGCCCTATGAGAGACGCCTGCTGCGCGCGTTCTTTGGCCGCAAAAGGGAACGCAACCTCGAATCGCTAAAAAACAGATTCTATAAGCATCTGCCCACCATCAAGAAAGACTTATACGCCGAAGTAGTGGAGCGCGGCTTCTTTTCCACCAGCCCGGAGAAGGTGCGTGCCCGCTATGGCTGCTTCAGCACGTTGCTGCTCATCATCACCGGCGGGATCGCTTTTCTCATCTTCGGAGCGTTCACAGAATACACCCCGCTTGCCGTGTGCGTCAGCGCCGCGTTGATGGTCTTCCCCTTTGGATTGGTGATCCTCAGCCGTTTTATGCCCCGTAAAACCGAACAAGGTGCGCGCGCCGCGGCGCAGTGGAAAGCCTTCAAACGTTACCTGAAAAACATCGACAAGTATACCAACGTGGCCGAAGCCAAGGAACAATTCGAACGCTATCTGCCCTATGCCATCGCCTTTGGGCTGGAGAAAAGCTGGGTGGAGAAATTCACCGCCGTGGACACCCCGGTGCCGATATGGTGGGAAACGTATTATCCCGTCCACCCGACACGAGGGGGCGCACGCCGGGGGATGGCGATGCCAGCATCCGGGCGCGGCCGGGGGAGCGACGCTCCCTCGCTCGACCAGGCCGCCGGACGCGCCTTCACAGGGCTTGAAGCCATGAGCACAGGCCTGTTCAACATGCTGGATTCCGCCAGCAGCATCCTCACCAGTGCGCCGTCAAGCTCTGGCAGCGGAGGTGGGTTCTCTGGCGGCGGGTTCTCCGGCGGCGGTGGGGGCGGCGGCGGGTCGAGTGGATTCGGATAAACTCAGGAGGAAATATGTTCGCTCGCGGGAAAATCATGGGCCCCATACTGATCGCTGTGGGGGCAGGTATTTGCGCTGTCGTCTCCGCCTTTATGGGGGTGGGCGTCGCCACCGAGCGAGTCTCAATCGCCGGGGCCGCCCTGGGGAGCGCGCTGTTTGGCTTTTTGCCGCTCATCCTTTTCGCCGGAGTCGGCGTGTACCTGTACATCAGCGGGGGCAAAGAGGAAGTTGAACTGGAAGCCATCCGCAAAAAAGAGCGTATCCTCGGGCTGGTGCAATCACAGGGGCAGGCTTCGATCAGTTCCATTATGATGGAACTGAAGATGACGCGCGAAGAGGTGACCAACGCCTTCTACGAGCTGGTCTCCATGGGGTTGTTCACCGGCTATATCGACTGGGACTCGCTGACCTTCTATTCCAAAGAGGCGGCGCAGGTGGGCAGCAACCAGTGCCCCAACTGCGGCGGCATTCGCGAATTCGTCGGTCAGGGGGTAATCAAATGCCCTTATTGCGGGGTCTCGCTGTTCATCCCCCC
>CAZZFZ010000132.1:1615-6102 GCA_964653835.1 uncultured Anaerolineales bacterium
GTCAGCGCGTGCAGCCCGAGGGTGATCGCCATGACCCCAAGCAAAAGCCAGCCCGCAGCAGAGAGGGGGCGCGCCAGCAGACCAACCAGCGCCAGGGCGACCAGGAACATCAACGGCAAAGCCAGCACCACCAGCGACGCCGCCAGCAGCCAGGGGCTCCACTCCCCCAGCATGTTGCCGGTGTAGAGGGCGTTGAACTCCCGCCACTCCAACCCCCAAAACGTGGGTACGCGCCAGAGAATTTGCCTGAGTGCCCGCAGAGGATCCTCGGCGATGAAGCCGCGCACCGCCTGCATCCCGGCTTGATGCCGCGCCATATCGTCATGGATGGGAAGGAGGTCAAGCGTGGTCTCTGGCCGAACCACCCCCGTGGACGTGGGATGATATCCCAGATAGAGCACATAACCGAGTGAAGATTCCAGCCACATCGGGAGGTTGAGCAGCCGCGAGTTGCGGACGCTCCACGGCACAGTGAAGGCCAGCAGCGCCACCAGGTAAACGGCCGCGGCGAGAAGCGCCCGGCGGCGGTGAGGATACTTCTTCCACAGCCAGAACACAAACAGCGGCCAAAACAGGGTCGCCAGCGCGCGCGTCAGGGTGAGCGCGCCAGCGAGCGCCCCCGCCAGCAAAACCAGGGGCAGACGTCCCTGGCGTGCGGAAAGGATCAACAACACCAGCGCGGCCACCAGCAGGGGGATAAACAGGTTCTCGGTCATCAACCCCAAGGGGTAGAACGCCAGCATGGGATACAGGGCGACAGCCCAGGCCGCGAATCGCCGCCCGCGCCGCCCCAGTCCCAGCACCGCCCCCAAAGCGAAGCACAACGCCGGGAGCGCCGCGCCCAATAGCGCCTGCATCAGACGGGCAGCCAGAAAGCGCGCCTCAGACGGCACCAGGCGATAGACTCCCGAAAGCAGGAAGGGATAGGCCGGGGCGCGATAGCTGGTCAATATGCCACGCGGGTCTTCCGGCAGAGTGGCCGTGATATTGTATGCCTTCAACAGCCGCGCCAGTCCCTCCGCGTCGGCACGGGCGTACCAGCGATAGCCGTTCCCGGCCGCCAGGCTGCGCGCCAGCATATCGTATTGCGCCATATCGAAATCAGCGCCCAGATCCGGGAAGAGGGCGATCGGGATCAGACGCAACAACAACCCAACCAGCGAAACGAAGGCGAGAAAGCGGTAGGAGGCTTGACGCGCGGGGATGGGCATAACCTCAGAGCGAGCCAGTGGTCAGCAACCGGAAAAGCCCCTGCACAACACCGAAGAAAGAACGCCCCTGAAACAACCCCTGCAACATGGTCACCGAATCCTGCCCGAGGAGGAAAAAGCGCCGATCACACCATCCCGCGAATACAGATGACCGCTCAAACCAGCGATGAGCAGGTCGAGGGCGGCGATCCCCCAGGCAAGCAGCAGCACCTTCCCTGGCGTGAGCCGCAGCCGCTGGCGCAAAAAGCGCAGAACAGGATCACTCTGGTAAATCGCTTCAATCGTCATGAGGTTTTCTCTTGTCTGAGGGGACGGGCCAACGCCGCTACCACAAAACAGGCCAGTTGCCCGGCCTGGTCAAACCCACTCAGGTCGAGGGCGTCAACGCCATCCGCGGGGGTGTGCACGCGGAGCGAGGCCGGGCCGATGGTCATCAAGGTGACAGCGTCCACGCCACGTTCAGTAAAAGGCATGTGATCGAACATCGCGCCGGGGAAGCGGAAGCGGCGCAGCGGATACCCCAACGCCCGGCTCCCTTCTCTCAGCAGGTCAAGCAGGCGCGTCGGCCCCTGCGATGGGCCACCCGCCGCAGCATGGTAGAGCTTGCCAGCCACGCCCGGTCCATCGAAATTCAGCACGTGTACTCCGCCCTTACGCTGGCGGGCACTCAGTTCGGCGGCATGTTGCGTCACAAAGGCCAGCGCGCCTTTCAGGCCCATCTCCTCGGCGCTGGTGACCAGCACGCGTACATCTAGGTGGGGGTGCCACGCCGTTTGCCCCGCCCACCATTCCGCCAGCGCGAGCACCACCCCCACCCCGGAAGCGTTGTCAATCGCCCCCGGAGAGGCGTTCCCATCCCACAGGATCAACAATGGCAGCGTAACCAGCACCACGGCGAGACCAATCCCGCGCGCCCAGGGGATCAATGGCGCGGAGAACACGCCCAGAAAAACCAGGAGACAAAAGCCCACCCCACCGGCGAACAGGATGATGAACAAAAGAATCCGCAGCGGCAGCGGCAGCGGCTGGCTCTTGGTGTCGGAGTGCGCCACCAGCCAGAGCTGAGGGGCATCCGCGGGAGCCTCCGGGCGAAGGGCGATCAGGTTTTCGGCGGCATAGCGCTTTCCCAACCGCCAGCACAGCGCCGCCAGCCGGGAATCCACTGGTGGATCGGGGAAACCGAGCGAATGGCGCTGCACAGCCTGGTTCAGACGCGGGATCACGACAAACAGCGCCAGCACAGCAGCAGCCGGTATGAGCGACCAGACCGTCGACACGCCAAGAAGATACACCGCCGTCAGGATCAACGCCTGCCCCAGGGCGATCTCCGCGGTCAGGAAAACGCCCAGGGCGGTGGTGAAGTCAAACGGCTGGCGTTCCACGGCGTACCCCCACTCGTTCAGATGGGCGGCGATCACCCGCGCGGCTTCCCGCTCCTCGTCCGTAGCGACAAAACGAGGGTAAGCGATCTCACGGGCATATCGCAAAGCGTGTTGGGGATCCAGTTGCATCAGCAGGTCTCCCCCTGATTATACATGACGGCGCCCCAGAACCTGAGGAACGCCCTTAGCAATCCCCAACCTGCGGGGACGGTTCACATGGCTCCATAACGCGCCGCGCTTAACGGCGATATATCCAGCAACGGCTGTTCCCCAGCAGCTATTTGCGACACCAGCTTTCCCGTAACCAGCCCATACGTCATCCCCAGGGTGCCATGACCGGTAGCCAGGATGAGATTATCATATTGATGACTGGGCCCTATGATGGGTAGATCATCCGGCGTCGCCGGGCGGTAGCCATACCAGACGGTTTCATCTTCCAGCGCTTCCATGCCCGGCAGGTATGCCTGCACCGATTGGCGGATGCCAGCGAGCCGGTGCGGGCTGATGGACGCATCAAATCCCGACAGTTCCAGCGTGCTGGTAAAACGCAGCCGCTCCCCCATTGGGGTTACAGCGACCTTGCGCTCCGCCAGCGAGAGCGGCAACCGCGGCCCGGTAGGAGGCATTTTGTAGGTCAGGCTGTACCCTTTGGCGGGCTGGATGGGCAGTCTCAATTTCAGAGAGCGCGCGACCACAGGTGACCAGGCGCCAGCAGCCAGCACAACCTGACGAGACGCGAAGCTCCCCTCGCTCGTCACCACAGCGGAGATCTGCCGACCCGATATCTCAAAACCGGTCACAGCCGTTCCCGTTTTGATCTCAACACCCAGCTCTTTCGCCAACCGAGCCATCTCGCGCACAAAGCGATCGGGGATCACGTGAGCATAATCCGCACAATAAATACCATGCCGGACGGCTGGCAACACATTCGGTTCGATCTGGCGCACGCCCTCGGCATCCAATAGTGAAACTTCCACACCAAACTCGCGGATCAAGGCCACATCCGAGGCCCAATGTTCAAAGCCAGCATCGCTTGTAAAGAGGATCAAGCGTCCGCGGCGCGAATAGCCAAAATCAACATCTTCCTGCGCCAACAACTCATCAAACAGGTCAAAACTAGCCTGGCCCAAAGACAATAAAACGCCTATGGACTGACGCATTTGTTTTTCGTTACAGGCGCGAGTGAACCTCCACAACCAGTTCAACAAATCAAGTTTCAGGCGCGGCTTGATGTAGAAGGGGCTGGTTGCATCAAACAGCCACTTCAGCCCCTGCCGGGGAACGCCAGGCGCCGCCAGCGGGATGGCAAAGCCGTTTGCGATTAAACCAGCGTTGCCATAAGAACTCCCGGCAGCGATGTTGTCCTTCTCCAACAACAACACCGAACGTCCCTGTTTCGCCAGGTAGTAGGCGGAAGAAACGCCAATGATCCCGCCACCGATTACAATGATGTCTTTTTGTTGATTCATACGTTTCTCAGCGTGATTTTTCGATTGCCAATTACCATTGGCCATATTGTATCTCAGGTTTCTCTCTCCATCCTGAGCAACACATCGCACAACAGATTCTCAGCAATGCCAACTGATACCTTTCTGATACCTTACGCCTCCAGTATTGTGCTATCGTGAAAGCACAAGCCGGGCAGGTCAGCAGCGCGGTGAACACAAATGACTCTACAGGCACAACATCCCCATAACCCCCACCCCACCATTCTGGTGACGGATGATAACCCACTCAATCGCGAGCTGGCTACAGAGCTACTGTTCGGCGAGGGGTATCAAATCGTTGAGGCGGAGAACGGCACCCACAGGGAAAAACACGTGACCACAATCATCCTGATCGTTGACGACTCACCCAGCATGCGCAAGATGCTGACTTTTGTGATCAAAACACA
>CAZZFZ010000132.1:6202-8002 GCA_964653835.1 uncultured Anaerolineales bacterium
TTCTTGGACACATGGTATAGTAAGGATAGTGTCCAATAATAGGAATACACGGATGAGCAAGCGCAGGACATGCTCACCGTAGTTCACGGCGAAAGCGATATTGGCAGTTTTGAGCGGGGCCAGACGACAGCGGAAATCTGCCGGGAACACTGCATCAAAGTGTCGGTTTGAACCGCTGGAAACAGAAGTTCATCGTAGGTGAACCGCAGGATTTCCGTGATGAGAGCGACCGCAAACAATCCGTTGCGCATCCACGAATTGGAACGCGTGGTCGGGTGCCTGACGAAGGAATCGGAAGGCTGTGGTTATGAATGCTTTCACCCGCAGCATCCGCAGATGGGCGTAGGGATGTCATCTGGACCAACAATGATCGCTGACCGCTTTGCGAACGGCGCTTCAGGATCGAGTACCCGAAATCCATCACGGCGATCAGAGTGTGCAATATGCCATCATGGAACATATTGTTGAGAATCTTCCCTCAACTGGCTAAACACTGTCCTATTTTGGGGATCTCCACAGATCGGTACCCGCATTATTGGGAGCAATTCAAACGATGTTCGAGATAATGGGAATTCACTACGAAGCAAACATCCTGACGACCATAGGCTTACTCATTGGAATAGCCTTCTTGGGGAGCAAACTCTTTCAACGATCAGGCATCCCCCAAGTGGTCGGGTTTATCGTCATGGGTGTGATTATGGGTTCATCATTCCTCAACATCGTTCCACTTGAATTGATTGAGGAATTGACTTTCATTAGCAAAATCGCATTAGGGTTGATCGGCTTTGATATGGGTAGCCACCTGCTGTTCAAAGACCTACGTCGGTTGGGACGAAGCATTTCTTTGATTCTAATATTCGAAGCCATCGGTACATCTGTCCTTGTCGCAGCAGGAATCTACTTGATTGTCCAGGATTTGCCCACAGCACTCATCTTTGGTGCGATTGCATCCGCTACAGCGCCAGCAGCCACAGTGGATGTGCTGGCCGAATATGATGCCCAAGGTCCCCTAACCACCAGCTTGCTGGCAGTGGTAGGGCTTGATGATGCGGTATCCCTGTTTCTCTATAGCCTTGCAGTAGCCTTTACTGAGTATTCATTGACTGGCGCCAGCATTCCCTCGGCAACTCAATTCCTGGCATTACCCTTAATTGAAATCGGCGGCTCAGTAGGATTGGGCTTGTTATTAGGCATCTTTCTCGATTTCATCATGGGCCGTGCAAAACGCCACCACGATGCCATGGCTATTTCTATTGCTTTCGTATTCCTGGCTGTGGGATTATCTGAGTCTCTTGGGTTTTCACTCATTCTAACCACAATGGTCCTTGGATTGGTTGTCGTCAATCGCTCTCCAGAGCATGGCCGTCATATTCGATTTACGATCGAGCAGGCCGGTCCTGTAATCTACGTGCTCTTCTTTGCCCTTGTGGGAGCGCGGTTACAGATTAGTCTACTTCCCACCATGGGTTTGTTGGGGATCGCCTATGTGGTCTTGCGTAGCCTGGGGAAGTTTACGGGTGCCTGGTTAGGCGGCTTGTTGGGCAAAGCAGAACCGGCCGTCAGAGACAACCTGGGATTTGGCTTGCTCTCCCAGGCAGGGGTCGCCATCGGCTTGGCTCTCACCTCAGTCAGCAGATTTTCGAACTTGGGCGAAGAGGGGAAAGCGTTGGGGAATCTGATCATCAACGTGGTGACAGCCACAACTTTTATAGTGCAGATGATCGGTCCAATTTTTGTCAAGTTTGCCATCAGCCGTGCTGGAGAGATTGGGCAGGCCAAATTAGGGGATGATGTCTGGGC
>CAZZFZ010000133.1:0-5764 GCA_964653835.1 uncultured Anaerolineales bacterium
TTTTGCCGCCATACGCCTTCATAGCTGGTTTCTGGTTTTCTCGTGGGTTTGGTGATTTGTTTAAGGCCGAGGCGTTCCGCCAGTCCGGCAACAAACCGGAATGGATGATCCTCACCGTGCTGCCGGTGATCCCCCCCGATTTGCGCCCGATGGTGCAACTGGACGGTGGGCGTTTTGCCACTTCTGACCTCAATGATCTGTACCGTCGGGTGATTAACCGCAACAACCGCCTCAAGCGGCTGTTGGAGCTTGGCGCGCCGGATGTGATTGTGCGCAACGAGAAGCGCATGCTGCAAGAAGCGGTGGACTCGTTGATTGATAATTCGCAGCGCGGCAAGGCGCGCTCGCGCCGCGGGCGTCGTGAACTGAAATCGCTCAGCGATATGCTCAAGGGGAAGAAAGGCCGCTTCCGCCGCAACCTGCTGGGTAAGCGCGTGGACTACTCCGGCCGCTCGGTGATCGTCGCCGGCCCAAAGCTGAAAATCCACCAGTGTGGTTTGCCCAAGACGATGGCGCTGGAACTGTATCGCCCGTTTGTGATCTCGCGCCTGGTGAAAAACGGCTACGCTACCAATGTGAAGGGCGCCAAGCGCCTGATCGAGCGGCAGCGCCCCGAGGTGTGGGAGGCGCTCGAAGAGGCGATCAAGGATCGCCCGGTGCTGCTCAACCGCGCCCCCACGCTTCACCGTCTGGGCATTCAGGCTTTTGAACCGATCCTGATCGAAGGTAAAGCCATTCAGTTGCACCCGCTGGTGTGTACCGCCTTCAATGCCGACTTCGACGGCGACCAGATGGCTGTGCACGTTCCCCTCTCCGACAAAGCTGTCAAGGAAGCGCGCGAGCTGATGCTGGCGAGCAAGAACCTGCTCAAACCGGCCAGCGGTGAGCCGATCGTCAGCCCCTCAAAAGATATGGTGTTGGGCGTTTATTACCTGACCAAGGACGACAACCGCCCGCACAAGGGCGATGGCCGCTTGTTTAGCTCTTTTGACGAAGTTGAGATGGCTTATCACCTCGGTCAGGTGGAAGTCCCCACCAAGATCAAGCTGCTGACCACCACCTGGTACGATAAAGACAACAGCTGGATGAGCCGTCCGGAAGAACGCTTGCTGGAAACCACGGTGGGGCGCGTGCTGTTCAACCGCGTACTGCCCGAAAGCGTGCGTTTTGTGAACACCCCCCTGGAAAAAGGCAGCATCAAGGACCTGATCGCTGATATTTATGAAGTGTGCGGTGAGGAAGAAACCGTGCGCGCCGCGGACCGCATCAAGGATATCGGCTTCCGGTATGCCACCCGCTCCGGCTTCACCGTGGCTGTGGCGGATATCACCATCCCGCACTCTAAGAAAGAGATCATCGAGCAGGCGCTGCAAGAAGTAGAAGCGGTGGAGCGCAGTTTCCGCCGCGGCCTGTTGACCGAGCAGGAGCAGAACGAGCGCGTCATCGAAATCTGGCAGAACACCACGGCGCAGGTTGCAGCCGCCGTGCGCGAGGAAATGGATCCGGATGGCGACTTGGCGGTGATGGCCGACTCAGGCGCCACAAAAGGCGGTTTCGGCCAGCTTTCCCAGTTGGCCGGGATGCGCGGTCTGATGGCTGATCCTTCGGGGCGTATTATCCCCTATCCCATCCGCTCCAACTTCCGCGAGGGGTTGACTTCGCTGGAGTACTTCATCTCCTCCCACGGTGCGCGCAAGGGTCTGGCCGATACCGCCCTGCGTACCGCCGATGCCGGTTATCTCACCCGCCGTCTGGTGGATGTCTCGCAGGATATCATCATCAACGCCGAGGATTGCGGCACCGAGCAGCATATCACCATTCGCCGCTCGGATGATGTGGCCGGGCAGTCGATGGGGCGGCGTCTGTATGGGCGCGTGGCCGCTGAGCGGATTGTCCACCCGGAGACCGGCGAAGTGCTGGTGGAGAAGGGTGAGATGATTGACCGCGATGAGACGCGCCGCATCAGCAAGGCGAACGTCGCCGAGGTGAAGGTCTATTCCCCGTTGACCTGCGACCTGGAGCACGGCGTTTGCGTCAAATGCTATGGTATGGACCTCGGCCGCGGCAAGATGGTCGAGCTTGGCTCGGCGGTTGGTATTGTCGCCGCACAGTCCATCGGTGAGCCGGGCACGCAGTTGACTCTGCGTACCTTCCACACCGGCGGTGTGGCCGCGGGCATCGATATCACCACTGGTCTCCCTCGTGTTGAGGAAATCTTTGAAGCGCGCAAAGCTCCCAAGGGCGAGGCCGTCATCAGCGAGATCGCTGGCGTGGTGAGCATTGAGCAATCCGAGCGCTACGACGATCTGCGCATCGTGCGCGTCGTCCACAGCGAGATGATCAGCGATAGCTACAAGATCGCCCGCGGCTGGGAAGCGGTCGTCAAAGATGAGGACGAGGTCAGCCAGGGTGATGTGATTATCCGGCACAAGAAAGATGAAGAGCAGGTGATCGTCGCCGAGCACGAAGGGCGCGTGCGCATTGAGGATGGTCATGTGATCGTCTCGCGTGAGATCCGCGATGAAGAGGAATACGAAATCCCCAGCAACGCGCGTTTGATCGTCAAGGACGGCGAACGGGTGGAGCCGGGTCAGCCGCTCACCGAGGGTTCGCTGAACACCCATGACCTGCTGCGCATTCGCGGCCGCGAGGCCACGCAGATGTACCTGCTCTCAGAAGTGCAGAAGGTGTACCGCTCCCAGGGGCAGAACATCCACGATAAGCACTTCGAGGTCATCATCCGCAAGATGATGTCGCGGGTGGTGGTGAGCAGCCCAGGCGATAGCAACTATCTGCCGGGAGACGTGGTCAACCGCCGCGAACTCCTGCGCGCCAACGAAGTCCTGCTCAGAGAGGGCAAGCGCCCGGCCAAGTACCGCGACGTGCTGCTGGGCATCACCAAGGCCTCGCTGAGCACTGATTCGTTCCTCTCGGCGGCCTCCTTCCAGCACACCATCCGCGTGCTGACGCGCGCGGCCGCCAGCGGCGCGGAGGACCCACTCTACGGCTTGAAGGAGAACGTCATCATCGGCAAGCTGATCCCCGCAGGAACCGGTTTCGAGATGGGCCCGTTTGGCTCGTTGGGGAAGCAGCAGGCTGAGACGGTTGAAGAGCTGCCGGTGGCCGGCGCCGTGGAGGAAGTCGTCGCCACGGAGGGGGAGGACGACGAAGCTGATCTGGTAATTGAATAGGGGAGAACCCCCTCAGGTAGGAAAATCCCCTCTCGCAGAATCTTGCTGAGAGGGGATTTTTTAATGCAGGGGCCATCTGCCCCCATGTTATAATTCTTCGCACAAATGTTCCTTTTTAGCATCTGGAGTTTCCAATGGAAGTTGGCCTGGTTCGCAGAATAGATATTGATCAGGAGATGCAGCAGTCCTATCTGGACTATGCGATGAGTGTGATCGTCTCGCGCGCCCTGCCCGACGCGCGCGACGGTCTGAAACCTGTCCACCGGCGCATCCTCTACGCCATGTACGATATGGGATTGCGCCCGGATTCGGCCTACAAGAAGTCGGCGCGCATCGTCGGTGAGGTGTTGGGGAAATACCACCCTCACGGCGATATGGCGGTTTATGACGCCATGGCGCGCATGGCGCAGGATTTTTCCATGCGCTACCAGCTTGTGGATGGGCAGGGCAACTTCGGCAGCATGGATGGGGATTCCCCGGCGGCGATGCGCTACACCGAGGCGCGCATGACGCCGTTGGCGGCGTACATGCTGGCGGATATTGACAAGGACACGGTGGATTTTTCCACCAATTTTGATGATACCCTCAGCGAGCCGGATGTGCTGCCCGCAGCGTTGCCCAATCTGCTGGTCAACGGCATCACCGGCATCGCCGTGGGGATGTCTACCAGCATCCCGCCGCACAACCTGGGGGAGGTGATTGACGCCCTGGTGTACATGCTGGAGAACTGGAAACGGATTGACGACATCAGCGTTGAGGAGTTGATGCGTTTCATCAAAGGCCCCGATTTCCCCACTGGCGGCATTGTGATTGATCGCATTGAGGAGGGCGGACTGCAGAAGGCCTATGGTAGCGGCAGGGGGCGAATTCAGGTGCAGGCGCGCGCCCACATCGAAGAGATGAGCCGCGGCCGCAACCGCATTGTGGTCACAGAGATCCCCTACATGGTGAACAAGACCACGTTGTTGGAGCGCATCGCTTCCCTTGCGCGGGACGAGAAGATTGAAGGCATCGCCGACCTGCGGGATGAATCCGACCGTCAGGGCGTGCGCGTGGTCATTGAGCTGACCAAGACGGCCAACCCGGAGCAGGTGTTGCAGGCGCTCTATAAGCACACCACCATGCGTATTACCTTCAGCCTGATTATGCTGGCGCTGGTAGATGGCAAGCCCCGCATGCTCAACCTCAAACAGGCGTTGCGCGTTTACCTGAACCACCGGCTTGAGGTAGTTAAACGGCGCAGCCAGTTTGAACTTGAGCGCGCCCGCAAGCGCGCCCACATCCTCGAGGGGTTGCTCATCGCGCTGGCGAACCTGGATGAAGTGATCGCCATCATCCGCAAATCGCGCCGCGTGGAGACGGCGCGCCAGAACCTGCGTAAGCGCTTCAAGCTCAGCCAGGAGCAGGCGCAGGCGATCCTGGATATGCCGTTGCGGCGGCTGGCGGCGTTGGAGCGGCAGAAGATCGAGCAGGAATACAAGGAGCTGCAGAAGACCATCCGCGCTCTGACGGCGCTGCTCAAATCGCCCAAGAAGATGCGCCTGGCCGTGGCCGCTGAGTTGCAGGCGGTCAAGGAAAAGTACAACGATGCCCGGCGCACACAGATCATTGCCTTAGAGGGAGATAATGAAGTGTTGCCGGTGAGCGCCAGCGCCCTGGCCCCGGATAAAACCGTGTGGGTCTCTCTGACGCCGGATGGCTTGATCTCGCGCAGCATGAAGGATGCGCGGCCGCGCATCAGCGGCAGCGCCGCGCCGTTGATGCTGCTGCGCGTCAACACACGTGATACGCTCTACCTGGTGACGGAAAGCGGGCAGGCCGCCTCGCTGCCGGTGGTCTCACTGCCGGAGTGTGAAAAGCCCGCCGCAGGCGTGGATTTTCATAAGCTCTCCGCGCTCAAGGATACCGGCGATCCGCTGGCGGCGTTGTTTGCCCTGCCGCCTAAAAATCAACTGGCGGAGGGCTGGTATGTGATCACGGTGACGCGCCAGGGCATGGTGAAGAGGACGCTGGCGGAAGAGCTGCCGGGGCCGGCGGCCGCGCCGTTCACCTTCGTGCGGGTCAACGCGGGGGATCGTTTGGGCTGGATTCTGATGAGCCAGGGGAAGAGCGATCTGCTGCTGGCGACGGCCGGAGGGATGGCGATCCGCTTCCCGGAGGAGGACGTGCGCCCGATGGGGTTGGTCGCCGCCGGGGTGCTGGGGATCAAGCTCGAGGCCGATGATCAGATCGTGGGCGCGGAACTGCTCCCGCAGCGCGGCGAGGTGTTCCTGCTGGCTTCCGATGGGCGCGGCAAACGTGTCAAGGCGGAGGATTTCCCCCGGCAGGGTCGTTACGGCAAAGGGGTGATCGCCTGGAAGCTGCCCGCCGGTGTGCAATTGACGGCCTGTCTGATCGGCACCAAGACGCGGCAATTCGCCGTCCACCTGAAGAAGTACGCCCCCAAGATGATGGCGCTGGGCGACGCGCCGGTGCAAACCCGCGCTGCGTCCCGCGGCGCGGCGGTGCTGGAACTTCGTAAGAACGATGCCATCACCGCGGTGACCATTCCGACGGAATACCCCCGTCCGTTG
>CAZZFZ010000133.1:5864-7915 GCA_964653835.1 uncultured Anaerolineales bacterium
TGGGAGAAGTGGTAGGCGATCTGGTCGTTGATCAGCCCCAGGGTATCGTTGCCGTTGCTGACGTTTCCGGCGGTGGAGCGTGCCGTCCAGGTGAAACTGCGCGAGTTCCCGGAGCCGGAAAAGCTGGTCAGGAGGAAGGTCCCGTTAGGCAGCACCTGGTTGAAGAGCGTTTGATACCAGGTGCGGATTTTATCTCGCCCCATGATGGTGCGCGCCGCGGTGACGTGAACGGCGCGCTCGGTATACAGGTTGGCGACGCGGCTGGGGTCGCGCGAGTTCAGGGCGTCGAACAGGCGGGCGGTGATGTCCTGCGGCTGGGTGGTGCCGCTATCCCAGTTGTAGTCCGCGATAGTGTTCCACACCTGGCGACGGGGGTTCAGCACCTCGCGGCAGTTGTACCATTCCCAGAAGTTGGCCGCGCTCAGGTTGAACGAGCGCGCCGCGATCAGGAATTCCAGGGCGTCCTGCGCCGTGGCCGACCAGCCGTGCTCGGTGAAGGCCGCCCCGGTGGGGATGATGGGCGGCTTGTACTTCAAGTTGCTGAATTCCTGCAAGGTGCGGCTCAACTGCGCCCCGGGGTTGTGCGCTTGCATCCAGTAAACCTGCGGCATGTTGTAGTCGCAGCGTGAGAGAAATTCATCCCAGGGGATGGGGTGCAGTGAGGGGAAGCGGTAGGAAGAGAGCGCCAGGGGGAAGTTGTTGCCCACGCCGCTGCGCAGGGCCGTCATAAACTGACGAGCCGCCCTGGCTTTGCCCGCTTGCTTGTACTGGTGCTCTGCGTTGATCACATAGCCGTCTAGGTTCAGCTCGCGGATGCGCTTAAGGGCGATGTTGGCCTCGCCGGTGGGTGAATCCCCATACACATAATGCCATCCCCAGACCTGGATGCCCATAGCGCGCAGAGCGCTGACCACCGGCGGGACGAGATCCACCCGGCGGCTCCAGTCGTAATTGTAGGCGTAGATTCCGTTGGCAACCTTGATGAGCACGTGGCTGAGACCGGCTTCCCGGGCCTCCAGGGCGATTTGTTGGGCGTTGCCACCCTCGGCGTCCCGGATTTTCCAGATGTAAAAACCTTTGCCTTGCAGAGCCATGTGGCTGCCTCCTTCTGTTTGGCGAATAACAGCGGCGCGGTGCACGCACCTTTAGT
Source organism: uncultured Anaerolineales bacterium (assembly GCA_964653835.1). Taxonomy (GTDB): domain Bacteria; phylum Chloroflexota; class Anaerolineae; order Anaerolineales; family UBA11858; genus J130. Next base: position 7,015 of record CAZZFZ010000133.1, read on the forward strand.
TATAGCATATTTTGCAGGCTCAGGGGATGCCCACAGCCTGGCGTAATATGGATTTGATGGCGGCTTCCTGCGGCAGCAGCACCATCGCCCCTGCGGGCGTCGTCCAGGGGACGACCTGCCCGCTGCCGATATAGTAGCGCTGGACGTTGGCGGGCGAGCCGATCTGGGCGGCCACCGAGATGAGGGGGGCGAGGTCAATCCATTTGAGGTCGGAGACCACATATTTTGAGTAGATGTCGTACAGCTCGTCGGCCTTGTTTAGCCCGTCCATGCTGAGCAGGCGGGCAGCAATCGCCTGGATGACCTCTTGCTGGCGGCGGGTGCGGTCGAAGTCGCTGGTGGTGTAGCGCGAGCGCACGTACCACAGCGCGGTGACCCCGTCCATGTGCACAGTGCCCGCCTGGACGGTGTAATACCCAAAGCCGGTACGCTGATCGGTGAGGGTTTGCCCCACCTGAACGTCAATCCCGCCCAGGCTGTCAATGGTCTGAATGAACGCATCCAGCCCCACCAGCACATAATGATCCACGCGCACGCCGAAGTTGTATTCTAGCGTTTGGGCGAGCAGCGGGAAGCCGCCGCGGTACATGGCGGTGTTGATACGGTCGTAATACCAGCCGGGGATATAGACGTAAAGATCGCGCGGGAAGGAGACCATGCTGGCGGTTTTGTTGCGCGTGTTCACGCTCAGCAGGATGATGGTATCGGTGCGGAAGCCGATTTCGCCGGGGCGTTGATCCGAGCCGAGCAGCAGGATGTTGACCTGGTCTTGGGGGTAGTTGATCGCCGCGGCCGGGCCGCTATCCTGGTTGGTTTGGGGCGGCGGTGGCGCCTGCGTGGGGACGGGCGTGGGCGTGGACGTCGGCGCGGGGGTGGGGAAGGCGGTGGGGATGTAGGTGGG
>CAZZFZ010000134.1:0-7914 GCA_964653835.1 uncultured Anaerolineales bacterium
CTATCGCTACGCCTTCGATTCACGCCTCTCGCCGGGGATGGGGAAAGGCGGCATGGTGGCGGCCTCGCAACCGCTGGCGGTGGCCGCCGGGCTGAAGATCCTCGCCCGCGGCGGCAACGCCGCGGATGCAGCCATCGCCACCGCCGCGGCACTCAACGTCACCGAGCCGACTTCCACCGGCATCGGCGGCGACGCCTTTGCCCTGTACTACGACGCCCAAACCGGACGGGTCAGCGCTCTCAACGGCTCTGGCCGCACCCCCGCCGCCTTGACGATAGAGCGTGTCAAACAGGCTGGCTTACTCGCCAATCAGAAATCAGAAATCTCCGATCCTTACCACCCCTATACCATCACCGTCCCTGGCGCGTGTTCGGCCTGGTGCGCGCTGGTGGAGCGCTTCGGACGCATGAACATGGCTGAGGTGCTCGCCCCGGCGATCCGCCTGGCGGAGGAGGGCTTTCCCGTCGCTCCGGTGACGGCTCACTTCTGGGCGCGAGGAGCGGAGCGTCAACTGGCGCGGGCGCTCAACGGGCACGAGCTGACCATCGAGGGGCGCGCCCCGCGGCCGGGGGAGATCTTCCGCAACCCGGGGCTGGCGCGCACCTTCCACGCCGTGGCCGAGGGTGGCGCGGCAGCCTTCTATCAGGGAGAGATCGCCGAGGCCATCGTCGCGGTGGTGCAGCAGGCCGGCGGCTGCCTGAGCCTGGACGACCTGGCCGCCCATCAGGTCACCTGGGACGACCCCATCAGCACCACCTACCGCGGTTACCGCATCTGGGAGTGCCCGCCCAACGGACAGGGGTTGACCGCCCTGATCGCGCTCAACATCCTGGAGGGGTTCGAGGTGGGCGCGCTCTCCCCGCTCTCCGCGGCGCGGCTGCACTTGCAAATCGAAGCCCTGCGCCTGGCCTTCGCCGACGCGCGCTGGTACGTGGCCGATCCCGCCTTCGCCCACATCCCCATGGCGGAACTGCTCTCCAAAGCCTACGCCGCCGACCGCAGAAAGCAAATTGACCCCAAACAAGCCACACTCGATCAACGACGCGGCACCCCCGTTGCCTCTTCCGATACCGTCTACCTGTCAGTGGTCGACGCCGAGGGCAACGCCTGTTCGTTCATCAACAGCAACTACATGGGCTTCGGCACCGGCATCGTCCCCCGCGGCTGGGGGTTCACGCTGCAAAACCGGGGGCACAACTTCAGCCTCGACCCGGATCATCCAAATGCCCTCATGCCGAGAAAACGGCCATATCATACTATCATTCCGGGGATGATAACAAGGGACAGAGGACAGAAGACAGGGGACAGGGAAAACCGGTCTTCCGTCTCCGGTCATCTGGCAGGGGAAGCCCTATTTGCCTGTTACGGCGTGATGGGCGGGTTCATGCAACCGCAAGGACATTTACAGGTTGCCAGCGCATTGATTGACGATCACCTGGATCCGCAATCCGCGCTCGACCGCCCGCGCTTCTGCATCACCGACGGGCAGGCGGGAGGGAAAGTCGCCCTGGAGGAGGGCATTCCCCCTGAGGTGATGGATCAACTCGCGGCGATGGGGCATCCCATCGAGCCAACAGCGGGGTATGCGCGGGCGATCTTCGGCCGCGGGCAGGTCATCCTGCGCGCAGAAAGTGGCGCGCTGATCGGCGGCAGTGACCCGCGGGCGGATGGCTGCGCCATGACTATCTAAAGTCATTCACATGCTATAATCCCAATAGTTAACCGAGAATGACTGTAGACAAGGAGAACGACAAAGAATGTTACTTAGCAAAGAACTTGAAAGCGCCATCAACACCCAAATCGGCGCTGAATTTGGTGCCAGCCTGCAATATGTCAGCATCGCCGCTTATTTCGACGCCGACGACCTCCCCCAACTGGCCGCCTTCTTCTACCGCCAGGCCGAGGAAGAAAACATGCATGCCATGAAGTTCGTGCACTATCTTGTAGAAGCCGGCGGCGAGGTGCGCATCCCGGCGATCCCAGAATCGAGTCATGGCTTTGAATCCCCCGAACACTGCGCCCGCCTGGCGCTGGAATGGGAAACCGAAGTCACAGCGATGATTAACAAGCTGATGGACATCGCCATAAAAGATAAGGACTACATCTCCCAGGACTTCCTGCGCTGGTTCGTCACCGAGCAATTGGAAGAAATCTCAACCATGAACACGTTGTTGAAAACCATCCAGCGCGCTGGTGATAACATCCTGCGCGTGGAAGAATTCCTGGCGCGCAATCCGCTGGGCGTGGCGGGCGAGGCTGGGGCCTGACACCCCCTGAAAACCATTCAAATCTGCTTAAATAAAAACGGGCAAGCCACCTGGCTGCCCGTTTTGTTATTCAGATTCAGGTCAATCTTCTTCTGAGGCATCAGATGATTGCGCGCCTTTCTTCACCCCCCAAAAGAGCAAAGCGCCCCCAGCGCCCAGCCCAAACGCGCCCACACCGCCGGGAGTAACAAAAGCAGCCACTACCGCAGAGAGGAAGAAAAAGCCCAAAACGATCGCCATTTGCAATTGCCAGCGCTGCTCAGGCTGCTGAAAAACGTTCACGGTAAGCACCCCCACGCCAACGCCAAAAACCAACAGGCCAGCGAATTGCACCAGGCCGCTGAAAAAAGAAATCACATCATAGAGATCCATCGTCTTCCTCCTACTCCTCGTTAACGCCTACAACGGTGACATCAGGGAAAAATTGATTAACCGTCCCGGCCACCCAGCCGTGAAGCGTAGACGGCGAAAGGGGACAGCCGATGCAAGCCCCGCCCAGACGAACTTTCAGTTCATTATCCTGAAACGAGACCATCTCCACCCAACCCCCATGATACTGCTCAATATAGGCGCTGATCCGCTCAATCAGGCCGCGCAGCATCTCCTCTTTGGAAAATTCGGTCGAGGGGAGTTCTCCTGTGCTCATCTTCAGCCTCCAATGGGCTTCACACCGTTAATCAAACCATCTTCCAACATGGCGACGACCTGCTCATGGTGATGAGTCTGCTTGAGGCGGCTGGCCACCACCTTCGCCAATCGATCCAGGACAAGTATACCCGTTTTAGGGTGATTTTGACGTAACATTTTTAGATCTTCGCCGCGGATGCGTAAAAACCGGCCTGCCTCGCGGCAGACGGCTCCCGACGTGTATTCCCCCGTGCCAAACGCGGCCGACCATCCAAACACGCCATCCTTTTTTATCCGCGCTACGGTGATCTCTGTTCCATCTTCCGGCTTGTAAACGATGGCAACCCGCCCCTCAATAACGATATAAAGGTGCTCGGCCGGATCGCCCTGTTGAAAAATCTCCTCGCCTTCCTGATATTCACACACTTCCATCAGAGGCTCAAGCAGCGCCATCTGGCGAGGCTCAAACCCGCTGAAAATTTTCATCTGCTGCATCACTTCAATTTTCTTGGTCATCGTACATCTCTCGCTGCGGTGTCGGCCAACATTGCCACACGAGGCACAACCCCAGGGTATCTTGCAAGTCTAGTCGCGTCATGGGGTAAAACCAAGTGGCAAATTTCCTGAATCTATTGACATTTGTCCAGATCACCCATGACGGCGTCTGGTATTTTTACCTAAAATCTGGGATAATGCACATAAGGCAATCTCCCCACGCTGACGGATTGCCCGAAACGGGATAATGACAACCAGTCTGCACATCATGCGCTGGATAGAAGGAGTTCAACATGGCTGACCTGATTTCCTTGAACACGGCCGACATCGAGGAGCTGATCTCCCTGCCGGGGATAGGAAAAGCGCTGGCCGAACGGATTATCGCTGCCCGCCCCTTCGACTCGGTCGAGGACCTTAGGCGCGTTGAGGGAATCGGCCCCACTTCGGTGCAGAAACTTCTCCCGCTGGTAACCTTCGAGGAACCACCCTCCCCGGACGAGACGAAACCCCTCGCCGAGCCAGAGACGTCAGACGCAGATGATTTCGCCTCCTTCGAGGATATCGCTCTGGAAGAAGAAGCTGAGGCCGAACTTCAACCCGAAGAGGCCATATCCAGCGAACCTCCTGGCACCCCAGCCGTTGCCGGAGTCACGGCACGCCAGACCTGGGGAATCGCCTTGCTCACCAGCTTACTGAGCATCATCCTCACGCTGGCGCTGGTGTTCGGTATCTTCGTAGGCATCAATGGCGGGCTGCGCTTCGTACGCCCCGCGGAGTTGGACCGGCTCAGCCGCCAGGTGAGTGGCCTGGAATTACAGGTCAACCTGCTGGAACAGGATTTGGATAGCCTCCGAACGCGGGTGGCCAACTTTGAGGATTTCAGCCAGGAGATTGAGGCGCTCAACGCTGATATCAAACAACTGGCTGAGCAAACAAAAGCGCTCAACGCCGAGATCAGCACCCTGCAGAACGACAACACCCGCTTCACCTCTTTCCTGGAGGGATTACGCGATCTGCTCCTCACGGTTGCAGAACCCGATAGCACACAGTAAAATCCCTCTTCCTGACACACCTGTCGAACGACTCATGTGCAAATTGTTCAACAAACGGAGTAAAACCAACCATGTCCGATCTTGAAAACACCAATCCGCTCGCGGATGAAACCACCCTCCCGCAAAAAGATACACAGCCAGTGGCCGAAGCCCCCGCGCAGGAAGCACCTTTCCCCCAAGAGACCACAACGCCAGCTACAGAGGCGCCACCACCCGAAAAACCTGCCACGGAAAGCAAAGCCCGCCGCTTCTTCCGCCGCCTGCTGCGCGGCCTGCTGACTCTGCTGATTATCTTTGGTGTCGGTTTCGCCGCAGCACTGTACACCGTCTACCAGCCTGCCATCACCAGCGCCAAACAACAGGCGCGGGAATTAGAGGCGCAACTGGAAAGCGCCCAGGCGCAGATCGCGGACCTGGAAAGCCAGATCTCCGAACTGGAAGCCGTCCGCACCCAAAACGACGAGCTTATCGCCGAAAACGAACAACTGCTCGCCGTCCAGGGAAACTATGAACTTCGCATCGCCATCCTCAACGCCCGCCTGGACGTCGCCAACGCCATCCTGGCGCTTGCCGGGGATGACCCGGCGCGGGCGCGCCTGACCCTTGATCAAACCAGCAAGACACTCGAAAAGATGGCCTCCCTCCTGCCCACCGATCAACAGGAAGTGGCCACCTCTCTGCAGCAACGTCTCTCCCTCGTTATCAAAGAACTGGACTCCGACGCCTACGCTGCGGCATCCGACCTTGATGTGCTTGCCAGACGGCTGCTCGAAGTCGAGGATGCGCTGTTCAGCGCACCTTAAAAGTTCAAAGCAGTAAACGTAACGGCGGCTTCTCAACCGAAGCCGCCGTTTTTGTTCTCGTTATCTATTTTCCCGATTCTATGGTGTGGGGGAAGGAGCCTGCTCCAAACCGCTCACCCGTTCAGCAAACAGGTACCACTCCGTAATCGTATTGAAGCGATCAGGCGTATCGAACAAAGGCCCAATGCGCACCCCTTTCACCATCGCGTCGACGCCATAGGTGTACATAGGGTAATACAGCGGGAGGGCGGGCAACTCGTTGGCGAACCGCACCTGAAAGTTGCGGTAGAGGCGGGTGCGCTCGGCGGGGTCCACCGTGATGCGCGCCTGCTCCAGATACTCGCTCGCCTGACGATCATCCCACTGAGAATAATTCTGCCCGCCGGTGGCCTGCGTTTGATGCCAGAATGGATACGGGTCCGGGTCGGGCGACTGGAAGAGGGCCAGATCCACCAGTGCGGCCTCATAATTGCGCCGCTCCAGGTAGGTGTTGATTAATTCTTCATACGGAACCGCCTGCAGCGTGACCTCCACGCCCAGCGCTTTCCAGTTTTCGCGAATCACTTGCGCCAGCGAGGTATACGGTTCTCCCTCGGGATGAAGCAATGTAAAGGAGAAAAACACCCCATCCTCGTTAGCGCGCACATCCCCACCTTCAGCGGGGATGGTGTAGCCCGCCTCGCGAATAAGATCAATCGCCTGCTGCGGGTCATAGGGCAGGCGCGGCATTCCCTCGTAATACGCCCAGGTGTTGGGGAAGATCGGGCCATCCGCGATGGCTGCCTGTCCATCAAGCACGCGATCCACCATCCATTGACGATTCAACCCCAGCAACAACGCGCGGCGGATGGAAACATCCGTAAAAAAGGGCAAACGGGGGTTATCCAGGTTAAACAGCAGAAGGGTGAGTTGCGGCAAGCGGCTGGTGTAAAGGTTCAGCTCCGGCTCGGCCAGCGCCGCGGGGAGGATCTCACTGCTGATCTGGCTGATCCCCTGTATCTCGCCCGCCTGATACGCCGCCATGGCGGAGGGGGCATCCGGGTAATAACGAAAGATGACCTGATCGATGAACGGGCGACCAGCGAAGTATTTCTCATTGGCCGTCAACGTCACACCGACGATCTGGTCGTTTTCAACAATCAACTGGCCGAAGCGGAACGGGCCACTGCCCACCGGTTGCAGGTTAAAGGGGGCGTTGATAAATTCCTCGGGAGTCAACCCCTCCAGCAAGTGCGCGGGCAACACCCCAAAGGTCAGATAATCCAAAAATGGGGCAAACGGTTCGGGGAGACGGAATTGCAGCGTCTGGGCGTCCAGCACGTTCACCTCAATTGCCGACCAGAAACCGCGCAAATCCTCTGGCACGGGCATGGCTGGGTTTTGCATCAGGCCGATGGTGAAGGCCACGTCGCGTGCCGTCACAGGGTTGCCATCGTGCCACAGCACGTCACTGCGCAGAGAGAAGTTGTACACTGTGCCGTCGCGCGAAATCCCCCAGGATTCACCTAAATCCGGGAGGGGCAGGCCGCGATCATCAAAGCGGATCAGGCTGCTATAGAGCAGGCGGTTCACGTCACGATCAGGAGCGTTGTAAAACGCCAGCACCGGGTTCAGGCGCGAGAGCGAGCCGATCACCCCCTCGGTATACACACCACCGGCGACAGGCTCTGGCGGAAGAGGTTGCACCGCAACCGGTTGCTGACCGATCAAGAGAATGCCAATCGCCACCAGTGCCAGAACGACGATGAGTAGCTGCCAGCGTAATCGCTTCATAGAAGAATCTCAAACAAGAAAAAAGGCGCACAGGCATTCGGCTGCAACCGCGGCGATGGCCCGGTTGCCTGAACCCTGGCGCCCTGGGGAATCTGAATTACCCGGTGACGATCACCGACAATATTGCCAGGATGAAGAACAAAAAGCTCAGCACAATCGTCACGCGGAAGAGCAGTTTTTCCACGCCGCGACGGGCGGTGAAAATGCCGCCGGTATCCGCGCCGGTCAATCCGCCCAGCCCCGCACCCTTGCTTTGCAAGATCACGCTGGCGATCAAGGCAATTGACGTTATAATCAAAGCGATATCGAGATAGGTTTCCACTCGCGAACCTCCTATTGAGGATAAAGGACACTCCTGGCCCTTTTTAGCAGGGCTGGATTATACCGTTCACTACTGGTTACGTCAAACATGAACGAATACATCGTCAACCTGCACATGCACACCACCTATTCCGACGGGCACACCACCCATGCCGAAATTGCGCAGGCCGCCCTGCGCGTCGGGCTGGATGTGGTCATCGTCACCGATCACAACGTCTGGGTTCAGGGGCCAGAGGGATACTACGAAGACGGCGACCGCCGAGTGCTGTTGCTGGTTGGCGAAGAAGTCCACGACCAGACGCGCAAACCACAGAAGAACCACCTGCTGGTCTTTGGCGCGAATCGGGCGATGGGACCGCTGGCCAAAGACCCCCAACAATTGATTGATAGCGTGCGGGCCACCGGCGGCTTGGCGTTCATCGCTCACCCCCTGGATCCGGCCGCCCCAGCCTTCGACGAAGACGACCTCTCCTGGGTGAGCTGGGATGTGCATGGCTACACCGGCATCGAACTCTGGAACGCCATGTCGGAGTTCAAATCGCTGCTCAGCGGCAAGCTGGCGGCGATCTGCTACGC
>CAZZFZ010000135.1:0-7845 GCA_964653835.1 uncultured Anaerolineales bacterium
CCACCCACGGGCACACACACTATCCGACTCTGCGGACGCGTCAGAGCTGTCAAAGGGACAGCGCCAGGGCCGCGCATTTAGAGCTTTAACCATGAAAACCATCCGACCTTTGCTCAAAAAACTGATCTCCGCCCCCGGCCTCTCCGGGCACGAGCGCCCCGTCCAGCACTTGATCGCCGAGGCCTGGGAGCCGCTTACCGATCAACTCACCCTCAGCCGCCTGGGCAGCCTGCACGGATTGAAGCGCGGCAGCGCCCCCGAACCGCGCCCCGGAATCCTGCTGGCCGCACACATGGACGCCATCGGCCTGATGGTCTCCAAAGTGGTGGATGGCTTTCTCCACCTGAGCGAGATCGGCGGGCTGGACCCGCGCGTGCTGCCCGGTCAACTGGTCACCGTTCACGGGCGGCGCGATCTCCCCGGGGTGATCGTCCAGCCCCCGGCGCACCTGCTCCCTCCCTCAGCCCAGAGCGGCCCGGTCCCCCTGGAACACCTGCTGGTAGACATCGGCCTCTCGCCGCGGCAGGTGCGCGCCAACGTGCGCCCCGGCGACCTGGTCTCCTTCGCCCAGCCGCCGATTGAGATGGGAAAAAACCTGCTCGCCGGTCACTCGCTGGATAACCGCGCCTCGGTCGTCGCCCTCACCCACTGCCTGGAACTGTTACAGGGGCGCGACCATCCTTGGGATGTGTGGGCGGTCGCCACCGCGCAGGAAGAAGAAACCCTGGGGGGCGCGGCCACCTCGGCATTTGAACTGCAACCCCAACTGGCGATCGCAATTGACGTCACCTGGGCGCAGGGGCCGGAGACCCCCAAACACAAAGCCTTCCCCCTGGGCAAGGGGATTCCCCTTGGCTGGGGGCCGAACATCCACCCCGGTCTGTACTGCGCCGTCAGGGAAACGGCGGAACGCCTGGAGATTCCCGTCCACATGGAGCCGATGCCGCGGCACTCCGGCACTGACGCCTATGCCCTGCAAACCGCCCGCGAAGGCATCCCCACCCTGGTGGTCAGCATCCCGCTGCGCTACATGCACACGCCGGTCGAGATGGTTGACCTGCGCGATATCCGCCGCGCTGGGCGATTGCTGGCCGAGTTCATCGCCAGCCTGCAACCCGATTTCATCGAACAGTTGAGCCTGGATCATGCCTGAGAAACTGCCCGCTCTTAAGATCCGCGCCGCCCAGCTTCGCCTGCTGGAGCGCCTGACCAACGCCAGCGCCGTCTCCGGCGACGAAGACGCGGTGCGCCAGATTGTGCTGGACGAGATCAAATCCCTGGCCGACGAAACCCGCGTGGACGCGCTGGGGAACTTGCTCGCCATCCGGCGCGGCCGCGGCAGCGAGAAACACCCGCGGGTGATGATCGCCGCCCACATGGACGAGGTGGGTTTCATGCTCACCGCCGACGACGGCGAAGGGATCTTCCGCTTCGACACCGTCGGCGGCCTCGATCCGCGTCAACTGGTAGGCAAAGCGGTGCTGGTAGGCAGGGATCAGATCCCTGCGGTGATTGGCGCAAAACCGATTCACCTGGCCACCGCCCGCGAGCGCGAGAAGGCCCCCTCGGTGGAGAGCATGCGCATTGACGTCGGGCCGGAGAACGCCGGGAAAGTCAAAGTGGGTGACCGGGCGACCTTCGCCACCCGCTTCGCCCGCCTCGGCCCTAGCCTGCGCGCCAAAGCCCTGGATGACCGCATCGGCGTGGCAACGCTGATCGAACTGCTGCGCCACGCCCCGCCGAATGTTGACCTGCTGGCCGCCTTCACCGTGCAGGAGGAAGTCGGGCTGCGCGGGGCGCAGGTGGCCGCCCACGCCCACAACCCCGACTTGGGCATCGCCCTGGATTGCACCCCGGCCAACGACCTGCCCGCCTGGGACGGCGAGGAGAACACCCGCTACAACACCCGCCTGGGCGCAGGCCCGGCGATCTACGTGGCCGACAGCGCCACCCTATCCGACCCGCGCCTGATCCGCCACCTGCGCGAGACCGCCACCGCCCTGGAGATCCCCTACCAGTTGCGGCAACCCGGCGGGGGCGGCACCGACGCCGGGGCGATTCACCGCCAGCGCGCCGGGGTCCCCAGCGTCTCGCTTTCCGTGCCGGGGCGCTATCTGCACACCGCCGCATCCATCATCCGCCTGGCGGATTGGGAGAACACCCTGCGCCTGATCCACGCCGCGCTCAGCCGCCTGCCCGCCGACCTGCTGGCCGGAGCGCGCTGACATCACCAACACAGAGGAGAGCTTTATGCAATCGCTGGTTGAAAAGCTGACCCAAATCCCCGGCCCACCCGGCGCGGAACGTCAGATCCGCCAGGCCGTGCTGGCGGAGATCGAATCCTGCGCCGATGAAATCCGCACCGATGCGCTGGGCAACCTGATCGCCCGCAAAGGGACGCGGCAGCCTGAGGGACTGCGCATCATGCTCGCTGCCCACATGGACGAAATCGGCGTGATTGCCACGCATATTGACGAAAACGGTTTTGTGCGCTTCACTGGCATCGGCGGCGTGTTCCCGCGCTACGCACCCGGCGGGCGGGTGCGCTTCCTCAGCGGTGTGGAAGGCGTCATCGGCCTCGAGCGCGTGGATAACCGCCATCATGTCCCGCCCATCGAGAAAATGTATATTGACGTCGGCGCCAAGAGCCGCGCTGACTGTCCCATCGAGGTCGGCGCGGTGGCCGTCTTCGACCGTCCCTTCACCACAATGAACGGGCGCTGGGTTTCCAAAGCGATGGACGACCGCATCGGCGTGGCGCTGCTGATTTCCGCGATGCGGCAGCTTGAAAAAACGCCGCACGAGGTCTACTTCGTCTTCAGCGTGCAGGAGGAGGTCGGCGTGCGCGGGGCGACCACCGCCGCCTTCGGCGTGGAACCCGACCTCGGGCTGGCCGTGGACGTCACCATCACCGGCGACACGCCCAAAGGCATCACCATGGATGTCGCCCTGGGCAAAGGCCCGGCCATCAAAGTCAAGGATAGCGGCATGATCGCCGATCCGCGCGTGGTGGACTGGATGACGCGCACCGCCCAGGCGGCCAGAATCCCCTATCAAATGGAAATCCTGGAATACGGCAGCACCGACGCCCGCGCCATTCAGCTCAGCCGCGCCGGGGTCCCGGCGGGCTGCCTCTCCATCCCCTGCCGCTATGTTCACAGCCCCTCCGAAATGGTTGACGCTCAGGATGTCGAACAGGCGCAGCGCCTGCTGCTAGCGTTGCTCCGCGCGCCGGTTGAACTGGGAGACTGACGGATGAACCCACAACCACGCTGGTTTATTTTTCTCCTCAGCCTGTTGCTGGCGGGCTGCGCCGCGCTCCGGCCCGCGACGGAAACCCCGCTCCCCTCGCCGACTCCTGCCCCCACGCCGACCCCTGCCTCGGCGAATGCCACTGAACCCGCGGCGGGTAACCTCACCCTGCGCATCTGGCTGCCCCCGGAGTTCGCCCCCGGCTCCGAAAGCGCCGCCGGGCGCATCCTGCAAGCCCGCCTGGAGGAGTTTTCCTCCCGCCGTGCGGGAGTCACCATCGAGACGCGCATCAAACCCGTGGAGGGACCGGGCGGCATCCTCGACACGCTGAAGACCGCCAAGGTCGCCGCGCCGCTGGCGCTGCCCGACCTGGTGGCGCTGCCCTACGCCGCGCTGCAGCAAGCCGCCAGCGACGGCCTGCTGCACACCTACGATGGGCTGACCAATGTAATGGACGACCCCGATTGGTACGATTTCGCCCGGCAGCTCTCGCACGTGCAAAACAGCACGCTGGGCATCCCCTTCGCCGGGGACGCACTGGTGATGGTCTACCGCCCGGCGGTGATTGAAACGCCCCCGGCGAGCTGGGACGAAACCCTCACAAGCGGGCAGACCATCGCCTTCGCCGCGGGCGATCCCAACGGATTGTTCACCCTCACGCTCTACCAGGCGGCCACCGGCTTAGTCACAGACGCGGAAGGCAACCCCGCCCTGGACATGCTGCCGTTGACCGACACTCTGACTTTCATTTACCAGGGAAACCGCAACGGCGTGTTCCCCTTCTGGTTGACGCAATACGAAACCAGCCAACAGGCCTGGGAGGCATACCAGGAGCAGCAGGCGGACATGGTGACTACCTGGGCATCGCTCTACCTGCAAGCCACGCCAACCGGTTCGGCTATCGCCCTGCTGCCCACGCCCCACGGCGTCCCCATCACTGCGGGGGATGGCTGGGTATGGGCGCTGACCAGCGGCGACACCCAGCGGCAACACCTGGCCGCCGAACTCGCCGAGTTCCTGACCACGGCGGATTTCCTGGCAAGTTGGACGCGCGCCGCCGGATACCTTCCCCCGCGCCCTGCCGCCCTGAAGACCGGCTGGGAAAATCATCCCGACAACGCACTGCTGGGCAAGATCAGCGCTTCGATCTTCCTGACTCCCCCCGCCACGGGGCAGACGCTCGGCCCGTTGTTGAGCACAGCCACCATTGACATCCTGAAAGAACAAACCGATCCGGCCACCGCAGCACAGACCGCGATTGAGGGATTGATCGCGCCCTGAGCGCCGCCGATGAAAGCCCGCTACCGCCAGATACTTGCCGATATCAAAGCCGCCGCCCGATTAGGGCATCCCGAAGCCCTGGAGGCCGCTTTCGCGCTTTTGATGGCGTTGCCCGAAGTCGCCTCCAACCGCCGCCTTGGCGAAGGCTTCCTAGAGCAAGTCGTCCACCCCGCGGGGGAGATCCTCGCCCATCGGCCAGTCTCGCAACTCCGCCCGCTGACCGAACACCCGCTGGCCGCCGTGAGAGCGATCGGCGCTGCCGCGCTGGGGCGGCGTTATCTGCGCGCTGGCGATGTCCCCGCGAAACTGCTGCGCCGCCTGGCGCAGGATGCCCGCGCCGAAGTCCACGAGGCGCTGACCGACGCGCTGACCTGCTTCAAAGAACCTCACTCCGCCAGGCTCAGGGAACTGCTCAAAGAATGGCTCGTCGCCCCCTCGCCGCGTTTGCGCGCCGCCGGACTCCGCGCCCTGCCCGCGCTTGCCCCTCTCGAAGGCGATCAGGTCATTGACTGGATTCGGCCCCTGGGCGAAGATGACGATCCACAGGTGCGCGCCGCGCTGGCGCAGACGCTGGTTCATCTGGCCGAGGGCGGCCTCGCCCCGATTGTGCTGGATCTGCTCGCCGACTGGGCAAACGCCTCACACCCCAACGACTGGGTGATCGCGCGGGCGCTCTCGGGCGCTTGGAGCGCAAAACACCCCCAGGAGGTCAAAACCATCCTGGGGGCGCTGTATGCCCAAACGGGGAAAACCAAAGCCCTGAGCAACGCCATCCGTGCCTTAGCGCGGCACGGGCTGGAGATTCAACTGGAATAGAACCTAGCTCTCAAAGTCCTCACGAGGGGCGGGGACGGCGAGGATGTTGTAACCGCCATCCACAAAAACGACCTCGCCGGTCGTCTTGGCCGCCAAATCCGAACACAGATACACCGCCGTGTTGCCCACATCTTCAATCGTGATTTCCTGCTGCAAGGGGGCGAAATCGACGAACTGCTTATACATGGCTTTGAACCCGCCCACGCCTGCCGCGGCCAGCGTGCGAATCGGCCCGGCCGAGATGGCGTTGACGCGCACGTTCTGCGGCCCGAAATCGTAAGCCAGATAGCGCGTGGATGCCTCCAGCGCGGCCTTCGCCACGCCCATCACATTATAGTTCGGGGCAACCTTGTCGCCGCCATAATAGGTCAGCGTGAGCAGGGCGCCACCAGGGCGCAGCAGAGGCTGAAAAGCGCGCGCCAGCGCAGTGAACGAATACACGCTGATGTCCATCGCCAGGTGGAACCCCTCCCGGCTGGTGTTGTAATACGGCCCCTGCAGCTCATCGCGGTTGGCAAAGCCGATCGAGTGCACCAGGATATCCACACCGCCGAAGGTCTGCTGCGCCTTCTCGGCCACGCGGGCGATCTCCTCATCGCTGGAGACATCGCACGGCTCTACAAAGGTCACGCCCAGCGATTCGGCTAGCGGGCGCACACGGCGCTCCAGCGCCGGGCCAGCGTAGCTAAACCCTAATTGTGCGCCATGCTTATGGAAAGCCTGCGCGATTCCCCAGGCAATCGAACGTTTATTGGCAATGCCGAAAATTAAGGCGGTCTTACCAGCGAGCAATTTCATAAAGCGCCTCCACAATCCATACTGTTTGAGAGTAAAACCGCCGCGTCGAACGCGGCCGGCATTTTGTTTAACCCCACTCCCCCTTCAAAAGTGACGCTTTATTCCCTCGCTGGGATAACCTGAAAGCGCGGATCGCGCTCAATCGTCAACTGGAGGCCCTCTTCGAGGGTGACGCGCGGCTCAAAGCCAAGCTTTTCCCGCGCCAGGGTGAGGTCGGCACACATGCGATCCACCCCTGAGCTGGTGCGCGGGTTGTAAATCACTTCGGCGCGGCTCTGCGTCAGTTCGGTGATGGCGCGCGCCAAGCCGCGCACGCTGACTTCGGTGCCGCTGCCTACGTTAATCACCAACCCGTCCACCGTCGGCGCGGTCGCCGCGGCGACCATGGCGCGCACGACATCATCCACGTAAACATAGTCGCGCGTTTGCTGCCCATCACCGTGGATCACAATGCTGCCATTACGCACCGCCTGCCACAAAAAGTTAGGGATCACCGGCGGGTGCGAGGGTGGCAGATGCTGCCCAGGCCCGTAAGCGTTGAACACGCGCAGGCTGACCGTCTCAATCCCCCAGAGCTGGCCGATGGTGCGCACATAAAACTCCGAGGAGAGCTTGCTGACTGCGTAAGGGGAATCCGGGTGAGGCGTAGCGCTTTCCTGCAAAGGCTGTTCTCCCTGGCGGCCGTAAATCGCCCCCGATGAGACGAAAACCACCCGCCGCACGCCCACATCGCGCATGGCCTCCATCAGGCTGACCGTCCCCCCGACGTTGACAGCGTTGTACTCCCGCGGGTAAAGGATCGACTCTGGGACGGAAACGCGCGCCGCGAGGTGATATACGCAATCCACATCTTGCAACAGAGTCCATAGCTTGGGACGGTCGTTTACGTCGCCGCGGGTGAAGTGCACGCTGTCGTCCAGCACAGCCGGGTCGCCGCGGGAAAGGTCATCCAGCCCGCGGACCTGATGTCCGTCGCGGGCAAGCTGATTCGCCAGGGCAGAACCCAAAAACCCCGCTGCGCCAGTGATTAAAAAATTCATAAAGTTATCCGAGAATCCTGAAGTTGGTTTTTGATCGTGCGCAAGATTATAGCATGAGTCCTGAGGATCACTATTTCAGACCAAATTCATCTAAAATTGTTGCTTGATTCCGCCTTGAAAATACACTACAATAAATTTACAACGTGACCTCCAATTCATCCAAAAAGGAAGCGCAATGGAACCAGCGAACACTGATCACGGTCACATCGATACGATTAAGGTCGCAGCAAATTCACGGACTTCTGCTGTAGCCGGGGCGATTGCCGGTGTTTTTCGTGAACACCAGCGCGCCGAAGTGCAGGCCATCGGAGCCAGCGCCGTCAACCAAGCCGTCAAAGCTCTGGCACTTGCCAAAGGGTACCTGGATGAAGATGGCTACAACATCATCTTCATCCCCTTTTTTGTGGATGTAGAAATTGACGGCAAGGTGCGAACGGCGATACGGTTCATCATCGAGCCACGCTAACACCAGGCCTGACTTCACCCTCTATCCTTGACGCTCTTGCCTCACAGGGAGTGGGGGCGCGGGCCAATTCCGGAGGACAGCCATTCCCCGGAGTGGTCCGCAATACGTGGTCTCCCCAACAACCAACTCCGCAGATCGGCAGGGGGAGGCTTCCTTTTTCGCGACCATCAGACGCGGCTTTTTCCCTCTTTA
>CAZZFZ010000136.1:0-1659 GCA_964653835.1 uncultured Anaerolineales bacterium
ATATACAATCTTCATCGAATCTTCAAATTTCCTTTACAAAACCCTGTTATCCTGCCCTTCAGTATTGACATCTTCGCAATGGATAAGGAGTTGAACCATGTGTGGTGGAAGTCCTGTTCGAGACATTTTGCAAATTGTGCGGCAAAAACCTCTGGCCCCAGAGACCGCTCCCAGGGCGCTGCTTCAAGCTGCCCCCGCGGCGCAGACCCTCTGCCCAACCTGCCGTACGCCGGTTCAGTCCAGCTTTGCCTGGTGCCCCACCTGCGGGGCTGCGCTAAAACCGCAACCATGCGCCTATTGCGGACAGACCCTATCCCCAGAGGATACGGCCTGCCCGGCCTGTGGCGCGCCGCGCGCTCGTAAAGCGGTTTGATTCGGGAGGGTGCCATGACAAAGTCTTTGCGAATCACGTTGTTCGCTCTCTTAGGCGGCCTCTTCCTGGCGGCCTGCACGGTTGCCTGGCCAGGCGCGCCTGTGGCTCCAGGTGGGTTTCGCTGGTTTGGTGGAAATTTCTCTTCCAACGGTGAGCGCATCTACTTCACCGCGACCAATGATCGCGGCGAGACCATCCGTTACACGGGTGGGCCGGGCTTCGGTGGCATGATGGGCGCTTCACTGGCTTGCGCTTCCTGCCACGGGGTTGATGGCCGCGGCGGGCGACGGATGATGCATATGCAGGTCATCGATGCGCCGGATATCCGCTATCAGGCGCTTGCCAGTGAGGAAGAACATGAAGAGGAAGGCGGCCATGGTGGTTCAGAAGGCTATGACCTGGAGACCTTCCGCATGGCGGTGGTTGAGGGCCGGCATCCCAACGGCGAGCGGTTGAGTTCGGTCATGCCTCGCTGGCAATTGAGCGATGAGGACCTGGCTGATTTGCTGGAATATCTGAAAACGCTTCCTTGATCTCTGTCGGCATGATGTGGAAAGCCCCGTCGTCGAGGCGGGGCTGTTGTTTTGTGGTTATAATCAAATGCACAAGGAGAACGAATTACCCCACCTGGCTGCATTGGCTCGTGGGGTCGTTGTCTCATCAAGTTGCCTGGGTGGTCGCCTGAGCACCTGGTTTATCTTGAAATATGAGGAGTATAGGTAATGCTGGGTCGATTGTTGAAGCGTCACAAAACACCTCAGGGGATTTTGTTATACACTCAACCCACCTGAGCGGATTGTCAAATGGCGAAGAGTTTCTTCGCCCAACAGAACATCGCCTATGAAGAGCGCGACGTGATCGCCAACGAGGCGTATATGCAAGAACTCAAAGACCTGGCCGGACGATTCATCACCCCTACGCTGGTGATTGACGGGGAGGTCCTGATCGGGTTTGGCAACAATCTTGCGCGCATCCGGACGTTGCTGCAGCAAAGAGGCGATCTTGCCGGTGATTGACCGCGCCCCCTGGCAGATGCGTGACGCCTCTCAGTGAAAAGAGTTGAAGATTCTACCCGTATCCATTGCTGACGAAATCCGTCATAGAGTATAAAGCTAACGTGACCCCTGAACGCCGTTTATTGAAGCTCGCCCGCCAGTTCGACCCGCAGGCATTGGCTGAGATCTATGACCATTACAGCCCAAAACTGTATCGCTATGCGATGCGCTTGTTGGGGGATGTGAACCTGGCGGAAGATTGCGTCGCCGACACCTTCAGCCGTTTTTTGC
>CAZZFZ010000136.1:1759-7820 GCA_964653835.1 uncultured Anaerolineales bacterium
GGGGATGTGAACCTGGCGGAAGATTGCGTCGCCGACACCTTCAGCCGTTTTTTGCTGGCGCTGAAGCGCGGTGGCGGTCCCAGGCAACACCTCCAGGCGTATCTGTACCGCGTGGCGCACAACTGGGTTGTGGATCACTACCGGCGCACACCACCGGTTGCCCTGGAAGATCAGAAAGCCCTGCGCAGCGACGTTGACCTGGCCCAGCGCGTTGAACACAAATTGGAAAGTGAGCGCGTGCGAGCGGCGCTGCGCCTTTTAACCGATGAACAGCGCCAGGTGATTGTGTTGAAGTATCTGGAAGAACTGTCGAATCAGGAGGTTGCGAACATCATGGGTAAAACGGTGGGCGCTGTCAAAGCAATGCAGCACCGCGCCCTGGCGTCGCTGGAACGGCTGCTGATTGCCGCTGAAGAGGAAACTAATGACTGATCCTGAGAAAAACATCCATCCCCGGCTGCGGGCGTATATCGAGCAACTGAAGGACGTGCCCCCGCGCGATCCTGAAGCCGCCGCGCGCGGCCGGGCGCAATTTCTGACAGAGGCAGATTCCCTCCGACAGGCCGTATCCAAATCGTCTTTTCCCCGTCATAGTCTAACGAAGCGGAACATCCAATTCTTTAGACGACGAAAGGAGAAAATGACGATGTTACCCATACTGAGTTCACTGATTGTAGCTTTTACTTTATTGGTAGGTGGAGCTGGAGCAACGGCCTATGCTGCGCAGGATGCGCTGCCTGGAGATCTCCTCTTCCCGGTGAAAACGCTGGTGGAGGATGCTCAACTGGCGTTGACGCAGGATGCGGTCGCCGATCTGCAATTGCAGGCGACATTCACCCAGGCGCGCGTGGACGAGATCGCAACGTTGTTAGCGACGGGGCGGTACGAGGATCTGCCCGCCGCGGTTGAGGCCTTGAACAGCGAATTGCAGGGCCTGGCCGAAATGGTGCCGGTGGTTGCCGAGCGCAACCCTCAGCAGATGCAGGCGGTTGCAGCGCAGATTGAACAGTCGTTGCAGCAACACACGCAGATGTTGAGCATCCTGGCGGAGTCCGCGCCGGAGCAGGCGCAAGCGGCGCTCCAAATGGCGTTGCAGGCTTCCCAGCGGGAGCAAGAGGCCATTCAGGAGCATCTGATGCAGGGCCTTCAAGAGGGCAATGGCCAGAACGGCCAGATGGAAGGCGCGGGCCAGCCGAATGGTGGCATGGATGCCCAGCCTACGGACAGCAT
The DNA here is from genome assembly GCA_964653835.1 of uncultured Anaerolineales bacterium. Lineage (GTDB taxonomy): Bacteria > Chloroflexota > Anaerolineae > Anaerolineales > UBA11858 > J130. The sequence goes on from CAZZFZ010000136.1 coordinate 2,990, forward strand.
GATCCCGCCGGCCGGTCAGCCTGGGGGCGGGCCAGGCGGCGAGCATAATGAGGGCGGTATGCCCTCTGGCGATGGCTCGATGAACGGCAATGGCAATGGCAACGGCAATGGCCCGATGGACAACAACAGCCCAATGGCGACCCCCTCGCCGCAGATGCCTGCCGGCAATGAAAACGGCGGCGGCAACGGAAACATGGGGCCAGGCGCCGGTGAGACGACGCACACTCCCGATGCTGCGAATAGCTCCGGCATGGGGAATGGCATGGGGAACGGCGCAGGCGCAGGGAATGGCGCGGTGGTGACCCCCACGTTCACGCCGACGATGTCGGGCGGCAACGGCGGCGTCGGGTCGAATGGTGGCGTGTCCGGCGATAACGGCGGCGGCCACGATGACGGCCAGGGCGGCATGCCCGGTGGCGGCGGTGGACAGGATGGCGGCGGGATGAATCACTAGGTTGCCACCTCTACATAGCACTATCCAGCAGGCGATCACGAGAGGATCGCCTGCTTTTTTGTTATGTGACAAATGCCCCTGTTCAGGATGATGTTTTACATAGGCGGAATTGCTTATCCCCCCTCCCGCTAAACGGCGCATGTCGGGAGGGCGGCTCTTCGCTATGATAGAGGGGAACCACTTGCGAAGGGAATGATATTTTTATGTCAACTACAAAGCGAATTCTCTGGCCGCTGGGGGGCGCTCTGGCTGGCATGGCCTTTTTGACCGCGCTTTACTTTGGGTTGGTTTCCTGGGCCGAGACCCCGCAGCACGCCCTGGATTTGTTCTGGGAAGAACGCTGGATCATCATCCCGCTCATTTTGGGCTTTGGGGTGCAAATGGCCCTTTACACGATTTTGAAAAAGCGCCTGTTCGTCCCGGTGAGCAACACGGGATCCTCAGGGGCGATTACCGGGGCCAGTGGGGCGACGTCGACCCTGGCGATGGTCGCCTGCTGCGCGCATCACGTCACCGATGTGCTGCCCATTCTGGGGCTGACCGCGGCGGCCACCTTCCTGGCGGAGTATCAAACCGCCTTTATGCTCGTTGGGTTGGGTACAACGATCATCGGCATTGTGCTGATGGTCGTCATCTTGATGCGTGAACGCAACAAAGCCATTGAACACATGATACTATGCACGGAGGTTACATGAAAATTTGCCATCGCTGGTTTATTCGCTTTGCTCTGGGCGGTGTCGCCGTCTTATTGACGGCTTGTGGATCCCAATCCTCTATTCAACCTGAATCAGCTGCCGCTGCTCCGGCGTCGACGGTCGCGTCCTCTGCCCAACAGGCGCCGGCAACTTATCCAGATCTCTGGGTGGAAGATGTGCCCCGCGTGGACGATCAGGGCGCCGTGGTGGTTGAGATCGTGCCGCTCAACCTCAACAGCCCTGGGGGGACGCTGGATTTCAGCGTGGCCCTTAACACGCATTCTGTGGATTTGAGCATGGATCTGGCAGCCCTCGCTACCCTGACGACGGATACCGGCCATACCGTTGAAGCCGTTGCCTGGGATGCGCAGCGCGGGGGCCATCATGTCCGCGGGGTGCTTTCTTTTCCATCCGGGATTGATGGCGAGCCTTTGCTGAAAGAAGCTTCTCGTATCACCATCACCGTGCTCAATCTGGATGTCCCGGAACGCGTTTTTGTCTGGGAACGTTGATCTGGCGCAAATGAAAAAATTTCTCCCTTTTCTGGTAGTCCTGGCTGGCCTGGCCCTGATCCTCGCTGGGGGAGGTGTTCTGTATTTCAATCAGTTGGTTGCCAGCCCAGGGGTTGTTCCGTTGCCCCCCTCAATTGCCACTCTCCCCTTGACCGCGGTCAGCGAGGGTAGGCAGGCGTTGAATGAGTTTGAGCGCCTGCATCGTCAGGAGTTCCCCCTGGTAGGGGGCGCGGTGGGCACCTATGGGGTGAATCAAGAAGCCAAGATATGGGTTGCGGAAAGCCCATTGAGCCTGCTGGCCCGGAAGATGGTCATCGACATGGAGACCAAGATCGCTCAGGGAAATTCCCCATTCATACCCTCGGGGGAGTTTGAGGACGGGGGACGCGTGGTCTATCAACTGGACGGTATGGGGCAAAGACATTTTTACTTTCAAGCTGATAAGCTAATCATCTGGTTGGCCGCCGACCTCAGCATCGCGGAGCAGGCCATCCAGGAAATTATGGAGTTTTACCCATGACAGAAGATATCCGTCTCAGCGAAAAGATACTCGATCCTGAAGTGGCGCAAGGCGAGGATGGGGAGGGTGGCCCGCGCTCGCTGGCTTCCCTGCTGGCCTATGGCTTCATCGTCGCCCTGCTGGGGTTGCTGGCCTGGGGGTTGATCCGTGTGCAGCGCGGCCCGGTGGATAGCGGCATGGCGCCCGATTTTACCCTGACGACCTTCGACGGCGAAACCATCACGCTGAGCGAATTGCGCGGCCAGGTGGTCATTATCAACTTTTGGGCTTCCTGGTGTCCCCCTTGTCGTGAAGAAGCGCCTTACCTGGAGCAAACCTGGCGCAAATACAAAGATCAGGGCGTGGTTTTCATTGGCGTGGACTATGTGGACACCGAGGAAGAGGCCCTTGCCTACATCGCAGAGTTCGACATCACTTATTACAACGGCCCGGATATTGGCACGCGCATCTCCCAGGCTTATAACATCCAGGGGGTGCCGGAGACCTTTTACGTAGCCAAGAACGGCGAGCTGCGCGGCGTACACATCGGCCCTTTGCAGCCGCCTCAGCTGGACAACAAAATTGAAGAGCTGCTCGCCGAGCCGTACACGCCTGAAGAACCTTCTCAATAGGAGCACCGTATGTTGACCGATGTTGGTTTGCTTGCTTTAGTCCTGGCGTTTGTGTTGGGCGTCTATGCCACGCTGGCGTCCTACTACGGAGGGCGCTCGAACCGGGATCCCTGGGTGGAAAGCGCACGCAACGCGGCAATTTTGACGTTCCCTCTCCTGACGATCTCTGTCATCGCCGTGGTATATGCGCTGTATACGCTGGATTTCTCCCTCGCCTATGTGGCGGATGTTGCCAGCCGGGCGATGTCGCCTTTCCTGCGCGTGACCGCGCTGTGGGGTGGTCAGCAAGGCTCTGTGCTGTTCTGGGCCTGGCTGATGTCGGGCTTTGTCATGGTGGTGTTGATGCGGAAATGGGATCGTGATCGCGAATTGATGCCTTATGTGATTGCCGTTGCCATGCTGACGACGGCTTTCTTTATCGGCGTGGTCGTCTTTATTACCAATCCCTTTACCCGCATGTGGCATTTTCCTGGCGCGGCGGAACTGACCATGGCGATCTTCCAGCCCGCGGGGGCGATGCCCTACATCCCGGATGATGGCAGCGGGTTGAACCCGCTACTGCGTCATTTTGGCATGATCGGGCACCCCCCGACAACCTATCTGGGGTTCACTGGCTTTGTGATCCCCTACGCGTTTGCCATCGCCGCGCTCATCACCGGCAAATCGAGCGGTGATGAGTGGATCCGCGCCACCCGCCGCTGGACGCTGGTGGCCTGGATTTTCCTCTCCATCGGCTTGGTGTTGGGTGGCCGCTGGGCCTATGACGTTCTGGGGTGGGGCGGATTTTGGGGCTGGGACCCGGTGGAAAACGCCATGCTGATGCCCTGGCTGACCGGAACCGCCTTTTTGCACTCGGTGATGATGACCGAAAAGCGCGGCATGTTGAAGAAGTGGAACATGATCCTGATCATCCTGACCTACTCGCTGACTTTGTTCGGCACGTTCATCACCCGCACCGGCGTAATCAGCTCGGTACACGCCTTTTCCAAAACCGCGCTGGGCCCAGCGTTCTTCGGCTTTATTGGCCTGACCTTCCTCGGCTCGGTCTCGCTCCTGTTTGCCCGCTGGGATACGTTGAAGTCCGAACATCAGTTGGAAAGTTTCCTTTCCCGCGAGGCGGCTTTCTTGCTGCAAAACATGCTCTTCCTGGCGATCACCTTCGCGGTCTTCTGGGGGACGGTGTTCCCGTTGATCTCTGAGCTGGTGACCGGTACCAAGATCACCGTCGGGCCGCCGTATTTCAAGCGAGTCGCCGGGCCGCTCTTCGGCGCGCTGGTGCTGTTGATGGGGATCGCGCCCTTGTTTGCCTGGCGGAAACAGGCGGTGCGCAAACTGGGGAAGGCGTTATGGGTGCCTTTTGCCGCTTCACTGGCTCTCTCCGCCTTGTGGGGGTACGCCCACCGCATGCACCCGGCCGCTTACCCGGCGCTCTGGTTGGTGACGTTTGTCATCCTCGCCATTCTGATGGAGTTTTGGAAGGGCATCCGCGCTCGCATCAAGGGGCGGGGCGAATCGCCCTGGGTGGCCTTGCAAAAGTTGATTAGCCGCAATCGCCGGCGCTACGGTGGATACATCATTCACCTGGGGGTGGTGATGATCGCCCTGGGCTTTATCGGCGATTCTTTTTTCAAGGCTGAAACCCAGGGGACGATCCGTCTGGGCGAGAGCCTGCAAATTGGGGAATACTCGCTCCGCTTTGACAACCTGGATTACTACCCCGGTTCCGATGGACGGGAAGTGCTGGAAGCCTCGACCTCCCTTTTTAAAAACGGCGAGCTGGTAGCCCGGCTCAATCCGCGGCGTGATTATTTCGTCGTTCAGCAGCAGCCGGTGACCATTCCGGGGGTGTACTCCACTGCTGCTGGCGACGTCTACGCCCTACTGGTAGGCTGGGAGGAGATTGGCTTTCAATCTTCGACGTTCAAAATCTATCTCAACCCGTTGATCAACTGGACGTGGCTTGGCAGCTTAGTGATGATCCTCGGCACGCTGATCGCTGCCTGGAGCCCATCTCGGAATCGAGAAGGCGCGACCTACAC
>CAZZFZ010000137.1:0-7774 GCA_964653835.1 uncultured Anaerolineales bacterium
CCTTCAGGTTGGGGGCTTTGGCGAGAAACCCCTCGGAGACAGGAAAAGTTAAAAGGCTGAGTACCCCTTCGGCGTGGGGGAGTTGGGCTTCCACTTCGGGGGGCAGGTGATCGCCTGGGGGTTCGCCAGTCACTAGCTGGCAGTGGCCTTCCAGGGAGGTCAGCCAGTCTGCTGGTAATGGGTGGGGGAGGATGACGAGCGGGAGAGTCATGGGAGCACAAAGATAAAGTTCAGGTCGTTGACGTTGGTGTGGGTGGGGCCGGGGCGGAGCAGGTCGCCGAGCGGCTCGAAAAAGTGGTAGGCGTCGTTGCGGCGGAGGAAGTCGTCGGGGTCGAGGTTCAGACTGCGGGCGCGCGCCAGCGTCTCCCCGCTGACGACGGCGCCAGCGGCGTCGGTCGGGCCGTCGTCGCCGTCGGTCGCCAGGGTGATGAGCAGCGCGTCGGGGAGGCCGCTCAGGTCGCACACCGCGCTCAGGGCGACTTCCTGGTTGCGTCCACCCAGGCCGCCGCCTCGCAATGTGACCGTGGTCTCGCCGCCTGCGATCACGCAGGCCGGGCGGGGTAGGGGATCGCCGGTGATGTGAGCCTGGCGGGCGATGGCGGCCAGCACGGGGCCGATCTGACGAGCCTCGCCTTTCAGACCGGTGGTCAGCAGCATGGCGTTGAACCCCTCGGCGCGCGCCTGAGCCGTCGCTGCCTGGGCGGCGGTCAGGTTATCGGCGATGACGGTGTTGTGGACACGGGCGAAGAGCGGGTCGCCGGGCTTGGGGGTTTCGGGTAGGTCTCCGGCGGCCCCGGCCCACAGACGCTCCAGCACCGCGCCCGGCGTTTGCGCGATCAGGTCATAGTGTTCCAGGATACGCAGGGCGTCGGTGAAAGTGGTCGGGTCGGGAGCGGTGGGGCCGGAGGCGATGGCTTCCAGCGGGCTGCCGATCACGTCGGAGAGGATCAGCGCCTCGAGGGCGGCGGGCTGCGCCAGGCGGGCGAGCTGACCACCTTTGAGGCGTGAGAGGTGTTTGCGCAGCGTGTTGATCTCGCTAATCTCCGCGCCGCATCCCAGCAGCAAGCGGGTGAGTTTTTGCAGGTCGGCGAGAGCGATACCTTCGGCAGGAGCGGTGAGCAGCGCCGAGCCGCCGCCAGAAATCAGGCACAGCACCAGGTCATCGGGTCTGGTCTCACGCAGCAGGTCTATCGCGGCCTGGGCGGCCTGAAGGTTGCGCTCGTCGGGGACGGGGTGGGAGGCGGGAAAGATTGTGGATTTTGGAATGTTGATTTTCGATTGTGGTTTTTCGGATTTTGGGATGACGAGGCCAGCGGTCAGGCGATCGGCGAGGATCCCGGCGGCGGCCTGGGCCATTGGGAGGCTGGCTTTGCCGAAGGCGATTAATAAGATGCGCTTCAGGCGCGTCAGATCGTATTCGCGCCCGGCGATTGTGAGGTGCTCGCTGCGACGTTGCATGTGACGGGCGATGGCCGCGGCAGGGTCGGCGGCGTGGATGGCGGCGGCCAGCACGCGGGCAATTGCCGCACCGCGCGGGTGCTGGCGCAGCGTGGCGGTCAGAAAGTGCTCGGCGGTGGGTGTGCTGTGTGGCATGGCTATGCTGCGTTTGCGAGGGGCGCGATGCAGTCGGGCGCGTCGTTGGCCGGGTTGTTGACGCGCGTTGAGACGGGGTAAGCTTCCATCTGGTTGGGTGGATAAGGCTGCAGCAGCGGTTGGAGCCTGGCGGGAGCAGCTTCGCCGGGGGAGAGCCATTGCGTATAGGCACCTTCGGGCAGGATGACCGGCATGCGATTGTGGATCGGGCGCAGCACTTCGTTAGGCCTTGTGGTGATGATGGCACAGGTCAGCAGCTCCGAGCCGTCGGGGGATTGCCAGCGCTCCCACAGACCGGCGAAGGCGAAGGTGCGGCCTCCTTTCAGGCGGATGAAATATGGGTGTTTGGCCTTTTCGCCGGGGAGGTGCTGCCATTCGTAGAAGCCGTCGGCGAAGATCAGGCAGCGGCGGTAGCGGTAGGCGGCTTTGAATGAAGGTTTTTCCGCCAGCGTTTCAGCGCGGGCGTTGATGAAGCCGCGCCGCGGGTCTTTGCTCCAGAACGGCACCAGTCCCCAAAGGAAGTAATCCAGCTGGTTTTCGCCGTCGTTGACTGTGACGGCTACGGGCTGCCCCGGCGCGATGTTGTAGCGCCGGGGGGCGGCGTAGGAGCCGGGCGGGAGGGTCAGCCAGGGGAAAGCTGCGGCCAGCTCTTCAGGGGAAATAGTGAGGGTGAATCGTCCACACATGATGTGCCTCATTATGGCATAGGCCTGGGAGTGGGTCAAGGAAGGGGGTGACGCGGCGCTTGACGGAGTGGGAGAGTTTCGGTAATATCCCATTCGATCTGTATTTACCCCAACAGCTCTAGGAGTAGAATGATGACGACAGTTACCTACACTATTCCCAATATTTCGTGTGGACACTGCGTGCACACTATCAAAACAGAGGTTGGCGAACTGGCCGGTGTGAAGGCGGTTGAGGCGGATGCTGAGAGCAAGCAGGCGACCATTCAGTTCGATGCGCCGGCGACAGAAGAAGCCATCAAGGCCCTTTTGGCCGAGATCAATTATCCGGTGGCGGAGTAACCTTTAGCCAGGTTCGCAATGTTTGTGAATAGCGACGCGGGCGAGGTGAGCGTTGAATAAACGCTTGCCTCGCCCGCGAACGTTAACGAGTATAGTAAAATCGTAAACAGAGACGGTGAACGGACGGCGCGAGGGATTGGCTCATGAATGTGTTGGCGCTCTTGAATGATCATCAGCAGGATGAACGCCTGATCAGCCGGTTAACGATGAAGGGATATCGCCTGCTCCTGGCCGACGATACACGCCAGGCCCTCGATATCCTTCGGGAGCAGGCAGTTCATTCAGTTGTGTTGGATGTTAATAATGCCGACCGGGATTTTCTGGCGCGCCTCCGGCAACTGGATGGAACGGAATATATCTATGTTTTCGCTTTGACGGCCGGTAAAGTGTTATCCCCCGAAGATCAGGAATTTCTGGGGTATGTCGATGAGTATCTTGCGCGTCCTTTTGAGCCGGATGAACTGATCGCCCGTTTGATGGTCATGGAGCGCTATTTGAAAACGTTGGTCGCTTTGCGGTCGGATGCGGAAGCCCGGGAGCCAATTCGCGACCCGGTAACGGGCATGTTTTCTCAAACCGCTATCCTGGAGTTACTGGAAACTGAGTTAGAGCGCTCGCGACGCTCTGGTAGACCGTTTACCCTGGCTTTGTTCAGGTTGGAGAACGTTGAGGCGTTCCGGCGTGAAGGCGATGACGAACTATTAGAAAAGGCGCTGGCTCAGTTCGCGCTCAAGGTTTGGGCGAGCGTGCGAGCATATGATCTGATTGGTTGTTGGGGGAAGAACAGGTTTATGCTCATCCTGCCGGAGACTACCATCTCTGATGCTGCCATGGTGATGGAGCGCGTCCGACGCAATGTCCAGAGCGTGCCGGTGCAGGTGGGCGATGGAAGGGTGCTGGATTTGCAGATTTCCGAGGGGATGGTGCAGAGCGATCCTTTGGATGGGGGCAGCAGCCAGTCTTTGTTGGCTGTGGTGGAGAAAGCCCTACTGCGAACTCGCGGCGCGATGAACGCGCGCGAGGAGGCAGGAGAGTAACGGAGCATGAGCGATCATTTTAGTATTCTTGTGGTGGAGGATGACCCCGTTTCCCGCAAGCTGTTGGTCAAGATTTTGCGCCAATCGGATTACCATGTGTTGGAAGCGGAAGATGGCCTCCAGGCCTGGGAACTTCTCCAACAGGAGCCGATTCAAATGGTGATTACCGATTGGTTGATGCCTCGCATGGATGGGGTCGCGCTGACTCGGAAAATCCGCAGCGCAGATTTACCCGGCTATGTGTATATCGTCATCCTGACGGGGCTGGAGAGTGTAGATCATATTGTGGATGGCCTGGACGCCGGGGCGGATGATTACCTCACCAAGCCGTATGATCCCAAGGAGTTGCACGCCCGTTTGCGCATTGGAACCCGCGTGCTTGAACTGGAGCGCCGCCTGAAGCAGGCTTATGAGAAGATGCGCCGCCTGGCGATGTGCGATGAACTGACGGGCTTGTGGAATCGGCGGGCGTTTTACGCTTTTGCGATTGACGAACTGGAACGCTGCTCCCGCTTTGGGCGCGGGCTTTGCCTCATTTTGTTGGATATCGACCACTTCAAACAGGTCAACGACCGCTTTGGGCATTTGATGGGGGATCGCGCTTTGCAGATGGTGGCCGATGTGATTCGGGAGAATTTGCGCGCCTACGACCGCGCCGGACGTTGGGGTGGCGAGGAGTTTGTGATTCTGTTGCCGGAGACAACCCTTGCGGTTGCCCTAAAGGTCGCCGAGCGTCTGCGAGCCGCGGTTGAGAACGCACGGCTGGATGTCTCGCCTTTCCTTGGCGAGGAGGCTGATGCGGTCCTTCAGGTTCAAATCAGTTTGGGGGTCGCCTACGCCGCTGGAGGGGATGCGCTATCGCTGGACGCGCTGGTGGGGCGCGCTGACGACGCGCTTTATCGCGCCAAGGAAATGGGGCGCAACCGCGTTTGCGCAGAAGGAGTTAGGTAATGAAGGCGACGTGGATGCGACTTAGCATTTCTCATCAATACCTGGCTTTTGGCATCCTGTTTGGGTTGTTATTTCCCCTCAGTGCGACCGTGATTGTGTTGGTGACTGAAGCTCAGGGACTGGGTGCGGAATCTTTCATCCATGCACAGCGAGAGAGCCATCTGTTGTGGATCATTGACACCGCGCCTTTTTTCCTCGGCCTGGCGTTTTATCTCGCCGGTCTACGCCAGCAGCGTCTGAATCAATTCAACACACAATTGACTGAGACCGTAGCGGATCGCATGGTGGAAATTGAGGCGCAATACAAAGAGCAGGCCATCATCAACCGGCTGTTGCAGATATCCCTGGAGCAAAAACCGCTGAATGAACGCCTGCATCTTGTGTTGAACACTTTGTTCGATGCGCCGCGCTTTGACGTGATTGAAAAAGGGGCGATTTACCTGGTCCATGAGCAATATCCTGATTCCCTGGTGTTGGCGGCGCACACCAACCTGGATCAGGCTGAACGCGAGGCGTGTCAGTTTATCCCTCAGGGGGAGTGTTTGTGCGGCCTGGCTGCCGAGCAGCGCAAGATCATTTTTTCGCAAGATGGCTGCGCGAATGGCCGGAAGGATCCGTTATCCTCCCAGGGGAGTTACACCGTTCCTATTCTCATCGGGGAGAGGTTGCTGGGCGTGTTGGTGCTATACCTGGGGGCGGATTACATCCCCGAGGAGAATGACCGTGAATTCCTGGAAACGGTAGCGCACACATTGGCGGGGATGATTTTCCAACACCTCGCCAGCGAGCAACAACGTCTGTTGAGCCTGGCGCTGGAAGCCGCCGGGAACGGCGTTGTCATCACCGATGCGGAAGGGTCTATTCAATGGGTCAACCCGGCCCTTTCAAAGATGACGGGGTATTCCCTGGCCGAGGTCAAAGGGAAGAACCCGCGCATTTTTAAATCGGGGCAGCAGGATGCTGCTTTTTACCGTCAAATGTGGGCCACAATTCTGGAAGGGAATGTGTGGCAGGGGGAGCTTGTCAACCGTCGCCGTGATGGGAGCCTGTATCCCGATTTGATGACGATTACCCCGGTGCGGAACGAGCGGGGGGAGATCACTCATTTTGTGGCGATCAAGCAGGATATCTCAAAACTAAAAGCCGCCGAGCAAGAGATTTTGCGGCAGAAACAGTATTTTGAGACCCTGGTGCGCACCAGCCCGATTGCTGTGGTGGTTTTGGAACTGGATAATCGCATTCGGGAGGTCAACGCCGCCTTTGAGAACCTGTTTGGGTATTCCGAGGCCGAGGCGATTGGCGCGGATTTGGATAAGCTGATTGTCCCTCCCGAGGAGCGCGAGCAGGCCATCCGGTATACACAGGCCGTCTACGAAGGGAATATCATCCATAAAATTGGAAAACGGCAGAAGAAAAGCGGTCAACTGGTGGATGTAGAGTTCTTCGGCGTCCCGGTGGTCGTGGCTGGGGAGCAGGTGGCGATCCTGGCGTTGTATCACGATATCAGTGAGCTGGTGGCCGCGCGCAGCGAGGCCGAGGCTGCCGCTCGCGCCAAGGCCGAGTTCCTGGCGAATATGAGCCACGAGATCCGCACGCCGCTGAACGCGGTGATTGGCATGACAGGGTTGTTGCTGGATACACCCTTGAATGATGAGCAACGGGAGTATGTGCTCGCCGTTCGTAACAGCGGCGACGCGTTGCTTTCTATCATCAATGATATTTTGGATTTCTCCAAGATCGAAGCGGGCAAGATGGAGCTGGAGAAGCATCCCTTCAGCCTGAACGAGTTGATTGAATCCGCGCTCGACCTGGTGGTCACCCGCGCCGCGGAGAAGGAGTTGGAGATCGCCTATCTGATGGATGGCGATGTTCCGCCCGTTGTGGTTGGCGATGCAACCAGACTGCGCCAGGTCCTGGCGAATTTGCTGAGCAACGCCGTCAAATTCACCGAGCAGGGTGAGGTTGTCGTCAGTGTTTCCAGTGAGCAGTTGGGGGAGGCGGAATACATGCTTCACTTCGCTGTGCGGGATACCGGCATCGGCATCCCGGCCGATCGTATGGGTCGCCTGTTTCAGAGCTTTTCGCAAGTGGATTCATCCACCACGCGCAAGTATGGGGGCACGGGCCTGGGGTTGGCGATCAGCGCTCAGTTGGTGCGCTTGATGGGCGGGAAGATTTGGGTCGAGAGCGAGGAGGGGGTGGGGAGCACTTTCCATTTTACGGTGCTGGTTGAGAAAGCCCCCGATGATGTTGAACACAAGACGGTGTTGTCCGATTTTCGCCTGGAGGGCCGCCGTGTGCTGATTGTGGACGACAACGCCACCAATCGGTTGATCCTGATCCGACAGGCCAAATCGTGGGGGCTGGAGCCGCGGGCTGCTGTCAACGGGCATGAGGCTCTGGAGTGGATACGCAACGGCGAGTCGTTTGATCTTGCCATCGTGGATATGCAGATGCCGGAGATGGATGGGGCGATGCTGGCTCAGGAGATCCGGAAGATTCTAGGCGAGAACGCCCCGCCTTTGATTCTGTTAACCTCCCTCGGGGGCTGGGAGTCCATCCCTCCAGACGTGCAGTTTGCCGCCCGGTTGAGTAAACCCATCAAGCCCTCGATATTGCTGGATACGATCATTCAGGTCGTGGACGCGCATTTGTGCACCCGTCCGAAAGAGGCGGTTTCCAGACGGGCGCGCGAGGGGGAACCCGTGTACGATTCCCATCTGGCTGAACGCCACCCGCTGCGGATTCTGTTGGCCGAGGATAACGTCATCAACCAAAAAGTTGCCACGCGCATCCTGGAAAAGCTGGGCTATCACCCCGACGTGGTCTCCAACGGCCTGGAGGTGCTGGACGCCCTGCGCCGCCAGAAATACGATGTGGTTTTGATGGATGTGCAAATGCCGGAGATGGACGGCGTGGAGACGACTCGCAGGCTGCTGGAACTGTATCCCGATGAGGAGCGCCCGCGCATCATTGCCCTGACCGCCCACGCCCTGGATGGCGACCGCGAGCATTACCTGGAGGAAGGGATGGACGATTATGTCAGCAAGCCGATCCGTGTGCAGCAGTTGGTGGAGGCCCTCAAACGCTGCCCGGCTAACACAGAATCCTGATACCTGAATACGCCGGGAAATTCACCACGGAGGCGCGGAGAGCACGGAGTATATT
>CAZZFZ010000138.1:0-7723 GCA_964653835.1 uncultured Anaerolineales bacterium
GACCTGGAGCGCGCCAACTATCAGGCCGCCCTGGCGCAGGCGCAGCAAGAATACGATGCCGCCGTGCGCCAGCTCAACGCCCTCAAGGGCACTGGCAGCGAGGTGGACCTCGCCCAGGCGCAGGCCGATCTGGCCGTGGCGCAGGCACAGCTCGCCGAGGCGCAGCGTGAGTACGAGCGTGTTAAAGACGGCCCCAGCGAGGCCGAGATCGCCCTGGCGCAGGCCCGGCTGGATGACGCCCTGCGCGAGTGGGAGCGCGTCAAGGATGGCCCGCCCGCCGACGATATCGCCGCCGCTGAGGCGCGCGTCGCCGCTGCGCAGGCAGCGCTCGATCAGGCGCACATCCTGGCTCCCTTCGACGGTATGGTTACTCAGGTTGAGGTCCTGCCGGGCGACCGCGTGGAGCCGGGCATGCTGGCCTTCCGTGTGGATGACCTCTCTCGCCTGCTGGTGGATCTGGAGGTCTCGGAGGTGGACGTTAACAGAATTCAGCCCGGTCAGGAAGTGGTGATGACCTTCGATGCTGTGCTGGCGCGCGAATATCACGGCAAAGTCACCGAGGTGGCACTGGTGGGCACCGAAGCGCAGGGGGTGGTCAACTTCACCGTCACCGTGGAATTACTGGATGCCGATGAAGTCATCCGTCCAGGGATGACCTCGGCGGTGAACATTGTGGTCAGTCAGCTTGAGGAGGCGCTGCTGATCCCCAATCGCGCCGTGCGCGTGGTGGAGGGCGAGCGTGTGGTCTTTGTACTGCGCCCGGATGGCAGCATTGATAAGGTGGTCATCACCCTGGGCGCCTCGTCCGATACCCACAGCGAGGTGCTGGAGGGCGACTTGCAGATTGGAGATGAAGTTATCCTCAACCCACCGCGTGAACTCTACGATCAGAGCACCTTCGGCGGGCCTCCCGGCGGCCATCCTGGGGGGAATCGTTAATGCGCGGGGATGCGCCTCATCCCAAGGAGTGTGATTGATGTCCCAATGGGTTGTTGATGCCCGCGAGATCGTCAAAACCTACACCATGGGCGATGTGAAAGTCCATGCGCTGCGCGGGCTTTCGTTGACCATCGCGCCGGGGGAGGTGGTCGCCATTATGGGGCCGTCCGGCTCCGGCAAATCTACGTTGATGAACATCCTGGGTTGTTTGGATCGTCCCACGGCGGGCGAGTATTATCTGGATGGGGAGAGCGTGGCTGAGTTGAGCGACGACCAACTGGCCGATATCCGCAACCGTAAGGTGGGGTTTGTCTTCCAGAGCTTTAACCTGCTGCCGCGGGCGACCGCGCTGGCGAACGTGGAACTGCCGCTGCGTTACGCCCGTGATGGGCGCAACCGTCGCCAGCGGGCGTTAGCGGCTTTGGAGGCCGTCGGCCTGGCCGACCGCGTCCACCATCGCCCCAACGAGCTTTCCGGTGGCCAGCAGCAGCGCGTCGCCATCGCCCGCGCAATCGTCAACAACCCCTCGATTGTGATGGCGGATGAACCTACCGGTAACCTGGATACCGCTTCCGGGGAGGCGATCATGGAGCTGCTGCTTGACCTGAACAAGGAGCGCGGCACCACGCTGATTATCGTCACACACGATCCGGAGATCGCCGCCCTCACCGAGCGGGTGATCCGCATCCGGGATGGCAAAGTGGTGGAGGAGCAAACGCGATGAACTTTGGACAATCGTTGATCGAAGCGCTTGACAGCTTGGCATCCAACAAGCTGCGCTCCGGCCTGACTATTCTGGGCATCGTCATCGGCGTGGGAGCGGTGATCGCCATGCTGGCAATCGGTTCCGGCGCGCAGAACTCAATCACCGGCGAGATTCAGGGCATTGGCACCAACCTGCTCTTCATCTTCCGCGGCGGCTCGGAAGATGTGCGTAACCCCAAGCATTTGACTTTGGGGGACGCCGAGGCGATCGCCGATCCCTTCGCCGCGCCTTCGGTGATCGGCGTGGCGCCGATTTTGCAGGGCAGCGGTGAGGTCAGCTTCGCCGGGGAGAGCACGGTGACCACCATCCTGGGCGTGACCCCCGATTATCAGCCGGTGCGCAATTACAGTCTCACCGAGGGGGAGTTTATCAGCGAGGCGCACATGCTGGGCCATTCGGCGGTGGTGCTGCTGGGCGTGGATGTGGCCGACGCGATCTTCGGGCGCACCTCCGGCCTGGTGGGGGAGACCGTGCGCATTGAGGGGCAGCCCTTCCGGGTGATCGGCGTGCTGGAGGAACGCGGCGGTGGCGCGTTTGGCAGCCAGGATGACCGCGTGCTGGTGCCGCTGACAACGGCACAGTCGCGCCTGATCCGACGCTCGGCGCGCGACCGCGTGGATGTAATCCTGGTCAGTGCCGCCAGCGCCGACCTCGTCCCTCAGGCGGCGGAGGAAGTGGCGCAGATTTTGCGCACCCGCCATCGCACCGAAATCGGCAAGGACGATTTCACCATCCTCACGCAACAGGATTTCCTCGATGTGGCCTCCTCGATCACCGGCATCCTGACCATTTTCCTGGGTGGTGTTGCTGGAATCTCCCTGCTGGTGGGCGGCATTGGCATCATGAACATCATGCTGGTCTCGGTGGTCGAGCGCACGCGCGAGATCGGCCTGCGCAAGGCGATGGGCGCGCGCAAGGCTGATATTCTGACGCAGTTTTTGACCGAATCGGTGCTCTTGAGCCTGTTCGGCGGTATCCTGGGCATTGGGCTGGGCTGGCTGATCTCGACCATTGTGGGGCAGATCGCCGCCGCCAACGATGCCAATATCGCCCCGGTGATCGGCTTGAACGCGGTGCTGCTGGCGACGATTTTCTCCGCCGCGGTGGGTGTTTTCTTCGGCCTGTACCCGGCCAACCGCGCCGCCAACCTGGAGCCGGTGGAGGCGTTGCGCTACGAGTGATCTCCCGGAGGAGGGGCGGTGCATTCAGCCAGCCAGCTCAGGTAATCTGCCGCGCCCGCAGCGATCGGCAGGGCGATGACCTCCGGCACGTCGTAAGGGTGCAACGCTTTAACGCGGGGTATCAGCTTACTTTGCAGCAGCGCCTGGCGCGTTTTGACGATGAGCAGAATTTCGCTGTCGCGTTGCAGCGCGCCTTCCCAGCGGTACACTGAAGTAACGCCGGGCAGGATGTTGACGCAGGCCGCCAGTTGCTCGGTGACCAGCACCTCGGCAATTTTGGCGGCCACGTCTTCGTTGGGGGTGGTGATCAGCACAACACAGGCGTCGTCCATGGTTGCTCCTTTTCATCTGTGGTTCATATCTGGCGAAAGCGCTGGATTTCTGTCAAAATCTCTTTTCCGCAACTCAGGTTGTGATAAGATAACGCCGATTTTCCAGCAAGGAGGCGTGGGCGTCAACCTATCATGTCTACGAATAACGTCACCCGTCTGCTCGATCAGCGTAAGATTGCCTACACGGCCTACGACCTGCCAGCGGAGAAGCTGGGGGCGGTGGAGACCGCCCGCCTGCTGAATGTGCCGCCGGAGCAGGTCTTCAAAACGATTGTGGTCACCCGCCCCTCCGGGGGCAAGCCGATCCTGGCGGTGATCCCCGGCCCAGCGGAAGTGGACTTGAAGGCGCTGGCGAAAATAGTGGGGGAGAAGAAGGTCAGGCTGCCCACGCAACGGGAGGCCGAGCAGCTCACCCGCCTGCAGGCGGGCGGCATTTCGCCGCTGGCGCTGTTGAACCGCGGTTTCCAGGTGGTGCTCGATACCAGCGCGGAAGCGTTTGCTGAGATACACATCTCTGGTGGGCAGCGCGGCCTGAACATCCGCCTACCAGTGGATGACCTGGCGCGCCTGTGCAACGCCCGCATGGCGGCGATCAGCCGCCCGGCCAGGGGGCAGGGCTAACTGCCGCGAAAACGGGTGCGGGCCTCGGAATCCAACAGGACGAGCGTTTGCTGGAGTTCGTGGCGGGTGCGTTTGACCGCCGCTTCGATGGCGTAGGGGAAGAGCGCGCCTCGTTCGGGGTAATCCAGGTTCATATTAGCGTGGGCGTGGGCGGGGAGAAGCTTGCGAGTGAGCGGCCGCAGCGCGGGGATGTAGGCCAGCACCTCGAGGTAGTAGACCTGCCCGCTGCGCAGCTCCGGGTGCTGGAGAATCGCCGGGTCGAGGGGAATCACATCCTGCGGCGCGGGGGGTGAATCAACTGGAAAGCGCGCCAACCATAAAGCCAGGTAATTGCTGTGGGCGTAGAAATCCTGCGCTGCGTGCGTCAGGCGGCCAAAGGCCCGCCAGGCGGCAGGTTCGTCTCCCATCTCCAGCGAATCCTGAACCAGGCGGCGCTGCGCTTCCATGTAGGCGTACCCGGCATCGAAGGCGGAATCATCGAAGTGGTATTCGGGGTGGCCGATCTGCCCGCGCAGGTCGTCCTGGGCGAGGTTGGCGGTGATGAGAACCTCCAGAGCGGTGGGATGGAAGGCGTCGCTCAGGGCGCGCTGACAGATTTCGACGTGGTAGCGGGTGAGCATAATCAGGCAGCTTTCAATTCCATGAGTTCATAAACGGTGGCGGCTTCGGCTTTGCCTTTGACTTTGACCGGCGGGAGACGGCGGGCGGCCACGTGATCGGCGACGGCCTGGTAAACGACCTCGGAGAGCAGAATTTGCCCTGGCTGGGCGAGGGCCTCCAGGCGCTGGGCGTAGTTGACCACGTCGCCGATGGCGGTGTAGTTGAACAGTTCGCTGGTGCCCACGTTGCCGACCATGGCCTCGCCAGTGTTGATGCCGATGCTGAAGTATAGTTTGTGCTCTCGCGTTTGGCGGGCTCGGTGACGCTGCATGGCGGCGCGGATTTTCCAGGCGGCGCGCACCGCCCGCAGCACGTGGTCGTCCTGTTGGTCGGGCGCGTTCCAGAAGGCCATCACCGCGTCGCCCATGAATTTATCCAGCGTGCCCTCCTCGGCGAGCACGATGTCGGCAGCGATGGATAGGTATGAATTGAGCACGTCTAAGAGCGTTTCCGGCGGGGTGCTTTCGCTGAAGGGGGTGAAGTTGTGAATATCGGCGAAGAGCACGGTTAGCGGCTGGCGGATGCCGTCGAGGCGCAGGTTGCCGGGATCGGCCAGCAGGCGGTCGCGCACCCGCGGGGCGACCACACGGCCAAAGGTCTGGCGGATGCGTTCCTGCTCGGCTTCCAGTTTGCGCTTTTCTGTCAGGTCATCGATGACGATGGTTGCGCCTTTGGCCGCGGCGCGCGCGTCTCGTAGCGGGGAGCAGGAGAGTCGCAGGAACAGCGTGCCGCGATTGGGGAGCACCGGCGCGAGTTCTTCAGCGATGGCGGTTTTTCGCTCCAGCGTAGTATCGGCCAGTTGGGCGAACCGCGCGCCCAGCCCCGGAAACGCGCTTTCGATGGATCTGCCGATGACCTCTTTCAGGGGGACGCCCAGAATGCGCGCTGCCGCCTGATTGAAGAGGGTGATCTTGTGCTGGAGATCGGTAGTGATTACGCCGGATGACATGGAGGCAAAGATGTCATCCATCAGATTTTTCATCTCCAGCGTTTCGTTAAGCGTCATTTGCAGGTTGGCGAACAGGCGCACGTTTTCCAGTGCCAGGGCGGATTGCCCGGCGACGGCGTCGAGGAATTCCAGATCATCGCGCGTATACAGCTCGCCGGAGCGCCGTTCCCCCAGGGCCAGGAAACCGATCATGCGGCCCTCATAGCGTAGCGGGGTGAAGACGCGGCAGCCAATCTGCTCGATGATCTCCTCCTCTTCGGCCAGCGAGGCGGGTAGCGGTTTTGCAGTTGGCAGCCAGAGACTCTGGTCTTCGTTTTGCAGCAGTTGGGGCAGGGCGTGCTCGGCTGCCAGGGAGGGCGCACGGATCCCTTGTGTATTGTGAGCGCGGTACAGCGCATCGTCGTCGTCATACAGGTAAACCAGGATGCGCTCCGGCGCCAGCGTGGCGTGCAATTCCTGTTCCAGCATGCGCAGGGTGTGTTCCATCTCTGGCGAGACGGCCAGCTCGCGCGAGAGGTGCATGAGCGCGTAACGGTAATCGGCGCGCGTGCGGTAGAAGACGCGATCAATGGCGCGCGTCATCGTGTTGCGCAGCGGGTTCATGCCGATCACCAATAAGAACAGGTAGATCGCCACCACCAGCGGATCATTTGGAATGGCGCGGCGTGGCAGGATGATGGAGATCAGGGCCAGTAGGGCGTAGAACACCCCCACCGCGCCCGCGGCGGCCAGTGCATAGGCCAGCGTGGCGCCCATGATGCGGTCCACATCCAACATGCGATAACGCACCAGCGCGTAGGCTACCGAGAGGGGGAAGATCACCAGCGCGGGAAAAGCCACTTGGACCTGAAAACGCACCAGTTGACCGAACGCGGAGGGCAGCAAAAAGGTAAACAAGATGGGGCCGAAGGCCAGCGCCGCGCCGAAGACGATGATGCGGCTTTGTTGCCGCACCACCGCCGAGCGGCTGCGCGCCACCCGCAGCGTCAGCGACGCTGAAAAGATCAGAATGCCGAGGCTGATGTAGCCGTAGCTGGTCAGCCAGGTATTGATATAGCCCCAGGGATGGGAGGGGGCGATGATCTCTCGCGTCAGGGGGATGGCAAAAAGGATCGATAGCACCCAGGGGACGATGTGGATGTGAGGGAAGCGCCGCACCAACGGGATGGGGCGCGGGAAGTCCATGGCCAGGTGCAGCAATGCGCCACCTGTCGCTGTCAGGCTGAGCGCCCAGCCAAGCACGAAATGGTGGCTAGTATTCATGTCGAAGTAGCCGGTGGTGATCACGCTGGCCGCGGAGGTGAAGGCCAGAAAAGCCCTCGCCGAGCGTTTATCGTTGCTCAATCGGTAGGCCCAGACGCCGATTACCCAAAAGGCGACTCCGACTAGGTAGGGAATGCCGAACCAGAGGAGCAGCTCCCCTGTGGTGAAGTTCCGCGGTGTGACGGTGTACGTGACGATCTCCCCCTCTCGCTGGCGAAACGTCAGTTTCACGGCTGTGTCGATGGCGGAGGCCGCCAGGATTTCGGCTGATGAAGTCACGGGCTGGTCGTTGACGGCGATCAACTGGGCGTAATCGGGCACACCGGCGGCGCGCGCCGGCCAGTCGTCGCGTTTGACCTGGCTGACCACCTGATGGGGTTCAAGGAACAAACCCAGGAAGGGTTGCTGTTGCCAGCGGAACGCCCAGAACGGCGTTAAGATCACCACCGCCAGCGCAATGCCCGCCAGGATCAGTGGTACGGCACGGTTGATCCAACGGAAAGCATCTTGGATCCGGGTCATGGCCCCTCCACAGTAATATAGGCTTTGATTTTATCGAAAGTCACCGGGCCGATGCCAGAAACATTTTGAATCTCCTCGATGGTGCTGAACGTCCCGTTTTCTTCCCGGTAAGCGATGATTTTAGCCGCCGTCGCCGGGCCGATGCCAGGGAGCAGCTCCAGCTCCTCCGGGGTGGCGGTGTTGATGTTGATGATGGGGATGGGGGCGTCCGCCGTTTGGGCGTTGGAAATATTTTGAGGGGATGGATTGTTCCCCTGGGGGGGCGTTGTTCCCGCGCTGGCTGGCACGCTGATTTTCTCTCCATCCTGCAGTATGGCGGCCAGGTTCAGGCCCTCGGAGCGGGCCTCGCTAGTCAACCCACCGGCGGCCTGGATGGCATCTTCCACGCGGCTGCCAGGCGGCAGGGCGACCACGCCGGGGTGCGCCACCGCGCCGCTGACGTGCACGCGGATCGGCAGGGGCGTCGGCGGAGGTAAGAGCTGGATGGCGG
>CAZZFZ010000139.1:0-7693 GCA_964653835.1 uncultured Anaerolineales bacterium
ACCTGAGTTCGGGATATCCAAGACAAAGAACGAATATTTCACCGCCAAGCCACAAAGAACGCCATGATTTTCTTGTTACTCCCGGCGCAGGAAAGACGCCAGCAGGCCAAACGCGCCAAACATGGTCAAGCCCATGACCACAAAGCCGATCGGCAGGCCGCCGGTGCCGGTGGTGACATCCTCCGGCGGGAAGGTGGGGATCACCAAGGGCGCAGGCGGCGTGAGCGTGGGCAGGCGCGTGGCAAGCGGCTGCACCACAAATTGCGCCGCCAGGGTGGGGTCAATCGTCGGGGTCACGCGCGGCGTGGGTGTGGGCGGTGGCTCAACAATAGGCAACTCACCGCCGACGATGCGCACCAGCGGCGCGTAGACCCAGGCGACGCCCTCATCCACGCCCAGGTAGATCACCTGCACCCAATCGCCCGCGGGGGTGCGCCCCAGCGCCGGCACCTCCTGGCGGTTGAGCAACACGCCCACGCGGGGATAATCTGTCCCCGGCCCGGAGCGGACGTTGATCTGCTCCTCCGGGTCGGAATAGACAATCGCGATCGGTCCGGTCGGTGTACTGGTGACGGTGGGGATAGCCACCGTGGGCTGTTGCAGTTGCCCGCCAGGGGCAGGCGGAAGCGCGGCGGCGGTCATAGCCGTCCACTGGGCAGCGGCAAGGACCAGGCCGAGCGCCACGATCAGCAAAGAAAATCTTACTCGCACTACTCGCATTGGACCTCCAGGGCGAGGGTTCTCGCCGTTCAGAAGGAGATTAAACCCCACTCCCCGCCTGCTGTCCAGTAACTTGACAAAACCAGGGGGGAGTGAGAGAATGTAACCGGTTACATGTAACCGGTTACATCGGCCCGACCCCCAGGCGGCGAGATGCCCAAAACCACCATCCGCGACGTAGCCCGACTGGCCGGCGTCAGCGTGGCTACAGTCTCCAGAGTGCTGAACGAAAGCCCCTCCGTGAGTGCTGCCACGCGGCAGCGCGTGCTGGAAGCGATTCGCACGCTCAACTACGCCCCCAACACCATCGCCCGCCGCCTCTCCCTGGGACGCACCCACACCATCGCTGTCGTCGTCCCCCTTTTCACTTTACCATCCTTTGTTGAGCGCCTGCGCGGCGTGCAAAGCGCCCTCTCCTCCACTGGATACGACCTGGTGCTCTTCAACGTGGACACGCCAGCCCAGCGGGATGAATACTTCTTCAACCTCGCCACCCAATCCCGCGTCGATGGCATCCTCATCCTTTCCATCCCCCCCAGCGACCAGGCCGCCGAACGCTTTCTGGAGGCGCACGTGCCCACCGTGCTTGTGGACGCCTATCACCCGGCGCTGTGCAGCGTGTATATCGATGATGTTGAAGGCGGCTATCGCGCCACCCGACACCTGATTGAGCTGCACCACACGCGCATCGCTTACCTCAGCGAATACCTACAAACGCCTCTGGAGTTTGGTCCGATGAAGAATCGCCTCAAGGGATACCAACGCGCCCACGAGGAAGCTGACCTTCCCATTCACCCGGAATATGTGATCGAGGGCGAGCGCGGGCGCGAAGCCGCCTACCACATGGCAAAACAACTGCTCAGCCTCCCCCGCCCCCCAACCGCCATCTTTGCCGCCAGCGACACCCAGGCAATCGGCGTCCTCGACGCCGCCCGCGAACTGGGCGTCGCCGTCCCCGATCAGCTCTCAGTCATCGGCTACGATGACATTCGAGACGCAGCCTATCTCAACCTGAGCACCATCCATCAGCCGCTCTACGAAACGGGGAACATCGGAGCTCGCCTGCTGCTCAGCATCATTGAAAATGACGCAATCCTCTCTCTACCAGCGCATAAACAACTGCCCATTGAGCTTGTGAGGCGACAAACAACCGCCATAGCCCCCGATTTATAACCTGAAAGGAGGTGATCGCCGGAGAAAAATATCACACCATCGCTGCGCAGGCCATGCCTGCGATTCCCACAACAAAAGTATCGAATTGTTACGAAGAAGAGAAAGGACCAAAGGCATGAAAGGCAAAAAAACATTATGGCTTATCATTGGGGCGCTGCTGGTGTTCGCACTCGTGCTGAGCGCCTGTGCGCCCGCTCCCGCCCAGGAGGGCGGAGAAGCCGGAGAGGCTGGTGAAGGAGCGGCCGAAGAGGCTGCTGCTCCGTCGGAAGAACTGAGCTACTACGAGCGGGCGCTGGCCGGTGAGTTCTCCGGCACCGTGGTCACCATGACCGGCCCCTTCACCGACGAAGACGCCGTCAAGTTCAACAACGCCGTCGCCGACTTCGAAGAGAAAACCGGCATCGACATTCAGTACGAAGGCTCCAAAGAATTCGAAGCCAGCATCTCCATCCGCGTCGAAGCGGGCGACGCCCCCGACATCGTCGACTTCCCCCAGCCTGGCTTGCTCGGCACCTTCGTTTCCCAGGGCAACGTGATCAACGTGCTTGACTTCCTCAGCGAAGATTACCTCAAGCAGCAGTACAACCAGTCGTGGCTGGACATGGCAACCATGGAAGGTCCCGATGGCCCCATCATGGCTGGCGTCTGGCATCGCTTCAACGCCAAGTCCCTCGTCTGGTACCCCAAGAAAGCCTGGGATGCCGCCGGTTATCCCATCCCCGAAACCTGGGATGAGTTGATGGCTCTCTCCCAGCAAATCGCCGACGACGGCGACACCCCCTGGTGCATCGGCATCGAGTCCGGCGCCGCCACCGGATGGCCCGCCACCGACTGGATGGAAGAAGTCATGCTCCGCACCACTTCCCTCGAAAACTACGACAAGTGGGTCGCCGGTACGCTCCCCTTCTCCTCCCCCGAAGTCAAGAACGCCGCCGAAACCATCGCCCAAATCTGGTTCAATGACGCTTACGTCTACGGCGGTCGCGCTGCCATCGCAACCACTTTCTTCGGCGATTCCCCCACCCCCATGTTCGAAGATCCCCCCAAGTGCTGGATGCACAAACAGGGCAACTTCATCACCTCCTTCTTCCCCGAAGGCGTGGTGGCCGGTGAAGACTACGACTTCTTCTACCTGCCCCCCATCGACGACCAGTACGGCAAACCCTGGCTCGTCGCTGGCGACATCATGGCCATGTTCAACGACCGCCCCGAAGTCCGCGCTGTGATGGAGTTCTTCACCAAGGGTGAATCCATCAAAGCCTGGCTGGGCACCGGCGGCGCCCTCGGCGCTCAGGAAGATGTCCAGCTCGACTGGTACGGCGACCCCATCGAACGCAAGATCGCCGAACTCGTCCAGCAGGCTACCTCCTTCCGCTTCGATGGCTCTGACCTCATGCCCGGCGAAGTCGGCGCGGGCTCCTTCTGGAAGTCCATGACCGACTGGGTCTCCGGCTCCGTTGACCTCGATACCGCCCTCAGCGAAATCGACGCCTCCTGGCCGAAGTAACCCACGAACCCAAACTGGTATGGAGTGGGGCAACCTGCTCCATACCAGTTTTTCCATCCTTATCAAGCACTCTGGGGTAAAGTGTTCCACGGATGCCCGGCATCGTTGGAGGATGCCCAACCGGGAAATGTTTGGCATTCGTGGCACACTTTGCGTTACAATCAATCTACTGGCCCGAAGAGGACTGTCCGAAAGGAGAAGGCATGGGAACTCCCCTCAATTCCGATTCCCCAACCAGAAACCTGCTCGACTGGCTGGCGAGCACCTTCGGGCGCTTGCTGATCTCAGTCGTTGTGCCGCTGGCTACTTTCGGCCTGCTGATCCTGGGTTTCCGCTGGCTGCGCGAAACCATACCGGACAACAACACGCAAAAAGCTGTGCTCTCCCTGGTCGCCATCATCTGGGGAGTGGGCGGCGCTGCACTGCTTTACCTGGTCTCCAACTGGCTGGTGGAGCAACTGTCGCCGGCGTGGACGAGACGGCTGCAACCCTTCATCTTCGTCGGTCCGGCGATGGTCGTTCTAGGGTGGTACCTGGCCTTGCCCACCGTGCGCACCTTCTGGATCAGCCTGCACGACCGCAGAGGCGAGGAGCTCATCGGTCTGCAAAACTACGTGGACGTATTCACCCAGCGCATCATGCTGGAAGCCTTCCGCAACAACCTGTTGTGGATTGTGTTCGGCGCCACGCTCTCAGTGACCTTTGGGCTGCTGGTGGCCGTGCTGGCCGACCGCAGCCGCTTTGAGACGCTGGCAAAATCGCTGATCTTCATGCCCATGGCGATCTCGATGGTCGGCGCGGGGGTGATCTGGAACTTCATCTACGAGGTGCGCGACGCTGCCAGCCCGCAAATCGGCCTGCTCAACGCCATCTGGGTGGCCCTGGGCGGCGAACCCCAGGCATGGACCGCGATGGTGCAGCCGTGGAATAACCTCTTCCTGATCGTCATCGTCATCTGGATGCAGACCGGCTTCGCTATGGTGATTTTCTCCGCGGCCATCAAGGGGATCCCCCTCGAGTTGATCGAGGCCGCCCGCGTGGACGGGGCCAACGAAATCCAGATCTTCTTCCGCATCATGCTGCCTTACATCCGCGGCACGGTCATCACGGTCGCCACCACCATCATCATCTTCACCCTAAAAATCTTCGATGTGGTCATGGTGATGACCGGAGGCCAGTTCGGCACCCACGTGATTGCCACACAGTTCTACCGACAGGCCTTCACCAATCAGAATAAAGGTTACGCGGCCGCCATCGCCATCATCCTGCTGCTGGCCGTCGTGCCGGTGATGATTTACAATCTGCGCCAGTTCCGCGAACAAGAGGCCTTCTCATGAGCGCTTCGACAAACCCACGCAAAGGCAAACTCATCCAGGACATCCTGATCAATGGGACGCTGTTCCTGCTGGTTGCCCTCTGGACCATCCCGACCATCGGGGTTCTGGTCTCTTCCTTCCGCACCCGCTTCGACATCCAGACTTCGGGGTGGTGGAGCATCCTGCCCCACAAAGAGTGGATGCTGGTGGAAGAATTCGAGATTCCCGAGGGCCTCGATCCCAACAGCGTGATGGAGATCCGCGGGGTGAGCGGTACCTTCCGGGAGTTCCGCGAGGGCATCGAAACACCGGATGGCAAACGCCTGATCTGGATCGGCAACAAACGGCTGGGACGCATCCAGGTCCAGGAGAGGCGCTGGACGATGCGCACCGATTTCACCCTGGAGAACTACCGCCAAGTGCTGGCAGGCAAGAGGTTTGAACTGCAAAACCCGGATGGCAGCATCACCACCGTCCAGGGAGACAATTTTGTGGGCGCGTTCCTCAACAGCCTGACGGTCTCCATCCCGGCGACGGTCATCCCCATCCTGATCGCCGCCTTCGCCGCCTACGGCTTCGCCTGGATGCGGTTCCCCGGCAGGCGGTTGATGTTCATCAGCGTGGTGGCTCTGCTAGTGGTGCCGCTGCAAATCGCCCTCGTCCCCATCCTACAAGACTACGTCAAACTCGACCTGAATGGAACGTTCCTGGCCGTGTGGCTGGCGCACACCGGCTTTGGCCTGCCGCTGGCGACCTACCTGCTCTTCAACTACATCAACAGCCTGCCGCGCGACATCCTGGAATCCGCTTTCATTGACGGGGCCTCGCACTTCACCATTTTCACCCGACTGATTCTCCCGCTTTCGGTCCCGGCGCTGGCCTCCTTCGCCATTTTCCAGTTCCTTTGGGTGTGGAACGATTACCTGGTGGCGTTGGTCTTCATCGGCGCCAAACCCGATGTGCAGGTGCTCACCATGCGCATCGCCGAGATGGTCGGCTCGCGCGGCAGCGACTGGCATCTGCTGACTGCTGGCGCGTTTATCTCCATGGTCTTGCCATTGGCTGTGTTCTTCTCATTGCAGCGCTACTTTATCCGCGGCCTGCTGGCAGGCTCGGTGAAGGGATAATCCGATTCGACTTTGTTCTTGGTCTGCGAGAGGTTTCATCTGCCCAGATGAGTCAACGGCCCAACCTGTCCCCCACCAACCCAGATAGCGATGGGTCGGTGCAATGGCGTGCGTTCGATTTCACAGGAGGAAGTCCGAGATGAACTATCGCAAGTTAGGCGAAAGCGGTTTGCTGGTTTCCGAACTCTGCCTGGGGACGATGATTTTCGGAGAAGACGGCCCTCGCGGCACCGACGCGCAGACCGCCACGCGGCTGATTCACCAATTTCTGGATGCCGGCGGCAATCACATTGACACCGCCGACGTGTACGCCGGTGGACGCTCGGAAGAGATCGTCGGCGCGGCGATCCGCGACCGCCGCGATCGGGTTGTACTGGCGACCAAAGTTCGCTTTCCCACGGGCAATGGCCCCAACGACGGTGGCCTCTCGCGTCATCACATCCTCAACGGGGTAGAGGCCAGCCTGCGTCGTCTGCAAACTGAGTGGATTGACCTGCTCTACATGCACTGCTGGGACCCACTCACGCCGTTGGACGAATCTCTGCGCGCCTTTGATGACCTGGTACGCAGCGGCAAGGTGCGCTATATCGGCGTCTCCAACTTTAAGGCCTGGCAGTTGATGAAAGCGCTGGCGCTAAGCGACGCCAACAGCTGGGAACGCTTCGTCGCCGCGCAGTATCAGTATTCGCTGGTAGTGCGCGACATCGAACGCGAATTCAGCGACCTCTGCCAAAGCGAGGGCCTCGGGTTGATCCCGTGGGGGCCGCTGGGCGGAGGGTTTTTGAGCGGCAAATACCATCGCGGCGACCGTCCTGCATACGGACGCCTGGCCGTGATGCCCGACGAGACCGAAGAGGCCTGGGCGCGCCGCGCCACTGCACGCAACTGGGCGATCCTGGACGTGGTGGACGACATCGCCGCCAACTACAACCTGACTCACAGCCAGATCGCTCTGGCCTGGCTGCTGGCGCAGCCCGCAGTCTCCTCAGTCATCATCGGTGTACGCACGCCGGAACAGCTTGAAGACAACCTGGGCGCGGCAGCGACCCGCCTGCCCGCAATCGAACTGGACCGCCTGAACGAAATCAGCGCCCCCGAGCCGGGCTATCCCTATCGCTTCCTCGAAGTTTATGGGAACAGGTAATCCACAAGTGTATGCCGTTGCGAACAGAGCGTAGCGGGTGAAGCAATCTCCACACGAAAAATGATATTTCAAAGAAAAAAACTGATCACTTTAGCGTTTTTGGCACTTGCAAGCCTGGCGCCTGCAACACCTCCTCCCTCACTCTCCGCGGAAGGCCCCTGGTTGTTTCAAATCACTGCCGACGGTGTGTACGCCAGCGAGGCGGACGGCAACAATCCAACCCTGCTGACGGACACAACAGGTTTTGCGCCCGTGGATGTCACCCTGGACGCGCAAGCCGCCCCGCAAACCAATCTTGCCCCCGCGCCTCAGGACGGGCGCGCGGCGATTGTCCGCGTGGAAGAAGTCGAACAGCTCAAAAGGTCGCCAGCGGTGTTCAACGCATTGCCTGGATACCCATGAACCAATGATCCAATTCCCCGAAAACTTCCTCTGGGGCGCCGCTGCCTCAGCCTATCAAATCGAGGGCGCCTGGGACGCCGATGGCAAAGGCCGCTCCATCTGGGATACCTTCGTGCGCCTGCCCGACCGGGTGCTCAACGGTCACACCGGCGATGTGGCCTGCGACCACTACCACCGCATGGAGGCTGACGTCGCTTTGATGGCCGAACTCGGCCTGCCATGGTACAGCTTCACCATCTCATGGCCGCGCGTACAGCCACAGGGGTACGGCGCACCCAACCCTAAAGGGCTGGACTTCTACGAC
>CAZZFZ010000140.1:0-7540 GCA_964653835.1 uncultured Anaerolineales bacterium
ACCTGAAGCAGCAGATCGTGGATGCGCTGCTGGCGATTGCGGAGACCGAAGAAGGTAAGGCTGCGCTGGACACCGCCTATCAGTGGGGCGGGCTGGAAGCGCATGACGACACCTTCTACGATGCCTTCCGCCAGGTGCTTGACGCTGCCGGCGTCTCAGCTGAAGACCTGTAAACCTCTTGTTCCTGGCGCATCTCCCTGTTCGTAGGAGAGATCGCCTCGAACGCCCTCAACAGGAGAACGACCACGGTCGTTCTCCTGTTTTTTCTCTCTTTTTAAGCTTCCTCTTCATACCTGTAACAGCCATTTTTGACCTCATTTAAGGCAACATTTTTTTTGACACTCATGATATAATTGCGCGCTAGTGTGCTGGTCATGACGGCGAGAAACCGGCGCTTGAACACCAACATTGAGGTTTGTATGTCGCCTATTCTTGAGCTACGTGGAATTACAAAACGATTTCCGGGTGTGCTGGCGAACGACCATATTGACCTGACGCTGGAGCAGGGCGAGATTCATGCCTTGCTGGGGGAGAACGGCGCTGGTAAGACCACCTTAATGAATATCCTTTATGGGTTGTATTCTCCGGACGAGGGGGAGATCTTCGTCCGCGGCAAGAAAATTGAAATTCGTTCTCCCAGCGATTCGATTAAAGCCGGGGTGGGGATGGTTCACCAGCATTTTATGCTGGTGCCGGTCTTTACGGTGACCGAGAACGTGATGCTCGGTGATGAAATCACCCGCCTGGGTGGCTTCCTCAATCGCCGCGCGGCGGCTGAACGTATCCGCGCCATTTCGGAGCAATACCACCTCGAGGTTAACCCGGACGCGTACGTGCATGACCTACCGGTAGGCGTTCAGCAACGCGTTGAAATCATCAAGCTGCTTTATCGGAAAGCAGATATTCTGATTTTGGATGAGCCGACGGCGGTGCTCACTCCACAGGAAGTGGATGAGCTTTTCACCATCATGCGCTCCCTGGTGGAGCATGGCAAGTCGATCATCTTCATTACCCACAAGCTGCGTGAAGTTTTGGAATTTGCTGATCGGATCACGGTGATCCGCGGGGGCAAGGTCGTGGCCACCACCACCCCGCAGGAGGCCGACCAAAATCAACTCGCCGCCATGATGGTGGGGCGGGCGGTGGACCTGCATGTAGAGAAAACCCCTGCTCAACCAACGGACGTCGTGTTGAAGGTTGAAGACCTGGTTGTGTTGGATGACACCGAGCAGGTAGCCGTCAATCAAGTTTCGTTTGAGGTGCGCGCCGGAGAGATCCTGGGGGTCGCCGGGGTGCAGGGGAACGGTCAGACGGAACTGGTCCGGGCGTTGACTGGCCTGACGCACGCGGTCAGCGGCAGGGTGACCCTCCTGGGGAAAGATATCACCAACGCCTCGCCGCGCGAGATCACCGAGCTGGGTTCCGCCCACATCCCCGAAGATCGTCAGCGGGATGGGTTGGTGCTCACGGCCACCGTGGCGGACAATTTCGTCCTCAATACCTATTATCGTCCTCCGTTTGCGAGGGGCGTTGTGATTCAGGAAGAAAAGGTGTTGGAAACCGCCCAGGAAATAATTGAGAAGTTCGATGTGCGCACCCCCAGCGCCTTGATCCCTGTGGGCTCGCTCTCTGGCGGCAATCAGCAGAAGGTCATTGTAGGGCGTGAATTTTCGCGCCCGATCAAGTTCCTGGTGGCTTCTCAGCCGACCCGTGGCCTGGATGTTGGTTCGATTGAATATATCCACAGCCGATTGATCGAAAAGCGTGATGATGGTTGCGCGGTGTTGCTGGTTTCCACGGAGCTAGATGAGATCATGGAGATTTCCGACCGTATCGCGGTGATGTATCGCGGCAAGATCATTGCCATTGTGGATGCCGCACAAACGACGAAGGAAGAGGTTGGCCTGCTGATGGCTGGCGTGGTTGCGCAGTCAGGCGAATGACCTGTGCAACACGACGGCGAACGCACCCAACGAGGATGAGTGTATGAGTAATTCGGATAAGGCGCCAGAGAAGAAGAAATTCGCCACCGTTTTTCTGGATGAAGTCTCCAAAAGCCATCTGACGGTCACCATTTTAGCCATTATTTCCGGCCTGCTGGTAGGCGGGATTCTGGTGGCGGTGACTTCAGAGGACGTCTATGCGGCCATGCGGGTTTCCTTCTGGGAGACACTACGCGTGGCCTGGGACGCGGCCTGGCGCACGTATAAGGCGCTGTTTATCGGTTCGGTGGGCGATCCGGCCCGCGTTATCGTCGCGCTTCAGGGCGGGGATGCCGAGACGATCCGCAGGGCTGTCAACCCGTTTTTTGAAAGCCTGGTGCAGTCAACCCCGTATATCTTTGCTGGCCTGGCCGTGGCGTTGGGCTTTCGGGTTGGCTTGTTCAACATCGGCGCTGAGGGGCAGCTCTTTATCGGGGCGACGACCACGGTGGTGGTGGCGCTGTTTGTCAAGGGGTTGCCCGCCATCATCCATGTGCCACTTGCGTTGCTGGCAGGATTTATCGGCGGCGGGTTGTGGGGTTTCATCCCTGGCTGGCTGAAGGCGAAAACCGGCGGGCATGAGGTCATCAACACGATTATGATGAATTACATCGCCTTCCGCCTGAGCGAGTTCCTGTTGCGCGGGCCGCTGAAGAACCCCGAGGGGTATAGTCCGGTAACCGCTGAGATCCAGGATTCAGCCAAGCTTTGGCGCTTCTTCGAGAATCCCATTCGTTTTCACATCGGTTTTTTCATCGCGCTGATATGCGCTTATCTGGTTTATTTACTGTTGTTTAAGACCACCTGGGGGTTCACGCTGCGAACTGTGGGGGCCAACCCGCGCGCAGCTCGTTACGCCGGGATGAACATCGTCAAGAGCACCGTGATCGCCATGTTCCTCTCCGGCGGACTGGCCGGGCTGGCGGGGGCGAACGAAGTGCTGGGGGTCAACCACAACCTGGCGGTGGCGTTCTCCTCGGGATACGGCTTTGACTCCATCGCTCTGGCCCTGCTGGGCAAGAGTCATCCCCTGGGGGTGGTGCTGGCGGCCATCTTGTTTGGTTTCCTGCGGAACGGCGCCATTCAGATGCAGCTTACCGCAGGCATCCCTATTGACATCATTTCGGTGCTGCAAGCGGCTATCCTGGCTTTCATCGCCGCGCCGGCAATTATCCGTACTATCTATCGGCTGAAGGAACCGGAAATG
This sequence comes from uncultured Anaerolineales bacterium, assembly GCA_964653835.1. GTDB lineage: Bacteria > Chloroflexota > Anaerolineae > Anaerolineales > UBA11858 > J130. Next base: position 3,190 of record CAZZFZ010000140.1, read on the forward strand.
GACCTGGACACGATTACTCTGCGCGGTTGGGGAGGGAACTGATGGCGGATACGGTCGCGAACAATAACCTCACCTACGTTTCTCCAACTCGCCAGCGCGTGATGGGCGTTGTTTTTCTGGGAATTGGCCTGGGCCTCTGGTTGCTTTTCGCCCGTGGCGTTGACCCGGAGGCGCTGACCACCTACCGGTTGACCCCTGGGGGGACAGCGCAAGAGTTGCCCAACTGGGTCTTCCCGACCCTGCCGATGCTCAACTTCCTCATCATTTTCAGCATCGGCCTGGGCGCTTACCAGCTGGTGCGCGGCTTTGGCAAGCGCACCAACCTGGTGCTGGGGCTTGTCACGACGTTTTTCATTTTTGGTTTTCTCAGTTGGGCTACCTCCGGCGGGTCGCTGAACCTGGCGGGTTTGTTCCGCAGCGCGCTGGTCAAAGCTGTGCCGCTGACCATCGGTGCGCTCTCCGGGGTGTTGTGTGAACGCTCGGGGGTGGTCAACATCGCCATCGAGGGGATGATGCTCACCGGCGCGTTCGTCGGCGCGTTTGTTGGCAGCGTGACCAATTTGTGGATCGGGCTGCTGGCGGCGGTGCTCGCTGGTGGGGTGCTGGCGGCGGTGCTGGCGGTGCTTTCGATCAAATACAAGACCGACCAGATCATCGCAGGGACGGTGATTAACATCTTCGCCACCGGCATCACTTCCTTCCTTTCAGCGAAGTTTCTGCAGAAGTATCAATACCTCAACGATCCCGGCCGCTTCCCGACGATCAAGATCCCTGTTTTGTCGGATATCCCCTTCATCGGGCCAATTTTGTTTCAGCACAACATGTTTGTGTATGCTTTGTATTTCTTCCTGATCGCGCTGACGGTGGGCCTGTTCTACACCCGTTGGGGCCTGCGCACCCGCTCGGTGGGCGAGCACCCCAAAGCAGCCGACACGTTGGGGATCAACGTCTACCGCACGCGATACATCTCGGTGATCCTGGGCGGCTTCATGGCCGGGTTTGGCGGCGCGTATTTCACCCTGGGTTCGGTGGGGCGCTTTGACGAGGTGATGACCGCGGGGCGCGGCTTCATCGGCCTGGCAGCGATGATCTTTGGTAACTGGCATCCCATTGGCTCGTTTGGCGCCGGGTTGCTGTTCGGCTTCTTCGATGCGCTTTCAGCCAAGGTCGCTATTCTAAAGGTGCCGATCCCCTCCGAGATCATGCTGATGTTCCCCTACCTGGCGACGATGATCGCCCTGGCCGGGGTGGTCGGGCGCGGCCAAATGCCCGCTGCCGACGGCCAACCTTACGAGAAAGAGTGAGATTAAAACGGACGCTCCAAACAGAGCGTCCGTTTTTTCTTTTAACCACTGAGACTCGGAGTGCACGGAGCGTGGAGATGTTTTCTCAAGTTCTTGTAATCTCTGTGTTCTTGTGTCTCCGTGGTGAAATGCTCGCTGAACGAAGTATTCTATGGAGTGCCGTGGGGGTTATTTCAGCGGATAGCGACCGAACTCCTCCACCGCGTCCACCATCGCCAGCACGTTCTCCGGCGGCACATCATCCATGATGGTGTGGACTGAGGCCACCATATACCCTCCGCCGGGGCCGAGGATTTCGATCACCCGGCGCACTTCCTGGCGCACTTCCTCCGGCGTGCCGTAGGGCAGCAGCCGGTGGGTGTCAATCGCCCCGCAGAAGACCAGTTCCTTGCCGTAGCGTTTTTTCAGTTCGGGTAGATCGGACATGCGCCCCGCCGAAGTTTGAATCGGGTTGAGGATATCTACCCCGATCTCGATGAAGTCTTCGATCAGCGGGAAGACGTCGCCATCGGTGTGGAAGAAGACTTTGGCCTTGGTGCGCTCTTTGATGAATTGAATGAAATCGGCGTGGATGGGCTTGAGGAACTCGCGGTACATTTTGGGGGAGATCATCAGGCTGGATTGCGTCCCCAGGTCGTCGCCGATTTTGATGATATCCACGTTGTCTCCCAATTCTGCCAGGAACGGCCCCATTAGCTCTTTGCAGACCTGGAGGATCTTTTCCAGCAGCGCTTTGGCGAAGTCCGGGTTGAGGCCCATATTCAGCAGAAAGACGTCCATCCCTTGCATGGCGTGGGCGCGCTCAAAGGGGAAGAGCAGCCAGGGGGTTGCCATGATGGCGTATTCGTTTTGTTCGGCCAGTTTGCGGGCAGCCTCGCGAACGTGGGCGATGCGCGTCGGGTCAGACATATCCGGCCAGGGGTAGTTCTCGATCTCCTCCAGGGTGGAGGCCTCCGCCATCGGGTGGACGCCGGGGAACCAGTGCCCGGGGGTGATTTCCACCTGGCCGCTGCCCCAGGAATCAATATAGGGGCTGTGCGGCTCGCGCTCGTGGTTGCGCTTGCGGATGTGCTCCGGCTCCAGGTCGGTCACGCCGCGCACATCGCTGTGCAGGCGCTGCATGGTCTCTTCGTCAATCGCCGCCGTGCCCAGTTCTGGCCAGTCGTAGATGTACTCATCCGGGGCGTCAATCCCTAGCAATTTCTTAACCTCTTGATAGGTGGGCATCTTGATGCTGGTGGCGTTGCTCACACCCAGGATGATAGGGACGCGGTCGGGTTCTTCGTGGTTGATAGCAGCCAACACGCGTTCACGGGAGGTCATTGTCATAGTTGGACTCCTTTGCTTTCCAGGGGACTAGGTTTGAATGCTGGGTGTTTCGATTTTACCCAGAGTTTTGACTTCCGGCCAGATGAAGGGCAGCGCCAGCAGGGCGACCAGGCTCAGCGTACCGGCGGCGGCGAGGGCGGCCCACAAGGTGGAGAGATTAGCGAGCGGGATGCGGTGCAGGATCAAGTAGGCGATGCCAGCCCCCGCCAGGGAGACCCCGCCGAGACGCATCAGCGGCTTACTCAGCCCGCGCCAGTAGGGCACCTTCCGCCCAACTAGCCAGAGCAGCAGCAACGCCTCCCCGCTGAAGGCCAGCGTGTTGGCTAAGCCGATCCCTGGGGCTCCCAGCAGGGGCGTCAGGACGGCTCCCAGGGCGATGAACGTCACCACTGTGAGCGCGGATGCCAGCAGCGGTGTGACGGCGTTCTGACGGGCATAGAAGGCCCTCACGCCGACTTCCAGCAGCGAATGACCGACCAGGCCGAGCATATAGGCGCGCACCGTCCAGGTGACCAGGTTGCTCCCGGCGGCGTCGAACCCCAGAATCTCGATCAGCGGCCGGATGCCGACCATCAGCAGCGCCGCGGCAGGCAGGGTGAGTGCCAGAATGGCGCGCACGGTGGCGTGCAGCGAGTGGCGGTAGGCCCCTTCTTCGCCGAGGGCGGCCTGCTCGGAGAGCGTGGGCAGCAGCACGGTGCCGATCGCTGTGCCGATCAGCGACTCGGGGACCTGCATAAACAGCCACCCGTAGACCAGGGCGCTCACCGCCCCGGTGGCCAGCGAGGAGGCCAGGTTGTCCTGGGCGATGAAGACCATCTGGATGAAGAACACCGTCCCCACCCGCGGGAGCATCAGGCGGATGACCTGCCGCACGCCGGGATGATCAAGTTCCAGGCGCGGCGTCCAGCGGAAGCGGTAGCGGACCAACCCCGGGATCTGCACGCCCAGGAAGAGCGCTGCCCCCAGGATGGTGCCATATACCAGGCCGTGCACGCCTAACCCCAGGGCGGGTAGCGTGATTCCCCCAAGGGTGTATCCCTCTTTGGGGACGAGGATGAACACCCCGATCAGCGTGCCGATATCGTACATGCTGGGGGCCAGGGCGGGCAGCAGGAAGTGCTGGTTGGCCTGCAACCCGGCGATCACCAGCCCGCTCATGGAGAAAAGCAGCGTGGCGATCAGGTTGAGGCGCATTAACTCAATCACCAGCTCTTGCTGTTCGGGGGTGAAGTCGGGCACCACGCCGAACCTGCCGGTGACGATGGGGCGCGCGAAGAGGGCGATCACCACCGAAAGCCCCGCGGTGACCAGGAACAGCAGGTTGCCGATGCGCGAGAACACGCCCCAGGCGGCGGCGCGGCCGTCTTTCTCCAGGTATTCGCTCAGCACCGGGATGAGCGCCATGGAGAGCGCCCCCCCGGAGATCAAAGCGAAGAGCAGGTCGGGGTAGTTGTTGGCTGCGTTGAAGGCGTCCAGCTCGGAGGAGAGGCCGAAGGTGCGGGCGATGATCACCTGGCGGATGAAGCCGAGACCTTTCTCCAGCCCAAAAAACAGAGCGACAATCAGGGTAGAGCGAGCGACATGTTTCATAGATGGGTTTCTTCGTTGCTTGGGTGAATGGGGTAAGTATAGCATGGCCTCCAGGGTTGCTTTGGTATAATCGGCTTCAATTCTGTGGAACTTTGCTACTCAGGATGCTTATCTTTTCACTGAAAAAA
>CAZZFZ010000141.1:0-7536 GCA_964653835.1 uncultured Anaerolineales bacterium
TAATTGTTATAGAACTGTGCGAGCTGGGATACTCGTGGCCGCGCTCGATAGTTTGTTGGAGGTGTCGCTTTGCAGATGCGCTTTGCCTATTTTCTTTTCCTGATGCTTTCCCTCCTTGCCCTGGCTTGCTTGTTGCCTCAGCGTTTGCTGGAGGGACGACCGATAGCTGAGCCTCCGATGGAAACCGCAGCGACGCCGTCATCGGAGCCTACGGCTACCGCGCTGCCGCCCGCGCAGTCGTCGTCGTTGCAGTGGCAACTGGTTCAGCGTGAGCAGCGCGTTGAACTCCCGGAGAAGAATTTCAGCATGACGGTGCAGTATCCTCTTATCGAGGGGAGCGACCACCCGTATGTCATCTGGTTCAACGGGCTGGTGGAAGATACTGTGCAGGAAAAGATGGATGAGGATTTGCGCTGGTTCGAGGAGCTTGAGAACCCGGATTGGTTCAGCCTGTTTTCCGATGTGTATTATTCAGTCCCTTCCCGCCAGGGTTGGTCTGTGGATGGAAGCGCTTTGGGCGAAGAGGAAGGGGCCGCGCTCGACGCCGGGCAGGCGCTTTTTGATGGCGGCCATCCCGTGTTGAGCGTTGTGTTTATCGGCGTTTTCTACTCTGGCGGCGCGCATCCCAACTCGGTGCGCTGGCCGCTTAATTACGATTTCGCCACAGGGAGCGAACTGGCCCTGGAGGATTTGTTCATCCCCGGCGCGCCGTACCTGGAGCGCATCGCGGATTATTGTATCGCCCAGCTGCGCGCCACCCTGGACTTCGCGATTTGGGAGGATGGCGCCGCGCCCCTGGCGGAGAACTATCAAGACTGGGCCGTGACGCCGGAGGGGTTGCTGATTATCTTTGATGAGTACCAGGTTGCCCCGTACGCCGCCGGGCCGCAGGAGGTTGTAATTCCGTATGACATCCTGGCGGATATCCTTCACCCGCAGGGGGCGCTGGGCCGCTTTGCAGCGAGTGAGTGAATCACTCCCGCGGGGTGGGGCGCGCTTTCTTTCTCTCCAAAAGTCTTCGGATGCGGGCGTGGCGCTCGCGCGTCAGGGGGTAGAGCCAGGCCATCAGGATGGCGCTGAGGAGCAGGGCCGCGCCGAAGGGGCCGATCAGCACGCGCATCGCCATCAGGGCTGAATCCGGCTGAACGAAGCGGGTTGCTCCCTCGGGGGGATTCTGATAGCCAAACCAGCCGAGCACCTGCAGGGCCAGGAAGATCGCCACCGCGCCGGTCAGCTTGCGGATGAAGTTCTTCACTCCGTAGTAGATGCCCTCCTGACGGCGTCCGGTGCGCAGTTCGTCCCACTCGATCACGTCGGGGAAAATCGAGTCGGGCAGCACGTGCGCCGTCGCCACCGATAGCCCCGCTAACACAGAAAGCACAAGGATGTACGTCACCTGCCCCGGCTGGATACTGAAGATCAGCAACTGCACCACCGCCCAGAAAGCCATGCCGATGATGTAGGCGTGGCGTTTGCTCAGCTTGTGCGAGAGCCACACCCAGAGCGGCAGGGCGACCACCGAGGTCACCAGCAGAAAGGCGAAGACCGCCGATTCCAGCGGCAGGCCGACAGCCTTTGCCAGCAGGTCGCCGCCCGCCACCCAATAGGTCAGGTAGAAAGGCAGCACCAGCGCCACCAGGTCGAAGGTGATCCAGTTGAGCATGTAGAGAGCGGTGGCGAAGCGGAAGGGGATGTTGGCCCAGGCCGTGCGCACGATCTCCATGAAGGGCGTCTTTTGCTCCTTTTCGATCTCCTCCGGGCTGCGTTCCCGCTCCTGGATGAAGAAGAAGATCAGCAACAACGGAATGATTGCCAGCCCGCCGAACAACGCCGAGACGATCATATAGCCCTGCTGCTGTGTCGCGCCGGAGGCCAGCACCGAGTCCACGATCGCCGGCGCGCCGACGGCCGTCACGAGCGATGCCAGCAGGTTGAAGAACATGCGATAACCGGTCAGCGAGGTGCGCTCGTCGTAATCGAGCGTGATCTCGGGGGTCAGCGCGTAAAGGGGGACGAAGATGAAGGTCTGGAGTGTGTCGCTGAGCATGTAGGCCAGCGAGACGGTGATCGCCAGCGCGATCTGGTTCTCCCAGGGTGGCGCCCACCACAGGACCATGAAGCCCAGCGCGTAGGGGATGGAGAACCACAGCAGGAAGGGCCTCCGCCGCCCCCAGCGCGTGTTCACCCCGTCGCTGATCATGCCCACCAGCGGGTCGTTGACCGCGTCCCAGATCACGCCGAGCAGCGCGGCCACCGAGGCCAGCCGCGCGTCCAGGCCAACCACGTCGGTCAGGAAGATGGCGTAGAAAATCTGGCGCAGAGTTCCAAAGCTGGAGAGGCTCCAATCTCCCGCACCGAAGATGGCTTTTTTCCAGAAGGGGAGACGGTTTTGAGATGATGATGTTATGTTATTCACTGTTTACTCCTTGGCGGCACTTGGCATTTTCGCCACGGAGCCACGGAGTGCGCGGAGAAAACATTTTTTCTCCGTGTTCTCTGTGTCTCCGTGGTTGTCATTGGGTGCTCATTCAGCCGAATACAACCCATCCAGCAAATCTAACACCAGTTCCTTCAAATCCCCTCGGTTGGGGAGCGAACCAATCAGGCCGTACATGGGCGCCATGCGCGAGGGCAGCCCGCTGCCGCTCCCGCCCAGCAGACTGGAGACCTTGCCCATCAGCGCGCTCATCCACGCCTCGGGCAGAATGCGGGCGGCGGTGTTGGCGATGTTCACCACGGCGCGGTTGACCGTCTTGCGCAGGCTGGGTTTGCGGACGATCTCGGCGCACTCGACCAGATCGCCCAGGAATTCTTCGCGGATGTCGGTGTGGAGGTAAGTCACCGTCACGTGCAGGCTGGGCGGCAGGTGCTGGCGGTCGAAGTGCCAGCCGCGCAGGGCGAGTTCGTCGCCCAGTTCGTAAACGTCCAGCCCGCCGCGCGAGGCGCCGTTCGAGGAGGGGAGCGGGTCGGAAGCGATGGCGAACACGCTCATCTCCGGGTTGCTGAGCACCTGAATCCCGGGGATGGCGTTGATCCCCGCTTGCAGGTATTTGGTGGTTTCCATCACGGTTTGAGCGATGTGCAGATAACCGGCCTCGCCCAGGTAGTTCATCACCGCCCAGGCCGCGGCCACCGCGCCGCCGGGGCGCGAGCCGGTCATCGTTGGCGAGGGATAGATGCCGCCCGACCAGTCGGTGTAGACGAACATCTGATAACGGCGCAGTTCCGGCGTCCGGTAGAGGACGACCGAGGCCGGTTTGGCCGCGTAGCCGAATTTGTGCAGGTCTGCAGACATGGAAGTCACGCCTGGCACGCGGAAGTCGAAATCCGGCACGGGGTAGCCGAGCTTGCGGATAAAGGGCAGCATGAAGCCGCCCACGCAGGCGTCGGTGTGGAAGAGCAGGCCGTGCTCCCGGGCGATGGCCGCCAGTTCGGGGATCGGGTCCACCACGCCATGGGGATAGGCCGGGGCGGAGGCAGCCATCAGGATGGTGTTCGGCGTGATGGCGCGGCGCATGGCCTCCACGTTAGCGCGGAAATCCTCCCGCACCGGCACGTGGATGGGGCGCACGCCGAAGTATTCGCCCGCTTTGTCGAAGGCCGGGTGGGCGCTGAGGGGCAGCACCATCTCTGGTTCGCTCACCTCGGGCCGGTGGGCGCGCGCCCAATCGCGCGCCGTTTTCACCGCCATCAGGATGGACTCCGTCCCTCCCGTGGTGATGTTGCCGCAAACGCCCCGCTCCGAGTCTGTCGCAGAGTCGCCGCCCAGCAGCGCGGCGGTCATGGCAACCACTTCAGTCTCGAATTTTCGTAAACTGGGGAAAGCCGTCGGGTTGAGGCCGTTCTCGGCGAAGAACATGGTATAAGCCTGCTTGAGCAGGTCGTCCACTTCCTCGCTGACGTGGTAGATCATGCCAAAAGCGCGCCCTTGCTGCCATCGGACGTCATGGTCGCGCACGGCGCGCATGGTTTTCAGAACTTCGCTCTTGGAAAGCCCATACTCGGGGATTTTCATCGTTGCTCCTTCTCGTCTGGATGTGCTCTCGATTGTTGGTTGGGGAGGGCAATGTGTTTTTTTTTGGCTTGCGTAATAGTTTAGCACTATTTTTTTGCTTGCAACATTGGAGGCGCGCTTTCGAAAATTGACGTTTCTATGCGAGGGCTTTGTGTGCGAAAGTGGGGGTCTGTTGAACGGAGATGGGGTATACTAGCCGCCATGTGAAGAGCGGGGTGGTTGGGGGCTCACCCTCTGTTTGCGAATGAAAAATATGGGAGATGAAAAGCAATGAACGAACAAAACCAACGTGTGGTCAGTAAGTGGTTATTAGCGATCTGTTTTGTGGTTGCTTTCCTAGTGGTGTTTGGGGGCTTCGTCCGGTTGACCCGCTCCGGGCTTTCCATTGTGGAGTGGAACGTGATCTCTGGGGTGATTCCCCCAATTGGCGAGGGTGCCTGGGAGGCGGAATTCGCCAAATACCAGCAAACGCCAGAGTTTCAGAAAGTCAATTTCAACATGACGCTGGCGGAATACAAAGAGATTTTTCTGATCGAGTATATCCACCGGCTGATTGCTCGCCTGGCCGGGCTGACGTATGCCCTGCCCGCGCTGTGGTTCCTGTTCAGCGGGGTGATCCCCTGGCGCAAGTCGCGACCGTTCATCCTCATCGGGCTGTTGTTCGCTTTTCAGGGCTTCATGGGGTGGTACATGGTCAAAAGCGGCCTGTTCGACCGGCCGCACGTCAGCCACATCCGCCTGACCATCCACCTGCTGATCGCCATCACGATTCTGGGCCTGAGCTACTGGACGGCGCTGGATCTGATCCGGGGCAAGGCGCATTGGGCGAAAGGCCCCCTGAGCGATGGAGCGCTGCGGCTGACGCTGGGGGTATTGGCCGCTCTGCTGGTGCAGATCAGCTACGGCGGGTTCGTTGCCGGGTTGAAGGCCGGTTACATCTCCAATACTTTCCCCTTGATGTTTGGTTCCTGGATTCCGCAGGGCCTGTTCGCCCCGGAGGCCTCCTGGCTGGATAACCTGGTCGCCAACCCGGTGACGGTGCATTTCTTCCACCGCTGGTTTGCGTTTGTGGTATTGGGGCTGGCCCTCTGGCTGTTCCTGCGCTTGCGGCAGCGCGGAGCGGATGAGGATCTGCAACGCGGCGCGGGGGTTCTGCTGGGACTGGTCAGCCTGCAAATTGTCTTGGGCGTCTCGGTGATCTGGCTGGGGGTGCCGCTGTGGCTGGCGCTGGCGCATCAGGCCAACGCGCTGGGGGTTTTCGTTGCCGCGCTGTTCATCATTCACCGCCTGCGGGCGGGGAGCGCCGGGTAGGCGTGGGAGAACTACACCCAAACTGCACCCGAAAGAAAAAGCCCGCTACTTCAGCGGGCTTTTTTTCTGTGGTGACCCCGGAAGGACTCGAACCTTCAACCAATTGATTAAGAGCTCGGAGAACGTTTGTTCTATTATTTCTGTGTCGTATATATGGCGCGTTTGGGTCTGTTGCTCCCATATATGGGATTGAAAATTGTCGAATATCTCTAAGAAATCTACTGTTTCCACACAAACTGCACCAAAACTGCACCAGAAAGGCAGCGGGGCTCCATCTGTTCAGTTGGTAAGTCCTGCTCGACATATGTCCGTGTGTTTGGGGCGGTTATACCTACCTGGACGAAATACGGCAAGATGCAGCATTTACCCCGCTTTCCAATGTTGGAAACGCAAACCACACTGCCCGGCGGTAGAGCGGATGGCGTCGCCGCGCGGGTAAAAAAGTCACTGTTCAACTTGTCATTTCATAGGCTATATCTATAGGGGGAATGACATGACAACTTGTGGCACAGTCCTTCCATAGAGGAGCAGACATCACGAGAGATGGGAAGCTTTGCGCAAGGGCTCGCAAAGTATCGCCCTCCTGCGCGGGAGGAAATGGTTTTCGCTGTACGGTATAGAAACAGGTGGCTATGTTGAGGAGAGTCGGTAGTCTTGCGTTGGAATACTCAAAAACAATAATGCTGTCATGCTATAATTAATGATGTGGGTTGTTCATCATTTTATATGAGGAGCGATTTCCATGAAGAGAATTCATTTTTTTGTCGTTGCAATATGCGTTCTCGGGATTGTTTCATCTGCACAAGCAGGAGCTCCCCCAAAAACCAGGATCATCTTCTATGGGGATGAAATCACCACCAATCTGGATAGAGGCGAAGTCCATGAATGGGCTTTTGACGGCAGGTCGGGGGATATTATCACCATCAGCATGGAAAGCAACGATTTCGACACCTATCTTGAATTATACGATCCAACTGGTAAACGTGTCGCCGCTGACGACGATTCCGGTAGCCATTCAAACGCAAAGATTGAGAGTTATCTATTGAAAAAAACTGGGGAATATATCATTGTCGCAACAGGACACAAAAACAGCGCCTCAGGACGCTATACAATTAAGTTGTCCAGCGCCAATGCCCATTCCGACAGGAACTTGTCGGGAGGCGCCGAAATTGAAGCAGCCGTACAACAATACTGGGCTTACATAAGCGACCACCAATGGGATGCCGCCTGGAAACGGCTAACACCCTCTTTCAAAGAGCGCATGCATGATGGGAGCTACCAGGACTATGTTACAGGTTATGAAGCCATGCAGATTTGCAGCGTCAGCACCGATGATATTCATTTGGTTGAAAGTACAGGAGAATTTGCTGTTGTCTCGGCCAGTGTGATTTATAAGAACCGTGATAACTGTTACCGAAGCGTTTATAAATTTGACCATTTTATGGTTTATGATCCCAGCAATGAAATCTGGCTATTAGAGGGGGTTGCGGTTCGAGAAGATGGCGTGACCGATAAGCATATATCCCAAACATTGCAAATTCAATCCCAGGTACAAAATGGCGAACTTTCAAAAGATCAAGCAGAATATAAATTGGAAAACATCTACGCCGAAGCCGGAAAAGATGCCTTTGCCTGGATAGTGAGACATGTGCCCGTTTACGATCCAGATACCGGATGGCATACCTTTGATGACTGGGTCAAGGATTTTGCGCAGTCATCTGGTAGTGATCCAGACGCCCGTATCACCCAAGACCCCGTAGGCGTGGGTGTTGATATTTTCTTCGGGAATCCGAGCGTTGATCAGATGCTCGAATGGTTTGGATTTGACTATTAATCAGAAGTAAAAACACCGATTGGTGAACACATATACGTTTTCAAAGGCACAGCATCGTCCATAAATCTTAATGCGAATTCCATATCCTAGCGTTGATTGCTGAGATCGCTCGCCGTGTGATGTGGCTCCCCTGGAATTGGGCACGAGTTATAGCAAGTCTAAGGATTTAAGGTGATGTCTCACTACAAACATTGATCTGATTATGCTCCCGCCCCCCTCGTGAGTGAGACCCGGTAATAGTGATAGAAATAAATATCCCAAAGTGAACCTGTCCCCCCTGGTTTGATTGGTCAGAATACTTTAGAAAATTTGTCCAGAACCAGGTGTCAATTCGCGGGCGATAATGTAGGATTGATTTTCGGCAACGATGCAGTAT
>CAZZFZ010000142.1:0-1901 GCA_964653835.1 uncultured Anaerolineales bacterium
GAGGCCGGGTTTTTCATCCAATAAACCAGACCTGGATGGGCTGTTATGATGACCTCCCCCACTTTGTTGATTGAACGGCAGAACCATGTATTGACGCTGACTCTCAACCGGCCGGAGCGCGCCAACGCTTTCAACATGGAGATGACGCGCGCTTTGCAGAGAGCGCTGCGCGCTGAGGCGCTTGATCCGGATGTTCGCTGCGTGGTGATTCGAGGGAGCGGGAATTACTTCAGCGCCGGGCAGGATTTAGGGGAGATGGAGCAGGTTGCCGGGGAGTCCTATTACCGGCATTTGCAGCAGACCTATAACCCGCTGATTTTGCAGATCCGCCGCCTGGAAAAGCCGGTGCTGGCCTCGCTGCGCGGCGCGGTCGCCGGTGCAGCGCTGGGCATCGCCCTGGCCTGTGATCTGCGCATCGCCGCGGAGGGGACGCGCTTCACTGTGGGGTTTCTGGGCATCGGGTTGGTCCCGGATTCAGGAGTCTCACTCTTTCTGCCGCTGGTGGTTGGCCTGGGGCGCGCCAGCGAGCTGGCGTTCACGAATGCCCCCTTCGACGCCGCGCAGGCGCTCGACTGGGGGGTGGTCAACCGGGTGGTTCCGCCGGACGATTTAGACGCGCAGACGGCTGCCTGGGCGCAGCAACTGGCGCGCGGGCCGGTGAACGCTATGGGGTTAGCCAAACGCGCCTTCAACCGCGCCTTGTTGCCCAACCTGGAAGATGTGCTGGAGTATGAGGGTCAACTGCAGGCCATCGCGCAGCACAACCCTGAACACCACGAGGGCATCCAGGCGTTTATGCAAAAGCGTTCCCCAAAGTTTGATTGAATCGTCTCAGCGGCTTATCCAGTAAAGCGCGCCTGTAGCGAGGGCGCCGAACAATCCGACTGTGAGGGCGATCGCCTGCCAGATGGTTTCGGGCGTGCGTTGATCCTCCAGGCGATAGGGAGGAGCAAAGCCGCGCACTTCCAGCAGCGGCCCGGCCAGCCAGGCAAACAGGCTGCCGCCCAGCAATCCCCCAACGTGTCCCCAGTTGTCAATGCCGGGTGAGAGGCCGATGAACAGGTTGATCGCCGCGATGCGTATGATGCTGTTCAGGGAGGCGCGGCTGGCTGCTTCGCCAAACAATTCCCGGTTGTGATAGATGTGTACGCCGTACGCGCCCATCAACCCGAAAATCGCCGTAGACGATCCTACCGATGCCGCCTGAGTGAACATCAGCGAAAACACGTTGCCAGCGAAGCCGCTGAGAAGGTAGAGGGCGATGAAGCGCCAGCGGCCAAAGGTCAGCTCCATCCGCGGGCCAAAGATATAAAGGGCGTACATGTTGAAGCCGATGTGCAGCAACGAACCGTGCAGCAGGATGGGGGTAATCAGGCGCCACATCTCGCCAGCGGCGATGTACTCGTTGATCTTTGCCCCCAGCGCCACCAACACGTCAAAACCAAAGAGCGCCTCCGAGGCCAGTTGCCCCAGATAAACTAGCGTGGTCACTGCGATCAGCGCGTAGGTGACGTAGGGGCGCGGCGTGTGCGCCGGTGTGCTGACCTGGGGCGGGGTTTCGGCTGCCGATGGAGGGGAGGGCGGATCCGCGGTCAAGCCGGCGTAGGTGGTGTTATCCGTATCGCTCACAGATTGACCTTTCGATGGGGGATGCGATGGTGCTCGGCGGTGATGATCGCTTCGATCACCGCCACGGCTTTATCCAGCTCGCCTTCGCGGTTGATGACCACGTAGTCGAACTCGTCGGCGCGTTGCAATTCCTTGCGGGCGGTTTCCAGGCGGATTTTCAACTCTTCTGGTGATTCGGTTTTGCGCGCCTTAAGCCGGGCGATCAGTTCTTCTTCGCTGGCGGTGGTCAGGAAGATCAACACGGCCTCCGGGCAAAGCTGGCGGATGGTGGC
>CAZZFZ010000142.1:2001-7477 GCA_964653835.1 uncultured Anaerolineales bacterium
GGTGTCTTTGCCGACCCCCGATGGGCCGGATATGACGATCAATAGCGGTTCAGGGTGGTAAATGTTAAAGTCAGCGGGTTGTGGGCTCATGGTCATCCTTTGTGGCACGGATTATAATATGGATGAGAAAAACAAAGGAGGTAATTTCTATGCCGACGTACGAGTATCGCTGTCTGGATTGCAAACGGCCGTTTGAGGTGTTCATCGCCTATGCAGATTATGGGGTGGTGCCGGTTGTCTGTCCGCGATGTAAAAGCGAGCATGTTCATCGGCGAATCGGGCGAGTGCGCATCGCCAAATCTGAAGACAGCCGGTTAGAGGATCTAGCAATGGACTTTTCGGACCCGGCTGCGCTGGATGGCCTGGAAGAGGATCCGCGCGCTTTGGGGCGGGTGATGCGCAGAATGAGCCAGGAGCTTGGCGAGGAGATGCCTCCTGAGTTTGATGAAGTGGTTGAGCGTCTGGAGAAAGGGCAAAGCCCGGAAGAGATCGAAGCCGCCCTACCGGAACTGGCGGACGATGGCCCCGCGGGGGATTCTGATTTTGGGGATTTCTAGCCCCGCGCCGGGGGATGAATCAGACGGTTTCTCCCAGGCGTTCTAATAAAACTTGTTGAATTTGTTGTTGAATCTGATCGGGGGGTTGCCGGGAATCCAGAATCACCCAGCGATCCGGTTCTGCGCGGGCGAGTTCCAGGTACCCCGCCCTCACCCGGCGGTGGAAGGCCAGTTCGTAGGCGTCCAGCCGATTGACGTTGCCTCCCTGCGTGCGCCGCGACAGGCCGGCCTCCACGTCCAGGTCCAGTAAAATGGTCAGGTCCGGCTTCAGGCCGGAGGTGGCAAAGTGGATGATTTCGCGCAGGGTTTGCAGATCGCGCTGATAGCCGTACCCCTGATAGGCGAGGGTGGAATCGGCGTAGCGGTCGCACAATACCACGCCGCCGTTCTCCAGGTGGGGGCGGATGAGCTGCTCAACCAGTTGGGCGCGCGAGGCCTGAAAGAGCAGGATCTCGGTGCGCCACTCCATGGCGGTGTTCTCCTTTTGAAGCAGGATTTCGCGGATCTGGTCGCCGATCTGGGTGCCGCCAGGTTCGCGGGTGGTTAACACGTTATACCCCAGGCGGACTAAAAACTTGGCCAGGGGTTTGATCTGCGTGGTTTTGCCGCTGCCTTCGGTGCCTTCAAAAGTGATGAACATGGCCTGGAGCTTTCATAGATAACGGGGGTTACTCGCGATAAATGCGCACCCGGCGGTTGGGTTCCTTGCCGTGGGAGTACGAAAGCAGGTTAGCCTGGCGCGCCATCTTATGTTGCAGGCGGCGGATGCGGGCGGCCGCGGGCGCCAGTTCGACCCAGCGTTCGCCTGCCAGCACGGCGTGAATCGCCTGCTGGGTGAGCTTCAGGGTCTCTTCTTCATCCGGGCTGTGCGGGGCGGATTTCTCCAGGTTGAAGACTCCGCTCAAAAAGCGGCGCAGCTGCGCGCGCGTATCGGAGCGCAGCACGTACAGGGGGATGCCGCGATCTTCGGCCTCGATGATGGATTGGTTGCGTTTGCGGAAGTGATGCCGCAGCGTGACCACCACCTCGGCCTGCTGCAAATCGGTCACCAGCTCAATGGGGACGCCAAGCTGCCGGGCGGCCTGACGCAGCCGGTTGCGCGCCACGCCGTGGGAGAAGATGCGCGCGGTTTGGAGTTTTTCGCTCCGTTGATCGTCCGCTTCGGTTTGAAAGTCGTCGCGCTCCGATTGCCCCTCAGCGTATGAATAGCCGTTCTTGCTGCGCCGTTTCATGCCGCCGGTGGTCAACCGCTGGGGTGGGGGTTGCGTCCCTTTTATTATGCGGATTTCGCCAGCCTCATCGCGCGAGCGGATCTCCGGCTCCAGCGGGTAGCCGCGCAGCAGGGCATCTACCGCGGTGGCGACATCCAGGTGAATGGCAACCCGGTCGCGGGTTTGAATCTCGATCAGCACGTCGAAGGTCGGCGGGGAGCGGCGTTCCAGTACGGTTTTTTGCGTGCCGCGGCGGCGGGCTTCTTCATCCGATAGGGTGACCGACTCGATCCCCCCCACCAGGTCCGAAAGCGTGGGGTTGAGCAGCAAGTTCTCCAGGGTGTTGCCGTGAGCTGTGCCAATCAACTGCACCCCGCGCTCGGCGATTGTGCGGGCGGCGATGGCTTCCAGCTCGCGCCCGATCTCGTCAATGATGATGACCTCCGGGTTGTGATTCTCGACGGCCTCGATCATTACCTCATGTTGCAGCGATGGTTTGGCGACCTGCATACGGCGGGCGCGCCCGACGGCGGGGTGAGGCACATCCCCATCGCCGCCGATCTCGTTGGATGTATCCACAATCACCACGCGGCGCGTTTCGGCGAGGATGCGCGCGGCCTCGCGCAGCATGGTGGTCTTGCCCACGCCGGGGCGGCCGAGGATGAGCAGGTTTTTGTTGCTCTCGATCAGGTCTTTGATGATATCGGTTGTGCCGTAGACGGCACGGCCGACGCGGCATGTCAACCCCACGATCACGCCGCGGCGGTTGCGGATGGCGGAGATGCGGTGCAGGGTGCGCTCCAGCCCGGCGCGGTTGTCGTCGTCAAACTGGCCAATGCGCGCTTCCACATAGTCAATCTCCGCCCGGCTGACTTCTGTATCGGAGAGCACGACTTCGCTGTCCAGAAAGCGGGCGGTGGGCACGCGCCCCAGGTCGAGGACCACTTCGAGCAGGTTGGTCGTATCCCCGGCCTGACGGATGGCATGGGCGATGGCTGGCGGCAAAACCTTTAGCAGGATATCCAGGTCGTCGGTGATCCGGGTGGACATACGTTCAGACACTTTCTATAACTTTGGAGCGAGAAGCGTAACGGCTTTGCCGCGATTGCGCCAGCGGGGCAGCGGCGTCACGTTGATTTTCGAGCTGAGGGAGCTTGCGCATCTCGATCAACCGTTGCCGGATGGCGATGCGCTTGACCAGGACGGTTTGCTCGGTCAGGGGCGTGCTTCCCAGCGATTCCAGCGCGGGTTCGATTTGAGGCTGGTAAGCACGCACGCATATGGTAATGGCTCGGCGTTGACTGCCGGGGATGCAGGCGACCAGCGCTCTCAGGATGTCTTCCACGTTTTGGACCTCCGGGTGCAGGTGAGGCCGCAGCCAGATGCCCAGCGGCCCGGATTGCACTTCGGCGTAACCCATCAGCCCGGTAGGCGAAATGTAAACCAGCCCCGGCGAAGCGCTGATCGCGGCCTCTTCGGTGTGGATCAGCCGCTCGGGGGTGATGGCGCGCAGCAAAGCGCTGACGGCGGGCAGGTCTTCCCGGCGTACCACGCGCCAGCTTTGCGCGGAGGGGAGTTGTATGTTTTCCCAACGCCAGACGCGCTGTTTTGTGCAGGGGAGGAAACCCGTGTTCCGCAGCGCAAGAAAAAGCGGTGAAGCGGTTTCGATCTCGGCCAGGATGGAGAATGCCCCGCGCTCCCCCACCTGCCGGGTCAACTGCTCGATCAGGTGGACGGCGGCGGGGGAATCGGCCGCTTCCCGAGGGGCCAGGAAGGCGATGTGGGCTGTGTGGCTTCCGCGCGGCTGAAAGTAGCGGCCGAGCAGCATTGGCCCTCCATCGGAAGCGCGCGCCACCCAGGCGCTGGCCTCGCCGGAAACCAGACGAGATGCCCAGGTGAGGGAGATCAGCGAGTTTTGCGTTGCCGCCAGGGCGCTGTTAAGGAAGATGCCTCGATGGCGATAACGGTATAAGGTGGGGAGGTCGTTCCAGCGAAAGGGGCGGATCATCGTTTGTTGTTCGATCCTGCCAGCGCCAGGAAGTATCGGTGAAAGCGGTCGTCAGCGGTGAGTTCGGGGTGGAAGGATGTCGCCAGCCATTTTCCCTGCCGGGCAGCCACAATGCGCCCGTCGGGTAGAGAGGCCAGCGCCTCGGCGTCCCCGCTGACGGATTCGATCAACGGGGCGCGGATAAAGATGGCATGATACGGATCCGGGCGCGGGTCAACCTGCCTGAGTGCCGGGATGTCCAGGTCAATCTCGAAGCTGTCCACCTGACGACCGAAGGCGTTGCGCTCCACGGTGATGTCCATCAATTCCAGCAGCGGTTGCTGGCGGCGGGCATCTTTGGAGAGGAAGATCGCCCCGGCGCAGGTTCCCCAAATGGCGTGCTCCCGCCCGAAGGCGCGCAGAGGCTCCATCAGGCCGAAATCAATCGCCAGTTTCCCGATGGTGGTGGATTCGCCGCCGGGGATGATTAAGCCGTCCAGCCCGTCCAGATGCGCCGGCAGGCGCACTTCGGCAGCCTGCGCGCCGATGCGCTGCAAAATGGCGATGTGTTCGGCAAAATCGCCTTGTAGAGCTAAGACACCGATTTTCATAGGTTATTTGACGGCGGACGGTTGACCGTGGCTGGCTGTGGCCCCCCGTCCGGAGTCGTATTACCAGCCTCGTTGGGCGATCAATTCTTCCTTGGGGATGTCGGTGATCTGGCGGCCTACCATCGGCTCACCCAGGTTGCGGCTGACCTCCGCCAGGATGTGGGGGTCGTTGAAGTGCGTGACCGCTTTGACGATGGCCGCGGCGCGTTTGGCCGGATCGCCCGACTTGAAGATTCCGGAGCCGACGAACACACCGTCAACGCCCAGTTGCATCATCAGCGCGGCGTCGGCGGGGGTGGCGATGCCGCCAGCGGCGAAGTTGACCACCGGCAGGCGGCCGAGTTCCCGGGTCTCTTTGACCAGTTCATAGGGCGCGCCGATGTTCTTGGCGTAGGTCATCAGCTCTTCTTCGGGCATGTTTTGCAGACGACGGATTTCACCCAGCACCGAGCGGGCATGGCGCACGGCTTCAACCACATCGCCGGTACCGGCCTCGCCTTTGGTGCGGATCATAGCCGCGCCTTCCCCGATGCGGCGCAGCGCCTCGCCCAGGTTGCGGCAGCCGCACACAAAGGGCACCTTGAATTCGTGTTTGTTGATGTGAAATTCTTCGTCGGCGGGCGTTAACACTTCCGATTCGTCAATGTAATCCACGCCCAGGGCCTCCAGAATTTGCGCCTCAACAAAGTGGCCAATGCGCACTTTCGCCATCACCGGGATGGACACGGTGGCCATAATCTCCTCGATCAGGCCGGGGTCGCTCATGCGAGCCACGCCGCCGTGGGCGCGAATGTCCGCGGGGACGCGTTCGAGGGCCATCACCGCCACCGCGCCGGCCTCCTCGGCGATGCGGGCGTGCTCCGGCGTCACCACATCCATAATCACGCCGCCCTTGAGCATCTGGGCCAGCCCCTTTTTTACAGCAAAAGTTCCTACTTGCTTTTCCATATCGCTACCTTCCTGCACTACCAGCTGATATTTGTTTCGGAGGGGAGCTTACTCCCCGGTTGCAGCGTGCACTGGCGCGCGAAGTTGTTCTGACGCTGCGATCTGATTCTACCATGCGCGCGATACCCCGACAAATGCCCTCCCAGAGTCGGGTGTCCTTGA
>CAZZFZ010000143.1:0-7212 GCA_964653835.1 uncultured Anaerolineales bacterium
GCCCTCGTAGCTCAGTGGATAGAGCACTTGGTTGCGGACTAAGGGGTCGCGTGTTCGAGTCACGCCGAGGGCGCCAAAGGACGGCAACGAGCCGTCCTTTTTCTTTTCCCCACCCGTAACTACCCTATAAGATCGGGGTTTCAATATGTTTGGGAGGCATATCGATTCGTTCTCGCCCTCTTAACCATTTTTGCGCCTGACTACAACGAAGGAGAGTTATCATGTCTAAAGTAGCCATTGTCACCGATAGCACTGCCTACCTTCCCAGCGAACTTATTGAGCAATACGAGATCACTGTGATGCCTCAGGTGTTGATCTGGGGCGAGGAAACGCTGCTCGACGGCGTGGATATCCAGCCAGATGAATTTTATTCCCGCCTGAAAACCGCCGACGTAACCCCCACCACCTCGCAGGTATCCGTTCAGGACTTCAAGAAAGTGTTTGAAAAGCTCGCCGCCGAGGGGAAAGACATCCTGGCGGTGCTGATTTCCGATAAGCTCTCCGGCACAATCGCCTCCGCCACCCAGGCGTTGGAATTCGTCCCCGACGCGCGCGTCGAGATCGTCAACTCCCACAGCGTGGCGATGGCGCTCGGTTTTCAGGTGCTGGAAGCCGCCAAAGCGGCCGCGCAGGGCGCCTCACTGGAGGAATGTAAAGCCGCCGCCGAATCGGCGCGCGAACGCACCGGCGTGATCTTCGCCGTGGACACGCTCGAATTCCTGCACCGCGGCGGGCGCATCGGCGGGGCCTCGCGCTTCCTGGGCACCGCGCTGCAATTGAAACCCATCCTCGAGGTCACCGGCGGGCGCGTGGAGCCGATCGAACGCGTGCGCACCAAACGGAAAGCGCATGCCCGCGTGGTCGAACTGATCGCCGAACGGACGCAAGGCCGCGGTCCGGTCAAACTGTCTACGCTACACGCCGCTGCCGAAGAGGACGCCCGCGCCCTGCTCAAGGCCGCTGAAGAGCGCCTGGGCAACGTGGAAGAGACCATCTTCTCCGAGGTCAGCCCGGTGGTCGGCACGCACGCCGGCCCGGGGACGGTCGGCCTGGCCTACCTGGTAAGCAACTAACCTCCCACACACACTTCTCCCCATTCCACCTCCCGCGGGTTCGCCGCGGGAGGTTCTTTTTTTGACGGCTTTACAAAATCATGGTACGCTAAAGCGCGCGGCGGAACTGGCAAGGCCACTCCGCCGCCGCACACATCTTGCCCCGTTTTACGGGATAACACAGCCCGAGGTACCTGCGTGACCCAGATTCGCGATCTTCCTTTATTAGCCATTCTCTCCGTAGAAAAACTTGTCCTGCACGAGTATCACGACGCCCAACGCTCCATCCCCATCGCCGAGGCCATCCAACGCAGCGGCATCCTGCGCAACCCGCCGATCGTCGTCCCCTTCCACGATGGCACCGGTCGCTACATGGTGCTGGATGGGGCCAACCGCACCACCGCCATTCAAAACCTGGATATCCCCCACATCGTCGCCCAGGTCGTCCCCCCCGATGACAGCGGCTTGCAGCTCACCCCCTGGAATCACGTGATCTGGGGCATACCGCCAGACGAACTGCTGGAAGCTTTTTCCACCCTGCCCCAGGTTGACATCGTCCTCTTCAATAATGAAGCCGCACCCCCGCACGGCAAACGCCGCCTGGCGATCTTTCTCCACCCCGATGGGCGCACTTTTCAACTGGTCACCGCACAGCAGCGCCTGATCCCGCGAGTGGAAGCACTCAACGCTATCGTGGATACCTATAAGCAAAAAGCCCAACTGGATCGCACCCAGGTGGCCGACATCGAAACGTTGCTTTCGCTCTATCCCCGACTCAGCGGCTTGCTGATGCTGCCGGCTTTCCGCATTGACGAAGTGCTGCAAGTGGTCGCTGCCGGCCACCTGATGCCGCCGGGCAGCACGCGCTTCGTCATCTCCCCGCGGGCGCTGCACCTCAACTACCCGCTGACTCACCTGCGCGCCGAGGCGACCCTCGCCGAGAAAAACGCCACTCTTCAAGAGTGGATCCGGGAGCGCCTGGCGCAGAAAGGCGTGCGTTATTATGCCGAAGCCACCTACATCTTCGATGAATAAGCACTACCGCTACGCCAGCCTGATCGCCGTGCTGCTGCTCGCTGCACTGGCCTGCCAGGCCGTGCTGGGGACGCCGACCCCGTCCGAAACTCCACCGCCGACTTCACCGCCGCCTCCCACGCTCCCTCCACCCCCCACAGCCGTCCCGTCCCCAACCCCCTCCGCCCAACCCGCCCCCTCAGACCAACCTAACCAATTAGGCGTCCTGCTGGTTTCCGAGGGCGATGTACTCAACGTGCGCGCGGCCGCGGGGGCGAACAACCCGATCATAGATACCCTCGCCCCCCACGCCACCGGCATCCTGCCCACGGGGGCAAAGCAATCCATCGGCGCGGCGCTCTGGCGGGAGATCCTCACCCCCGCGGGGACGACCGGCTGGGTCAACGCCTGGTATCTCACCGAAGTGATCCCCGCGCAGGTCTTCTGCGCCGATAGCCGCGTGGACGCTCTGCTCAACAAGTTCGTCCAGGCGGTAGCGACGCGCGATGGCGCCGCGCTCGCCTCGTTGGTCAGCCCGGCCCACGGCCTGACCATCCGCCTCAACTGGTGGAACCCGGAGGTCAATTTCCGCGGCCAGGCGCAACTGGTCAACCTGTTCAGCGACACCAGCAGCTACACCTGGGGCGTTCAGGATGGCAGCGGCCTGCCGATTCAAGGCAGCTTCGCCACCGAGGTTCTGCCCCTGCTCGATGACGTGCTCAACGGCGCGCCCACCCGCCACTGCAACGACCTGGAAAGTGGTAGCGGCGCTTCGGCGGGGATGAAAACCTGGCCATTTGAATACGCCAACGTTAATTACATCGCCCTCTACCGCGCCGCCACCCCTGGCGACGAGTTCAACTGGGGGACCTGGGCGGTGGGCATCGAATACGTGCAGGGCAAGCCCTACATCGCCTTCCTGGTGCACTATGCCTGGGAGATTTAAAAACACGCAGGCTAAATTTCAGCCTGCGGGAGGTTTCAGC
The DNA here is from genome assembly GCA_964653835.1 of uncultured Anaerolineales bacterium. Lineage (GTDB taxonomy): Bacteria > Chloroflexota > Anaerolineae > Anaerolineales > UBA11858 > J130. Next base: position 3,053 of record CAZZFZ010000143.1, read on the forward strand.
AAACTATAAATTGCTTCCCAACCTGGCAGCAGCGCGTTACAATTCCCCGCATGGATATCTTTTTCACCGACCCCAGCGACGCACCCGTCCCCCCGGAGGAAGTCCGCATCCGCGAGTTGAGTGCCGATCCCTGGCCGGATGGCCGACGGGTGAAAGTCTATCTTGAGGTCACGCCTTTCCTCAAACGCCCCAGCGGGGAAGTCCGCATCACCGATGCGGAGGGCATCCCCGTCGCCAGCGCCAACATCATCGAGGCGATGACCCCAAAAATGGAGATCAACCTGCACCTGCGCGCCGCCGAGCTGAGCGGGGATTACACCGTCGCCGCCGAGATCTTCTACCTCACTGGCATCCCCGAGGCCGATGACGATGAAGAAACGCCCATCCGCCCGGAGCGCATGATCGTGGATCAGGCCACCGCCACCTTCGTGATTCCCTGAGGTTGCCGCGCGGTTGATGGATCTTCCACCGCTTTACCTCTCCCGCATGCAGGCGTTGCTGGGGGACGAGTTCCCCGTCTTCCTGGCGAGCTATGAACAGCCGCCCAGCGTCGGGCTGCGCGTCAACACGCTGAAGCTCTCGCCGGAGGCCTTCCAGCAGATCGCCCCCTTCCCCCTCAAACCCATCCCCTGGGTCGCCGCGGGGTTCACCCTGCCGCCGGAGGCGCGCCCCGGCAAGCACCCCTACCACACAGCCGGCCTGTACTACCTGCAAGACCCCGCCGCCATGGCCGTCGCTGAACTATGCGCCCCGCGCCCCGGCGAACGCGTCCTCGACCTGGCCGCCGCCCCCGGCGGAAAAACCACCCACCTGGCCGCCCTGATGCAGGGGCGCGGCCTGCTGGTCGCCAACGACCTGCACCCCCGCCGTGTGCAAACCTTAGCCAAAAATGTCGAGCGCTGGGGAGTGAGCAACGTCATCGTGCTCAACGAAACGCCGCCGCGGCTGGCAGCGCACTTCGGCGCTTTTTTCGACCGCGTGCTGGTGGACGCCCCCTGCTCCGGCGAGGGGATGTTCCGCAAAGATCCTGCCGCCCGCGGCGAGTGGTCGCCCAAACTGGTGAAAAGCTGCGCCGTGCGCCAGGACGCCATCCTGGCCGACGCCGCCCGATTGGTGCGCCCCGGCGGATGGCTGGTGTACGCCACCTGCACCTTCGCGCCGGAGGAGGATGAGGGTACGCTGGCGCGCTTTCTGGCCGCGCACCCCGATTACGACCTGATCGTCGCGCCAGATCATCCCGGCTTTTCGCCCGGCCGCCCCGAATGGATCGCTGCGCCGGAGGCTCGCCTGGCGCGCCCTGTGCGCCTGTGGCCGCACCACGCCCCCGGCGAAGGGCACTTCATCGCCCTGCTGCGCCGCGCCGAATCCACTGCTCCCCCCGCACACACCCCCGCTTCCCAGCCTCGTTCGCTTCCCCGCCCCGCCGCCGAGGACTTCGCCGCTTTCGCCGCCGCGGCGCTGCGCTGGGAGCCTCCCCGCGAGCGGCTGGCGCTCTTTGGCTCTCACCTCTACCTGCTGCTGGAGGATTGCCCCGCGTTGCAGGGGCTGCGCGTGGTGCACTGGGGCTGGTGGCTGGGGAATGCGCGAAAAAACCGCTTTGAACCCGCCCACGCGCTGGCCGCCGGTCTGAAGGGCGAACACGCCCGCCTCACTCTGCCGCTCACCCCGGAAGACCCGGCGTTGAAGGCTTACCTGCGCGGCGAGGTGGTCGCCTCCCCCGGCGAGGACGGCTGGGTGCTGGTCACGGTAGACGGCTTCCCGCTGGGGTGGGGCAAGCGCGTTCAGGGACGGCTCAAGCCGCGCCTGCCCAAATGGTTGCGCCAGTTCGATTGAGACCAGCGAATCCGTGCTAAAATTCCCCCATGCCTGCCCCATCCGCTGAAGACGCCCCCCAAGAACAACCCTCGCGCTCCAAACGCCGGCGGCGCATCAGCCTCTCCCCTCTAACGTTCATCCTCCTGCTAACCACCAACCTGCTGACCCTGATGGTGCTGGCCTGGCCGCTGGCGCGCGCCCGCCTGGACGCGCTCGGCAAGGCGTCCCCCACGCCGACAACCACAGCGCAGCTCCCACGCTCCCAGGTCACAGCCGAGTCCAATGTCCCGGACGCCGCTCAGTCGGCCGCAAGCGCCTCAGAGGAGCGCGGCGTGCTGATCCTCGCCGTGCAGGAGGGGCTGGATACCCACCTTTTCGCCTACCGCCCGATCGCTGACGATGGGGACGCGCCGCTTGTCCGTCTGACCAGCGGCCCCGGCCGCGACCTCACCCCGGCGCTCAGCCCCGACGGAGACACCCTGGCCTACGCCTCCAACCGCACCGGCGAATGGCAGATTCAGCTTTGGGACTTGAACACCAACCGCCTGACCACGCTGACGGATAACCCCACCTTCAAGGCCTCCCCCACCTGGTCGCCCGACGGCTTGTGGCTGGCCTATGAAGGCTATTACGATAACAGCCTGGATATCTTCATCCAGGCCGCCGATGGGAACGGCGACCCGCTGCGCCTGACCGACTCCAGCGCCGCCGATCACTCCCCGGCCTGGTCGCCCGGCGGGCGGCAGATCGCCTTCATCTCCACCCGCGGCGGGGGCGAGGACGTGTGGCTGGCCGACCTGGACAAAAGCGGCGAAGACCGCTTCACCCGCCTCGAAAACCCCGGGCAGGCGCGTGCCTTGCACCCCGTCTGGTCGCCCGATGGCCGCTACCTGGCCTGGGGCGCGGTGATGAGGGATGGCTTTCATAAAATCTTCCTGTGGGATTCGCAGCAGTCCGATCAGCCGCCGCGCGAAATGGTCAGCGGCGACTACTTCGCCTGGGGACAGGACGGCGAGACGCTGTACGCCGCCCTGGAGACACCTTTTGAAACATACCTCAGCGCCTACCCGGCGACCGACCCCAGCGCCCTGTTGCTGCCGCCTCTGCCGCTCCCCGGCCGCCTGGAAGGGATGATCTGGGTCCCCCAGGCCATCGGCGCGCGGCTGCGGACGCAAAGCGCCCCCGCCCCCACGCCGCTCTGGGATGTGGAGGCCCTCGCCGGGGCGCGGACTCCCGGCGTGCGCTGGGGGCTGGCGGAGCTGGAGGACATCGAAGCCCCTTACCCGCAGCTCCACGATCAGGTGGACGAGGCCTTCGCGGCCCTGCGCCAGACCGTCGCCCGGCAGGCCGGCTGGGACGCCCTGGCGACGCTGGAAAACGCCTACGTCCCCCTCACCATCCCGCTGCCACCGGGCTACGAGCAAGACTGGCTCTACACCGGGCGCGCCTTCGCCGTCAGCCCGCTGCCCATCCACGCTGGCTGGATGGCCGTGGTGCGCGAAGATTACGGCCCGGAGACCTACTGGCGCATTTACCTGCGCGCCCGTTTTCAGGATGGCTCGCAGGGAACTCCGCTGCACAACCTGCCCTGGGATTTCAACGCCCGATTCCAGGCCGAGCCGCGCCCCTACGAGCAGGGCGGGCAGCCCGCCGCCGACGTGCCCTCCGGTTACTGGGTGGACCTCACCCGCATCGCCGCGCTCTACGGCTGGCAACGCCTGCCGGCTTTCTCCAACTGGCGCTCGGTCTACAGCGCGGCGCGCTTCAACGAGTTTGTCATCACCGGGGGGCTGGACTGGCAAAGCGCCATGCTGGAAATTTACCCCCGCCAGGTGCTGATCACCCCCACGCCGATCCCCACCTTCACGCCCCCCCCCACGCCGACCGCCACCCCCACGCCCACACCCACCGGGCAGGTCAGCCCGACGCCCTCGATCACGCCCAGCCCCACCGCGACCCTGACGCTGACCCCGCCGCCGTGAAATCGCTGCGCCTGCTCCTCCTCCTGGGTTTAGGGATATCCCTGGCCGCCTGCGCGCCGCTGGAGGCCGCCTTGCGCCCCGCGGCAACGGGCAGCGCGCCCGCGGAGACAGGCACCCCCCAGGGGAATCAGCCATCCACCGCGGTCTTTGATGCCCCGGAGGAGCAGAATCCCCGCGGGGGGGCAACCCCCCTCCCCCCCCCCCCACTCCCCCCCCTCCCGTTCCCCTTCCCGCCAGCCCACCCCCCGCCGGCCCCCCCGAGCCGCCCGCCCCCCCACCGCCTCCCCCCGGACGCCCCCCCCGCTGGCCACTTCCCCCTCGCTCCTCCCTCTTCCCCCCCTTGTCCCGCCCGCCCCTCGCCCC
>CAZZFZ010000144.1:0-7149 GCA_964653835.1 uncultured Anaerolineales bacterium
GTAATTACCTCGGCCTGGGCGCGGGCTTGCAGACGGATGGAGCCGCCTTCGGGGGTATAGCGCAGGGCGTTGCTCACAAGGTTATCCAGAATGCGGCTGAGCTTATCGGGCGCGGCCCAAACAGGGTCCACCTCCGGGGTCACCTCCCCCTCCAGGGTAATCCGGCGTTCAGCGGCGCGGGCGGCAAAGCTCTCCAGCGTATCCGAAACCAGATCGGCGAGGCTGACCCACTCAAACGCTAACTCCTGATAGCCGGCATCCAGCTGCGCCAGCTCAAAGAGGTCGTCAACCAGCCTGCTCATGCGGGTGATCTCGTTCTGGCTCTGCCGCAGGTAGCGGGCCACGGTCTCCGGGTCGTCCACCACGCCATCGGCCAGCGCCGAAACCATCGCCCGCAGCGATGTGAGCGGGGTGCGCAAATCGTGCGAAGCCCAGGCCACCAGGTTGCGACGGGCCGTCTCCAGCGCTTTCTCGGCCTCGGCGGCCTGTTCCAGGCGGGCCGCCATCTCGTTAAAAGCCTCCGAAAGCTGAGCGATCTCGTCCTGCCCTTCAACGGATACCCGCACCGAGAGGTCGCCCTGACTGACGCGTTTGGCCCCCTCCACCAGATCGCCCACGGCCTGGGTGATCGCGCTGGAGATGAAAAAGCCAAACGCCACCGAGATGCCGCCCGCGAAGACCAGCAACAGGCTGCCCAGGGCGAAATCGTGTTGATTGATGAACATCAGCCGGGCGGTCACCCAGACGTTGAGCAGCGTCAACCCCCCGGCGAGCAAGTACCCCAGTGCGAGGGCGTAACGCAGGCGCGGCAACCGCCGCCACCAGCCGAAGCGATAGGACAGGAACCCCACCCCGGCAGAAACCAGGCTGGTGAACCCCAGGTAGATCGCCAGGGAGAGCAAATCGCCCGGCGGGGGGTTCAACAACCATTTACCGAGGATGACGGTCAACAGCAGCACGGCCAGGATGCCGAGCAGGTAACCACGCAGGCGGGGGGCGGAGGGCCTTTCGGTGTGCGCGTTCATGCGTCTCCCACAAATTTGTAGCCCACGCCCCAAACGGTGAGGATATGCCGGGGCTGGCCGGGGTCGCTTTCGATCTTCTCCCGCAGGCGGCGGATGTGCACCGTGACCGTGGAAGGATCGGTGTAAAGCTCATCCCCCCAAACTTGCGCCAGCAACTGCATCCGTGTGAACACCTGCCCCGGATGGCGGGCGAAATAATAGAGCAAATCAAACTCCTTCACCGTCAGGTTGACAGTCTTTTGCTCCACCACAACCGAGCGGGTGCCTGGGTCGATCTTGATGCGGGGGAATTCGACGGCCTTGCCAGCCTGCGCTGGTGGAGCGCCGCCCGCCCGCCGCAGCACGGCGCGCACGCGGGAGACCACCTCGCGGGGGTCAAACGGCTTGGTGATGTAATCATCCGCCCCCAGGTCGAGGCCACGAATGCGGTCGCTGGGTTCGCCTTTGGCCGTCAACATGACAATCGGAATAGAGCGATCCTGCCGCAGATGCTGGATGAGGGTCAGGCCGTCCATGCCGGGTAGCATCAGATCGAGGACAATCAGATCAGGCGGCTCCGCCTGGATGAGATCAAGCGCCTGATACCCATCCGCGGCTTCGCGAACCCGAAAGCCCTCGCGCTCCAGGTAGCGACGCACCACTTCGCGGATCGTCGCTTCGTCGTCAACCACAAGGATGGCAGCAGGTTTGTCCATGGGGTAATTGTAGCAAGGTGTTATTACAAAAGTATTAAGGGTTAGCCCTCACCTCTCTTCTGATGCAGGGAAGAGCCTTTTCTTTACATGGCATACGGAATAGTTGATTTTTTTCTTTCGTAAACCTGCGGGAGGTTCGTTAATGGTTGCGTAACCACCTGTTAAGGGTTTCGTAAGATCTTCCTGGGAAGATGGTTCTATACCCTGTCCACATCTATATCTTGGAGGAAAACCGATGATGAAAAAACGACACATACTCTTTAGCCTGCTGCTCCTGAGCGCTTTTCTCCTGGCAGCCTGCGGCGCGCAGCCCCAGGCCGCGGAGGCCGTCCCCGCCGATGAGACGGACGCGGAAACCGATCAGGAAATGACATCCGAAGCCGACGACGCGGCGATGAGCGACGACGATGGAACGATGGCGGATTCGTCTGCTGCCAACGGAGACACAGCCATGGAAGAGCAGGGCTCCACGATGGGCGACGCAACGGCCATGACGCCAGTCTGGTTCCAGGCCACGCTCACCAATGCCCGCACCGGCGAGACTTTCACCATCGCCGATTTCCAGGGCAAGGTGGTGCTGGTGGAAACCCTGGCGATGTGGTGCACCAACTGCCTGCGGCAGCAACAGCAGGTCAAAGCCCTGCACGAGATGCTGGGCGCGCGCGAGGACTTTATCAGCATCGGGATTGACATCGATCCCAACGAAAACGCCACGGTGCTCGCCGGTTACATCGAAAAGAACGGCTTCAACTGGCTGTATACCGTCGCGCCGACAGAAGTCGCCCGCGAAATCGGGCAGCTCTATGGAGATCAATTCCTCAACCCACCCTCAACCCCCATGCTGATTATCGATCGCCACGGCGAAGCCCATCCGCTGCCATTTGGCATCAAGAGCGCCGAAAGCCTGCTGGAAGCGTTGCAGCCCTACCTGGACGGGGGGATGTAACCCGCAGTGATTACCCACAGAACCTCCCGCTGGCACTTCCCCGAATCCAGCCTGCGGGAGGTTTCCCCTCACTGGAGACCTGAAATCCCATGAACCTTGACGCCTTTTTGACCTCTTTTACGATTGGCCTGCTCTCCACCACCAGCCCTTGCGTGCTGCCATTATATCCAGGCTTTCTCGCCTACCTGAGCGGGGGCCAGGGACAGATTCGGGGGCGACTGGGGCGCTACGGCCTGGGGTTCTTCGTGCTGGCGGGCGTGCTGACCATGATGCTGGCCCTCGGGTTGGTGATCGCCCTGCTCTCCCTCTCGGTGGGTGCGGCGCTGTCCATCATCATCCCCTTAGCAGATCTGGTCATCATCCTCTTGGGGATCGCCTTGCTGCTGGATTACAACCCCTTCAAGCAATTGCCGCAAATTCAAACCCCGCTGCTCAAAAACCCCTATGTGAACGCCTATGTCTACGGCCTGCTCTACGGGCCAATCGCCCTACCCTGCTCCGGCCCCTTTGTGGTGGGCATCTTCACCTATTCACTCACCACGGCGGAAGTCGCCAGCAAGATGTCCATCTTCCTTTGGTTTGGGCTGGGATTCGGGTTGCCGCTGCTGCTGCTCTCCTTCCTCTCCGGCGCGGCCCAGACCTGGATTGTGCGCCAGTTTGCCCGCCGGGGCCGGTTAATCAACCTCATCGGTGGAGTGTTGCTGGTGGGCGTTGGCATCTACGACCTGGTCAGCAACTGGGAGATCATCCGCACTTACCTGGGGATCTGGTTCTCCTGAAAAATCGTGTTGATGATGTTGGATTTTTTCACCGCTAAGGCGCAAAGGACGCCAGGTTTTTTCCCTTTCTCTTTGCGGCCTTAGCGCCTTAGCGGCTCACATTGCCACATCTTTTTATTGACATTCACTAATTGGGGCTACTCAACCAGCGAGCGGCTGGTTAAACGATTTTTGCTGATCTCACTAGTGATCAACGTCCAGTAGAGAGACTATATCGAAAAAGACAGGGCTGTGATTTCAGTTTTGGATCACAGCCCTGTACTCGTTCAGAAAAACAGAGAAGGGAAGTTCACTCCTGCGGGAGGGTGAAGCGCAGAATGCGGTGATTGCCCGCATCGGCGACCCACACGCGGCCTTCCCTGTCCACGGTGAGGCCGGTGGGCAGGTTAAAGCCCTCTGGCCCGGCGCCAAAGTCGCCCCAATAACGAACGAACTCGCCCTCGGCGGTGAACTCCAGAATACGATACCCCTCCGGGTCGCTGACGTAGACATGCCCATCAGTCCCCACCGCCAGATAAGGCTTGTTATCCAGCGATTGCCCATACCAGCCGACGATCGGCCATTCGAGCACCGGGGAATAACGCAGCCCGCTTTCATCGGGGGCGAACACCTGTACGCGTTTATTCCAGGTATCGGCCACGTAGATGCGCCCCTGATCGTCCACGGCCAGGCCCACCGGCTCATCGAACTGTCCTTCGAGGATGCCCGGCGTCCCAAAGGCGGTCAGGAAGTTGCCATCCGCGTCAAAGAGCACCACGCGCTTGTTGCCGGTATCGGTGATGTAAACACGTCCATCCCCATCCACCAGGATATCGCGCGGCCCCCAGAAAGCGGTGCCGGTTTCTCCCTGACCAAAGTAGCCCCATTGGGTGATGAACTCGCCCTCGGCAGTGACCTTCTGCAACCGTGTGTTCCGGGTACGGGTGACGGACCCGCTTCCACCCGGGGGCCCGGGGCCTCCCCCCGGGTCCTCCACGTCCTGGCCCCGGAGGAGGCCCGCCGTAAAGCGTACGAGCTTCTCCTCCAACAGCTCCCCCCACGCCAGGCTGCCCAGGCCCGCCTCTCCCCCACGCTCTCGCAGCAGGCGGCGCAGCACCTCGCCGCCATGATCGCCGGCGACAACGCCCGGGCCCCGCGGCCCCAGGGCTTCGGCCGGTTCCAGACCTTCGCCCTCACCGGACCGGATCTCGCCGAGCTCGTCCGCGGCATCGACCTCCAGCCCAGCGGCACGCTCGAGCTCGGCATCGCCGTGCGCTACGCCCGCTCCCCCACCTACCCGCTCGGCGCCGCCTGGCTCGTGGTCATCGCCCGCGAGGAGCCCTGAGCGAGCGATACCGGCGGCGACATCGGCCCGGCCGAGCCCCGCTGGGTGGGGGGTCAGAGCCTCGCTCGGTGGGGGTCAGAGCCCAACGCAACGCACTGACATCATTACCTTTACCTCGCAATGACGCCCCGCGGAGGGGGGAGCGGCGGCGCTCCAGAACGATGCCCGATCGCGAACCTCGCGAGCGCCGGTTCCTGCTCCGGGCACGAGGGGCCGGGCCCCTTGCCGCTCGCTCCCGAGAGAGAAGCCCTTCGGCTGCACCTGAGCCCGCCAGGCTCCCGCAGCAGCCGCCCTCCGGATACTCCTCCCGCCCTTCGAGACGATGGCGCCGCAGGCCCGCTCAGGGCACGTAAGGGAGCATACGGTTTCTCGCGTGCGGTCCCCCGGACCGCCAGAGTTGACAACACCCGGGCGGCTTCATATCTTCGGCCTAATCGCGCGCAGCGCGTTTCACGGCTGGAGGGCCAATGAGAAGCCTGATCATCTGGATCCACTGGGACGACGACGATGACTTCCTCGATGACTCCCCGGTTCCCGGCGTTCAGGAGATGGAGCGGGATCCGGAGGAGTTCCGGCTGGTGATGAACCCGATGATCGTGGTGCGCAACGACCTCGCAGGGGGCGACATGCTCCCCGACCTCGAGGGACTCTCCGTGGATCGCACCGCGTTGTCCGAGCTGATCCGGGAGCGGGAGTCCACGGGTGACTGCGCGATCTCGAGCTGGTCTCCGGATCGCCAGGTGTACGACTACGTGGCCTCGGCGTTGATGCGCGACTTCGCCGCCCTGGAGCCGCGAGCGTCCGCCTCGTACGGCGACCCGGAGGACACCTCACCGCACGCGCTGTTCGCCTGGTTCCAGCGTGGCCGCAGGCACAATCGGCCCCACTGAGTCCGTCCTGTTCGCGCGCTCCGGGCTGCCACGGCCCCTCCGCCCCTCATCTCCAGAGTCTCCCGCTCAACGCTGCTTCACATACCCTCAAGGCATACTCCCACCACGCTTCGTGGTGATCTCCTCGAGCTGAGCAGCGGCTGGCTGCCCGACCCGGGGACGCGGCGAACGGGGGGATCCGCGGGGCGATGAGCAGGATGGGCGAGCAGGCCCCGGCTCAGCGCCAGGGTCGGGGAGCCGGCGCGCAGGGGCTCGGCGGATCAGAAAGGAATATCGTCGTCGTCGCCGATGGCGGGATCGAAGCCCACCGACGGATCTCCGGCCGGAGGCTGGCTGGGAGCCGCAGGCCTGGACGCCGCAGGCTGCGCGGCCGCCGGCGCAGGCCCCCGGTCAAAGTCGGCGTCGCGCCGATCGAGCATCTCCATCTCCTGCATCCGCACCTCCACCACACTCCGCTTGCGCCCCTCACGATCCGTCCACTCCCGATACTCGAGCGTTCCGCGGACGAGGATCTTCGAGCCTTTGCGCAGGTAGCGCCCGCAGATCTCGGCCTGGCGGGCGAAGGCGTTCACCGTGAACCAATGGGTCCGCTCCTGGCGCTCGCCCGTGGCCTTGTCCCGCCAGTAATCGTTCACGGCCAGGCGGAGCCGAGCGGTCTGCACGCCGCTGGGCAGATAGCGGATTTCCGGATCGAGCCCCAGCCGACCGACCAAGACAACGATATTCATGAGAACCTCCTCGTGCGTGCGCGGCCGACGAAATCGCCGCACCACCGTCGCTCCCTCAGGGTAGGCGGCGGTCAATCTACCCCATGGCCCACCGACTGTAAACCCTGACATCGACCGCTCCCTCACCCGCCACTTTCGGGGACCGGGCCTTTGTCATCCGGCATACTCGGGATCCGGCAGTCGATTCGGACTCATCTGCGAGGTCCACTCCACCGATCCCGGCGCCTTCCGACCATCCCCGCCGCGCCTCTGATCGAATCGCCCCGTTTCCTTCCACCTGCACCCGTCTCCGCCGCCTCGCTCCGCGAAGGTCCTGCACGAACCAGCCGCCCGCTGGAGCTTGTCAGTTCGCCTTTGGGGATTCACAATGGAGGCGGTTCGGGATCCTGCAGCGGGCGTGGGCTGGGGGGATTAAACCCTTTGGGGCTGTCCGCGTCCATGAGGATGAGGAGAGGAGGTTCCGCTCATCGAACCGCGATCGGACCAGGAGCTGATCCGGGACGCTCGAGCCGGCGACGATCGGGCGTTCACGGAGCTGGTGCGGCGATATCGAGAGCCGCTGTTCCGGTTGCTGGTGCGCATGGTGCGGGACCGTGAGGATGCCATGGACCTGTTGCAGGAGGTGATGTTGAAGGTGCACCGGAGCCTGGGCTCGTTCCGCGAGGATGCGCAGTTCAAGACCTGGATCTATCGGATCGCCGTGAATCGAGCGATCAGTTTCCTTCGGCGGCGTCGGGTGCGGTCGTTGTTTCGCGAGCGCGT
>CAZZFZ010000145.1:0-7096 GCA_964653835.1 uncultured Anaerolineales bacterium
AACTCGCCCACCGAGAAGTTGCGCGTGGGCAGGGCGCCGAAGTGGTTGCACATGTTGGTCATGGCGGCGGTGCCGAAATCGTGATAGGTTTTGATCTGGGGGTGTTCCCGCAGGGCGCGGTTGAACTCTTTTTGGGCGGCGCGGAAGGCGGGCAGGTCGGCGATGGGAGGGGCTTGGCCCTCACTGGCATCAATGACGATGGCTTTGATGCGTTTGGAGCCCATCACCGCGCCCAGGCCGCCGCGGGCGGCGATGCGCGAGGGGATTCCATCTTTATCCACGTTTTGCACCCCCGCGGCGGAGAGGCCCATCTCGCCCCCAGGGCCGATCAGTGCGATGGCGGCTTTCTCACCGTAGCGTTCCCGCAGGCGGGCGGCGGCCTCGTTCACTCCCAGGCCGATCAGGCTCTTCCCGTTGAAGTCATCGGCGGGGTCGAAGCGCGCGCCCTGGGGTGAGAGATAGAGGACGTGCCAATTGCCATCTGTGGGGCGGTCTTCCAGGATGAGGGCTTTGATGCCCAGGCGGGTGAGCGCCAGGCCGGTCGCGCCGCCGGCATTGGCCTCTTTGACGCCTCCGGTGAGGGGCGACTTGCCACCCACGGAGATGCGGTCGCACGAGGAGAGCACGTGCCCGACCAGCAAACCGGGGGCGAAGATCAGCTTGTTGCGCGGGCCGAGAGGCGCGCAGGCAGGTTCAACTTCATCGAGCAGGATGCGCGCCACCAAGCCGCGCCCGCCGAGACGCTCCCAGGTCGCGGGGACGGGTTCGCGGCTGAATTCCTGGGTGCGGGTGTTGATGCGCCAGATATTCATGTTCACCTCCAGTGCCAACAGTGTACGCTCTTGATGTTGGGGTGTCAAGCTCATGGGTGCTCTACTTCGATCCACATCTGCTGCCCGTCGGTGGTGATGTGAATCCAGCCGTTCTGGTCGGTGCGCAATAGAGAGTAGCCGCCGAGCGCGGCCAGGGTTTCGGCGTCGGGCAGGCCGCGGGGGTCATCGGCGGCCACGGAGAGCAGCGCAAGCTGCGGGTTGAGGCTGGCGATCCACGCTGGGGGGTTGAGCGGGGCGTAGCCGTTCCCGGCCAGCAGCAGGACGGTCACGCGCCCCACGGCGCGCCCCATGTCGAGCGCTTGCAAACCCTCTTTGTCCGCGCCGAGGGGGAGCAGGGCGCGGAAGTGATTCCATTCGAGCAGCAGGATCGCGCCGCGGTTGCTGGTGGCGAGAAGGCGCAGAGCCGCGCCTTCCCCGAGGTCCAATGTCTGACCGCGGACCGCGGATGTGATGGGGATGTCGGCCTCGGTCAACGCGGCGCGCAGGTAATCGGCGCTGTGGTTGGGGCTGGGCAGCCCGGCCCAGAGCACGTTCCGAGGCGGGTAGCGGGGGATCACATCAAGCAGGGCGGCGATTTGCTCCTTTTCAGGGTTGGTGATGATCAGCCAATCCAATGCCTTGTTGAAGGGGGGCAGGCGGCGCCCCAGGCCGTCGGCGAGCAGGCTGGGGGAGGGGCCGCCGTTGATGAGGATGTAACGCCCGGTGGGGGTCTGGATCAGCAGGGCGTCGCCCGTGCCCACGTCGAGCAGGGTGAGGTGCAGCAGTCCGTCCGGGGCGCTCAGGGCGGCGCGCCAGGTGAGGGCCGTGAGAACGCTCAGGGCGGCGGTCACGGTCAGCGGTTTGAGAGCAGGAATCCACCTGGGGCGGCGCGACCACCCCAGGGTGAGGCCAAAGAGCAGCGCGTAGAACAGGATCACCCCCAGGATGCCGAAATCCCCCAAGACCAGCACTCCGCCGCGCAGTCGGGCGAACCATTCCACCACCCGGATGGTGAAGAGCACGAAGGGCCAGGCCAGCGCGGCGGCGAGCTTCCCCGCGGGGAGCCAGAGCATCCCCAGGAGGAGCGCCAGCCCGCCGAGAGTCATCACCGGGGGTTGGGCGGGTAGGATGACGGGGTTGGCGAGGAAAGCGCTGAGCGAGATTTGCCCGAAGTGGTAGGCCATGATCGGCAGGGTGGTGAGCTGGGCGGCCAGGGTGAAGAGCACGTATTCACCCACCGGCCCGGTCAGCCTGCGGGCGCGGCTTTCGGGGAGAACCCGGCTGGCGAGGCGGACGAAGGCCTGGGCGAAGGGTTCTGCGTAGAGCACCAGGCCGAGGGTGGCGGCGAAGGAGAGCTGGAAGCCGACATCCCAGAGAACGTGAGGGTTGAAGGCGGCCATCAGCGCGGCGATGAAAGCCAGCGAGTTGAGACCGTGCTGGCGACGTCCCACCTGACGGGCAAAGAGCGAGAGGCCGCCCATCAGCGCGGCGCGCACCACAGCGGCGTCGGCCCCCACCAGCAGGGTGTAGACGGCGATGCCCAGGGCGGCGGCCAGCGCGGCGCGGCGAGGGTTGAGCAGACGGTTGAACAGCGTGACGAACAGCCCGGCGATGATGGTGATGTTAAACCCGCTGATGGCGATGATGTGAGTCGTCCCGGTGGCTTTGAAGGCATCCTGCACCGGGGCAGGGATGCCGCTTTCCACGCCGAGGAGGATGCCGGCGAAGAGCGAGGCTTCCGGGTCGGGCCACAGGCGGTAAACGGTCGCCAGGGCGTGCTCCTTGATGGCGTAGATGGCCTGGAGGAGGGGATTGCCCTGGCCGCGCTCAAGCACGCCGAAGCCGGGGCGCGGCATGTAGCTGTAGACGCCCTGGCGGGAGAGGTAATCGCGGTAGGAGAAGGTTTCTCCTTCAGGCGGGGTGAGAACCTGGCCGCGCAGCACCACCCGGTCGCCGTAGTGGACATCTTCCTGCGGGGGGATGCGCGCCAGCAGCAGGCCGTGGACGGGGGCGGCGCGGAAGTCGTCGGCGGGGTGGATGCGCTCGGTTTCCACGCGCAGGTTGATGTAATTGTCGCGGCGGTCGGGGAAGGCGGTCACCACGCCGGTGACGACCAGCGTTTCGCCGCTGTCATTGTATTGGGCAATGAAGCTCGGCTCGGTGAGGTCGGGGAGGGCAGCTTGGTAGCGCAGCGCGCCGAGGGGGATGGCGATGAGGAAAGGGATCAGATGATTGGGGATTAGGTGACTGGGGCGGAGGCGGCGGAGGGCAAGAGCGATGGCCAGGCTGGCGATGGCGAGCAGCAGCCAGGTTGGGGCGGGCAGGGGGAAGCGGTCGGCGAGGAGGATGCCCGTCAAAAAGGCCAGGGAGAGCCAGATGAGGGGCATGGGGGCGAGTTAGTCTAATTGGTCAGGTTAGTCAAAGTGGTCGAATTGGTCGGTGAGGTTGAGAGGCGTGAGGTGGGGGATGAGCATGGGGACGGTTTGCTGGTAGGCGGCGTAAGCCTCGCCGAATTCATCTAGCAGGCGGTGCTCCTCAAAGCGCGTGCCGATGAGGATGTAGAGGGTCAGCCCCAGGTTGAGCGCCAGCAGGTTGAGGCTCAGGCGCGGGGTCAACCAGATGAAGAGCAGCCCCCCGGTGTAGAGCGGGTGCCGCACCCAGCGGTACAGCCCGCTGATGACGAGTTGATGGGGTTCTTCGCGCTTTTCCGTGGTGGTCAGTTGGCGCAGACCGAGGAAGCGCCCGGCCCCGGTCTGCCAGACGCCCAGGAGGATGACCAGCACCCCGATGAGTTGTCCCGCGCTGGTGAGCAACGTCCACGGCCAGGGGATGGCATAGAGGGGTTGATCGGGCAGTTTGGCGACCAGCCACAGCACCGGCAGGAATGAAACGCCCCCGATGAGATTGTAGACCAGGCGATACCAGCGGTCGGCGGCGGGGCCGAACCACTGCCGGGCGTGGGCTTTGGCTCTGGCAGAGGCCAACAGGGAGTGCACTGCTCCGTAGAGGGCCATTGCCAACAAGACAAAAAGGAAGGAGAGCCAGGGGGAGTTCATGCGTTTGTCTCTTGTTGGGCCAGCCGGGCGTTGGCCAGTCGGATGTATTCCGGGTTGAGCTCGTAACCGATAAAGCGCCGTCCGCTGGCGCGCGCCGCCAGGGCGGTAGTTCCGCTGCCCATGAAGGGGTCGAGCACGATCTCGCCCTCGAAGGTGTAGAGCTGGATCAGGCGGCGCGGCAGTTCCACCGGGAACGGCGCCGGATGACCGACGCGCGAGGCCGATTCGGTGGGGAAGCGCCAGACGCTTTTGGTCAGCTCGAGGAATTCATCACGCTCCAGGGTGGGGGCGCGCCCCTGACTTTCCCGTTTGAAGCGCCCTTTGGAGAAGATCAGGATGTATTCGTGCACATCGCGCAGGGTGGGGTTGCTGGCCGAAAGCCAGCTCCCCCAGGCGGTGGACGACCCGGCGCTGGAGCCTTTATCCCAGATGATTTCGCCGCGCATTAAAAAGCCGATGCCGATCATGATCTGGGAGATGAAGGCGTTGAGGGGGATGTAGGGTTTGCGCCCCAGGTTGGCGATGTTGATGCAGGCGCGCCCGCCGGGGACGAGCACGCGGTAGGTCTCGCGAAACACGGTTTCCAGCAGTTCCAGGTATTCTTGCAGGGAAAGGTCGTCGTCGTATTCTTTGCGGGCGTTGTAGGGCGGCGAGGTGACCATCAGGTGCAGGCAGGAATCTGGCAACTGGTGCATGGCCTCGCTGCTGCCCTGGAAGATGTGATCCAGGTGCTCCGCGGGTATGGGGTTTTCAATATAGGGAGAGGAGGTGTCCTCTTCGGGCAGGTGGTCATAGAGTCGGCTGGCGTAGAATTTGCTGGCATCGTGGCTGATTTTCCCCGTGCTGCCAAAGGTGGATGTCTGGGTGCGACGTCGTTTGGTCATTTCAGTTGTCCGCGTCCACGAGCATGAAGTTCTTGCGCACGCTGCGCTGTTCTTTTTCGGCTTGCGCGGCGCGCAGAGTGAGTTGCCGCGCCAGGAGGGCGATGGCGAATTCGAACATACGCCGCGGTGTGAAGGTCTCCTCCGGGTGGGTGACCTGCCGCGGCGCGCGCAAAGCCTGGCAATGCTGGCGGATTTTGTCGTTGTTGAAACTCATGCTGTCGAAGTTGTCGACGAAAGCATTGTGGATATCCAGGATGAGGAGCAAATCATGATACTCGTTGGGGCCGATTAACCCCAACGAGTAAACTGCCTGGATGCGTGCGCTGAATGTCCCCAGGGGTTTTTCATTGCCCAGGAGCAGGGGGAATATGTTTTCATCTGGGATCATGAAACAGGCCAACAAGCGGCCCAGGTGGTCTTTCAGGTAGGTGGCACCCAAGATCGTCAGGGAGCGGTCACTGGTGTGGCGGGTCTCGGCGACGAATTTTTGCCAGTTGGCGGAGAGGTTCAGGTTATTGTTCATGAGGCGTTTGTTCATCGGGGTGATGGTTGACGAGTTCATTATACCGGAAACAACTCACCAGATGATCGTTGACCATGCCGACGGCCTGCATAAAAGCATAGCAGATGGTTGGGCCGACGAAGTGGAAGCCGCGACGCTTGAGGTCGGCGCTCATGGCCTCGGATTCCGGGGACGTGGCGGGCACCTGTTCAAGCGACCTCCAGCGGTTGACGATTGGCTCTCCGCCGACGAAGCCCCACAGGTAGTCGCTGAACGATCCCAATTCATCCTTCAGGCGCAGGTAAGCCTGGGCGTTACGGATGGCGGCGCGGATTTTCAGTCGGTTGCGCACGATGCCGGGGTTGTTCATTAGCTCCGCGAAGCGGGTTTCATCGTAGCGGGCGATTTTTTCCGGGTCAAAATTGTCGAAGGCGGCGTAGTAGTTTTCGCGCTTGCGCAAGATGGTGATCCAGCTCAGGCCGGCCTGCGCGCCGTCGAGGATCAGCTTGGCGAAAAGCAGGCGGTCATCGTAGACGGGGACGCCCCATTCTTCATCGTGATAGCGAATGTAAAGCGGATCATCGCTGGGCCATGGGCAGCGATTGGGCATGGGATTCTCCTGTGTTAAGCCGGGGATTCAGGCTGGGCGTTATCATCCTCGCCTCGGTAGACTTACTTTACAACAGAGACTGCCAATTGGCAACCCTGTCCTGAGAGGGCTTGGTAATTTTATCGGCTCGAGGACCGGGAGTTGACCTCGCTGTATTCCAGCGACGGCGTGAACTGGCAACATGAACCCGGCGAACTTCTGTCCCCCGTTGGCGGTGATCGTGTCCTAGAGGCATGTGTCGCTCCGGATAACGGCATCACCATCCTGCCCGATGGTCGATATCTGCTGGCTTATCTGACCCCTATCCCGTAGGGCGGCTGGCAATTCTACGGCTGAAACGCTCCCTGCGCTTGACCGTGCGATGGCCTCACGGTACAATCGAACCGCAAATGCGGGCGTCGCCAAGTGGTAAGGCATCAGCCTTCCAAGCTGACATTCGCCGGTTCGAATCCGGTCGCCCGCTCTGGGGCCCATAGCTCAGCGGCAGAGCGCGCGGCTCATAACCGCTTGGTCGCAGGTTCGAATCCTGCTGGGCCCATTTGTTTATCTCTGGATTGAGGGGAGCTTTTTTGGTGAGGAAGCGAATAGCCTGTGTGGGAGTTGTGTGCAGTGTTGGGGGAGCGTTGTTTGCTCGCCGTTTGTTAGAAGTGATTTACCAGTTCGTCGCTTTGCACCTCAGCCCGGATCATCATTTGCTGCTGAAGACGAAAATTTCCATCGCCAGTCTGTATTTCGCAGGCATTGTGTTGGTCGCGCTGGCCAGCGCATTCGCGCTTGGCTGGTTGCCGCGCCGTTGGCTGGCGCAGTTTGAAGCGAGTTTTGCGCGTTCAACATGGATCTGGGTGTATTCACTTTCTGCTGGGGCTGTTTTGTTTGGGCTGGATCTGGCCCGCCGCGCTCTGGATCCGGCGGCAGAGCAGTTCTTCTTCCGTTTGCTGTATCGCGAGTATGGCGTGTTGGAAAACGCCACCCTGGTGGGGCTGATCGCCTCGGCTTTTCTGATGTTGCGCGTTGCGCGCCGGATACACGCCGAGGGGATGACTTTTTGGGGCCTGCGCCTGAATTGGTGGTTTTTACTGCTGGCCGGTGGGTTGTTCGTGTTGGGGATGGAAGAGATCAGTTGGGGGCAGCGCATCTTCGGCTGGGAGACGCCGGAGGACCTTTTCGAGAACAACGTGCAGAACGAAACCAACCTGCACAATTTCTTTAACCCCATTCGCCCTTATCTGTAC
>CAZZFZ010000146.1:0-6998 GCA_964653835.1 uncultured Anaerolineales bacterium
TGGTGGTCTTTCTGGTAGGGCTGGTCTCCGAGCAGGTGGCGCAGCTTCGTTTTGAGCACAGCGAGTTTATGGATCACGCCGAATGAGGGCCGCGGCGATGGACGATTTGCAGGCGGTTATTTTGCTTTCCACCGGGCGCACGGGGACGATGTTCTTCGCTCGTTTGTTTCAGACGTATTTCCCCCGTCAGGCTGATTCCTACCACGAAGCCGGGGAGCGCTCCCGCCTGATTAACATCTTCAGCAACGCGCATCTGGCGGGGCTGGCCCCGCGTTGGCTGCCGCTGTGGGCCTGGGAGCGGGCGGTTCGGCCTGCTCTGCGGCGCTGTGCAAAGCCGTTTTATATTGATTCAAACAATCAGCTTTACGCGTTAGTACCGCGCAACCCTGGCTTGTACCCCAATTTGAAGGTGATCCACATTGTGCGCGACCCGCGCGACTATGTGCGCTCGCACATCAACTGGGCGCGCCATCGCCCCAAGAGCTTCATCGCCAACCACCTGATCCCGTTCTGGCAGCCGAACGCGGCCCTGCTCAACGAAATGAGCTGGGCGGACTGGCTGCGGGCCTCCCCCCTGGAACGCTTTGCCTGGATATGGGATTTTAAGAACCGGCTGATCGCCTCGCTCGCCGGGGGGCAGGTTCCCTATCTGCGGGTGAAGTTTGAAGATTTTTTCGGACACCCTCGCCCGGAAAACGCTATCAACCGAATGATGCGCTTCATCGGCCTGCCAGAGCTGGAGGATGTCTCCGGGGCGTTTGCCCGGCGCGTCAACCCGAACCAGGGGCAGTCGTTCCCTGCCTGGCAGGCGTGGTCGCCGCGCCAGTGCCGTCAGTTGCAGCGCATCTGCGGGGCGACCATGCAGGCTTATGGCTATGGCGATGAGCCGGAATGGCGCCGTAAACTCGCCTCGACCGCCGCCGACCCGCAAGGAGCGGAGCAGCTATGAGACGGTTCAGCGGAAAGGCCAACCTGTTGGGCGCGGCGTTCTCCCTGGCGGTGATCGCCTATGTGCTGGCGACCCTGGACTGGCAGCGAATGGCGGCCACGTTTCGGCAGATTAATCTGCTGTATGTCGGCCTCGGCTTCCTGGTGTACCTGCTTAATTATGTGCTGCGCACCCTGCGTTTTCAAGCTTTGCTCGATTTGAAGTCGGCGCGCTTTCAAGATTTGCTGGGAATCACCCAGCTTTATGGAATGTATCTCTACCTGATGCCTGCCAAATCGGGCGAACTCTCGTACCCCTTGTTGCTGAAGAGCCGCCTGGGGATTTCCTTAGGTTCCAGTGCGGCGACGCTGATCGCAGCCCGCTTTTTCGATTTCGCCGCCATTGCGCTGCTGCTACCGTTGGCGTTGCTGGCCTATTGGTCGCAGACTCCGTCCTGGGTGCGGGTCAGCGCCCTGACGT
Organism: uncultured Anaerolineales bacterium; assembly: GCA_964653835.1. GTDB lineage: Bacteria > Chloroflexota > Anaerolineae > Anaerolineales > UBA11858 > J130. The sequence continues at coordinate 1,409 of CAZZFZ010000146.1, forward strand.
TCAGCGGGCTGGTGCTGATTGTGGGGGTCGCGGCGTTGTGGTGGCTGGGGAGATCCCCGTATCGAGAGGCAGCTGCGTCCCAGTCGCCCGGCGTGTTTAATCGTCTGCTCGCCGGGTTGCTGAGCACCGCCGGGCACATGCGGGTGATCCACGCCCGCGGGCGATACGGCCGCCTCTGGGCGCTCACCCTGGGTGTCTGGCTGTGCGTGCAGACCAATTTCTACTTGATTACGCTTGGGCTGGGCGTGCAATTGAGCTTTTTTCAGGTGGTGGTGATTTCGCTCATCATGGTCCCGCTGACGTTGCTCCCCTTGCAGGGGTTTGCCAACCTGGGGACGCACGAGATCGGCTGGGTGGCCGCCTTTCGGGTTTTTGCCATGCCGCAGGACACCGCGCTCAACTTGGCGGTTGGCACGCACTTCATTTTGTTGGTGTTCATCCTGTTGTTGGGTGGGATCGGCGCGGCGCTGTTGAGCAGAGGAGGCGCATCGAAATCGGAGCGTGTGCAACTATGAACAAACCGCCGTTTCTCTTCCGAATGGCTGATTGGCTCCTCGACGAGGTCATCCCGCCGTTGCGCGCCCTGCTACTGCCCTTCCGCATGCTGACCGCGGCCACGGCCGCGGCCGGGCGTTTGATCTGGCTGTTGAGCAACGAATACACCAAGCGGCGCTTTGGGCATTGCGGGCGCGGCGTCCGCATCCATGGGCGTTTTCGCGTCACCGCGCCGGAGAATCTCCATCTGGAAGATAACGTCCACATCAACGAAAACGCCTTCATCCGCGCCGAAGGCGGCCTTCACATCGGGGCGAACACACACATCTCCCGCAACCTGGTGGTATATACCATGAATCACCAATATGAAGGAGAGTACCTGCCCTACGACGCCCGCAAGGTGCTGAAGCCGGTTCGCATTGGCCGTAACGTGTGGATTGGGATGAACGTGACCATCGCCCCCGGCGTGACCATCGGCGATGGTGCGGTGATCGGCATGGGGACGGTGGTCGCCAGAGACGTGCCGCCGCTGGCCGTCATCGGCTCCGCGCCGCAGCGGGTACTCAAAACGCGCGCCGAAGACCATTACCGAAAACTGGATGAAGCCCGCCGTTACAGCGGGATGAGCGGCTATCCCTGGCGAGGGAGGGATGATGCAAAGTAACTTACAACCTCTGCGCGCCCGCCTGCCGGAACTGTATCCGGAAGCGGCGCTCTGGCTGGCGTGGACTTTCCTGTGGTTCGCTCCCTGGCAGCCCTGGCTGGCGGAATTGCCCTGGCTACGCTTTGCCCTGGGGCTGGCGGCGCTGATCTACCCTGGCTTCCGCCTGCAGGCGCTTTTCAACCGCCAGCCGCTGAACGAGTGGCCTGCTCACCTCAGCGGCGGCTTTATCGCCGCGCTGTTCCTGACAGGGCTGTTCGGCGTGTTGGCGCGACTGTTTCAATTCTCGTTTGGTTTTGTCCTTTGGGGCGTCTATCTCACGGGGACGTTGATCCCGCTGCTGGGCGGGCATCGCCCGCGCCTGGAACCCATCCGGCGGGAGCGGCTGCTGCGCGATCTGGCGCTGGTGTTGATCCCCATCGGGGCGACCGCCCTGGCGGCGCAGCTTGCCATCCCCTCGCGCATTTTTGAGGATGATTTCACCTACAACGCGCTGCTCAATTATTACCAGCACGCCGCGCACTACACCTTTCAATTTCAGCAAGGGCTGGAGCGGTTAGAGATCGTTCGTTTCTGGCTGGCGTTCTGGCCGCTGGTGGAAGCCGTCAGCGCTCATCTGAGCGGATTGAATGGTTTGTTGATCACCGGTATTTACATGGCCCCGGCGCTGGTTGGCCTGACGGCTGTCGCCGTCTACGCCCTGGGACGCGCACTGAAGTTCAGCCATGCCGTCGCCGCGCTGGCTGTGGCAGCGCACCTCGCCAGCCTGGTGCGGCTGACGCAGAAGAACCAGGCCGGGCTGACCTTTTTTGACTACCTTATCGAAGATAAAGCCGTAGCCGCGTTTGTGCTCGTCCCCATTGTGGTGCGCCTGCTGATTGTGTATTGGGAACAGCCGGATCGCAAGCGGCTGGCGCTGTTATCCATCGGCGTCTTTGGAATGCTGTTTACACACCCGGTCATCCTGGGGATGACGGCGCTGACGGCGGGAGTGTATCTTGCGATTGGCGTTCTCTTTGAGCGGCGGGCGCGCCTGGCTGTACTGGCTTTGCTGCCTTTTGCCATTGCCCTGGTCTTTCCGCTGGCGATGCGCTTTGGGGAAGGTGAGGAGTTGTATACCTTCTCTGTGGAAGAAGCCATCGCGCGCGGGCGCGAGAACAAGCTCAGCCCCGGGCGGTTGCACGTGCTCGAAGATGAGCGTTTTTACGGCATTGACCGCAGCCTAGTCTCCGGCCTGCCGTATGAACTCAGCCTGCTGGCGGGCTTTCTCAGCCTTTTCTTTTTGCAAAAATACCCCGCGGCGCGCTACACCGCCGCCGCGCTGGTTGTGCTGGGGCTGGCGGTTTTCCCCTATACCGGCTGGATCATTGGATTGGGGACCTCCACTTTTCAGTTGTGGCGGCTGACCTGGCTGACCCCCCTGGGGATTATTCTGGCCTTTTTGTTTCGGATTGCCTTTGAAGGTGGCTGGCGTCTTTTGGGTCACTGGCAGTTCACCCCCTGGGGGCGGGATTCCCTGGAGAGGGCCGCGGCGTTGTTCTTCCAGGTTATCCTGCTTGTCGGGATGGTGTACATCATCCCGTGGATGAAGGGCAATCTGCGCTTCGGTTATACTAAGCCGGGGACGGTGGCATATTATCAGGATTATGTTGAACTGGATGGTTTTTTAGATACCCTCGATGCGGATGGCGCTTATATCATCGGCGGACCAGATCGCCCAACCAACGATATCATCCCCAGTTTATCTCACGAGTTTCGGTTGATCTCGTTCCGCGATGAGCGCGGCGGCAAGGCGGCCGATTTGTGGAATGCCATGATGGGGCCGGATACCGCGCCGGAAGAGCGTTATCGCCTGTATGTTGAGAACGGCGTGCATTATGTGGTGCTCCGCGATGAGCCAGAATGGATGCTCACCTGGATTGCTGCCTACCCCGAAAGTTTTGATCTCCTTTATCAAACCAAAAAGCTGAAACTGTACAAATTCAGCCCTCTGCCCTGAGATGTCCTCCTTCGAAGCTTACTACCGCGCAGTGCGAGATTTCCGCGCGGCGCGCCGCAAGGCCGCCTTGCAGGAGATTTTGGCCCGGATTACCGGCCAATCGTCCGAATTGCTTTCCTACGATGAAGTTCGCAGGCGGTTGCGGGCATTGGAGGGGGGAAAGACGCAGCTGCGAGAAATCCCTTTGGACGCAATTGTGGGCAGCGTGGGGCGCTACACGGATTTTACCCGCGACTTTCTCCCCCGCCGCGACAGCGATCAGCAACGCTGGGTCAATGTGATGGAGAAGGCGACGGGTCAGGTCGGCCTACCCCCGATCGAGGTCTACCAGATTGGGGACGTTTATTTTGTGCTCGATGGCAATCACCGCGTTTCGGTGGCGCGGCAGTTGGGGGCGAAAACCATTCAGGCGTATGTCACTCAGGTCCGCAGCAAGGTGAAGCTCACGCCAGATGTCCGCCCCGACGACCTGATTCTGAAGGCCGAGGAGATCGAGTTTTTGGAGCAAACCCGTCTGGACGAGTTGCGCCCCGAGACGGATTTCACCGTCACCAGCCCGGGGCAGTATCCTCTTTTGTTGGAGCACATTGCCGTGCATCGCTATTTCATGGGGATTGATGAGCAGCGTCCGATTCCGTATGAGGAGGCGGTCTGCCACTGGCACGACGCGGTTTACCAGCCGGTTGTACAGGTCATCCGCGAGCGGGGCATCCTGCGCCATTTCCCGGGGCGGACGGAGGCTGATCTATACCTCTGGCTATCGCAGCATCGAGCTGAACTGGAAGATGCCCTGGGGTGGCATATCCCCGCCGAGGCCGCGGCGCTGGATTTGAAAACGCGATTTTCTGCGGAACTCTCCAACAGCTTCGCGCGGCTGGCCTCCCGCATCCTGGACCTGGTCACGCCCGACGCGTTGGAATCCGGGCCGCCGCCGGGGGCGTGGCGGCAGGAGGTGGCGGCGTTACGGGAAGACAGGCTGTTCACCCATATTCTGGTCACGGTGTCGGATCGTGATCCCGATTGGGTGGCGCTGCAACAGGCAGCGGTCATCGCCCGGCGCGAGGAGGGGCAGATTCAAGGGTTGCACATCACCGCGCCGCGGAAGAAACTCGCTGGGGAACACGTTCAGGGTTTAATGGCGGAGTTTGAACGTCGCTGCGAGGCGATGGGGGTGCATGGGCACCTGGCTGTTGAGAGTGGGACGGTGGCGCGGGTGATCTGCGAGCGCTCGCGCTGGACGGATCTGATCGTCAGCAAATTGACTTATCCCCCCGGCGACCATCCGATCGCCCGCTTGAGTTCAGGTTTTCGCACGATGATCCGCCGCTGCCCGCGCCCGATTCTGATTGTGCCGCGCGCTCCCGGGGAGCTGAGCCACGCTCTTTTGGCTTACAACGGCGCGCCGAAAGCCGAAGAGGCGCTTTTCCTGGCGGCTTACCTGGGGTCGCGCTGGGGGACGCAGTTGACGGTGCTCACCATTGAACATCCCGAAACCGATGTTCAGGCTGTGCAGGCGCGGGCGCGCACCTATCTGGAGAGCTACGCCATCACCGCCCGTTATCTCTCACACGCGGCCGGAAAGCGCAGTCAGATTCTGCTGGATACAGCCCGGCGTGAGGGGTGCGATTTCATCCTCATGGGCGGCTATCGGGCCAGCCCGATGGTTGAGGTCGTGCTCGGCAGCGAGGTGGACGAGGTGCTGCGCCAGACAGAAATCCCCCTTTTGATTTGTCGTTAAGCCTCAGGGGAGTTCCAGTTTCGTCTCGCGGTAGCCGTAGGTGTTAATCACCCAGGTCTGCTCGAACAGGGTCTCGGTGATGGTGTCGGGGGAGTAGACGTGGATGTGGCCGTGGAAATGGTAGCGTGGCTTGAAGACCGTCAGCAGCCAGCGGAAGGCTTTGATCCCTCGATGGACGCGGTCGTCCTTATCGTGAATCCCCCAGGGCGGGGCGTGCGAGATGAACACGTCCAAGTAGCGCCCGTAGCGCAGGCGGTTGAACATCAGCAGGGGGGCCAGCGCCCAGACGTGCTGCCACATTTCCGCCTGCGTGTACTGGAAACGCCCGCGGGGTTTGTAGCGCTCGCTGCCCTCGATCCCCGCCAGTAGAATGCCTTTGAAATCCAGCGCCCGCCGGTGCAGGTCAATACCGCCGTGCGGGTGCGTGCGGTTGATGCCGTCCCCGTATTCGATTTCCGGATCGTGGTTGCCGCGCACAAAGAACAGGGGCACATCCAGTGAGCTGATAATGAATTCCTGGTAATAGTAGGGCAGGTCGCCGCACGCGAGCACGCAATCCACATGCTGGTAGCGGGAGCGAATACCATTGGTGTAGATCGCGGGGATAATGACATCGCTGATCGAGAGAATATTCACAGTCCGCTTATACCCGCATCGCAGAATCCTGTCAACCACTTATTCTTGGGGGACGCAGGAA
>CAZZFZ010000147.1:0-6871 GCA_964653835.1 uncultured Anaerolineales bacterium
GCTCAACCCCATCCGCAGCGGGCTGGAGATGCTGATCGTCGGCAGCCTGGCCGCCGCGGTGGCCTACGCCGTCGGCGCGCTACTGAAAGGAATCGGCGGATAGCAGCAATGTTATAATGCCTCCAACAAATGAAACAGTTGGACGACCGCACCACATCTGGCAGGAGCGGTCGTCCACGCCGTTTTCAACCAGACATTCCGCAGGAGGCCCCCCATGAAAGCCCTCAAGGAGCGCATCCGCCGCGATGGGCGTAACCTGGGCAACGGTATTCTGAAAGTTGATGGCTTCATCAACCATCAGGTTGACCCGGTGTTGATGTACGAGGCCGGTCGCGAATTCGCCCGCCTGTTCCACGACGTGGGCGCGACCAAAATCCTCACCGCGGAGATCTCCGGCATCGCCCCCGCGGTCACCACCGGCATCCACATGAACCTGCCCGTGGTGTACGCCCGCAAGCACAAGCCCATCACCATGCCCGACCAGGTGTTGCTCACCCTGGCGCCCTCCCACACAAAAGGCCGTACCGTCGAATTAATTATCTCCCCCGAATATCTCTCCGGGGGCGAGCGCGTGCTGATTATTGACGACTTTCTGGCCAGCGGCGCGACCATCCAGGGGCTGGTGCGGCTGGCCGAGGCCGCCGGCGCGGTCGTGGTTGGCATCGGCGCGCTGATCGAAAAGACCTTCGAGGAGGGTCGCAGCCGCCTGGAGTCACTGGGCGTGCCGATTCATTCCCTGGTCGCCATCCAATCCATGGATGGCGATGCCATCCATTTCGCCTGAGCGCGCCCATGCACGACACGCTGGTGATCCTCGATTTCGGCTCGCAATACTCGCAACTGATCGCCCGGCGGGTGCGCGAGCAGGGGGTGTTCTGCGAGCTGCTCCCCTGGGACGCGCCCAAAGCCCAGGTACTTGAGCACCGCCCCAAAGGGTTCATCCTCTCCGGCGGCCCGGCTTCGGTCTACGCGCCTGGCGCGCCGCAAATCCCCGCCTATGTCCTCGAAAGCAAGCTGCCCATCCTGGGGATTTGCTACGGCATGCAGGCGCTCACTCACGCGCTGGGCGGGCGCGTCGCCCCGGCGCGCCAACAGGAATACGGCCCGGCCACGGTGCAGGAGCTGCACCCCACCCTCTTGCTGCCCCCCGGCGAATATCAGGTCTGGATGTCGCACGGCGACCGCATCGAAGCGCCGCCCCCTGGCTTCATCGCGCTGGCCCGTTCCGAGAACTCCCCTATCGCGGCGATGGGCGACCCGGCGCGCGGCTACTTTGGGGTGCAGTTCCACCCCGAGGTGCGGCACACCCCCCAGGGGGCCGAGATGCTGCGCCGCTTCGCCGTGGAGATCTGCGGGGCCACCCCCGATTGGACACCTGATTCCATCATCCAGGAGAGCGTGGCAGCCATTCGCGCCCAGGTCGGCGAGCAGCGGGTGTTGGCGGCGATCAGCGGCGGCGTGGATTCCAGCGTGGCGACCGCGCTCGTTCACCGCGCCGTGGGCGACCAGCTCCAGGCCGTGTTCGTGAACAACGGCCTGCTGCGCTGCGGGGAAGCCGAACAGGTAAAGCGCGCCTTTGGCGAGCACCTGGGTATCCGCCTGCACACCATCGAGGCCGAGGATGAGTTTCTGGAGGCATTGCGCGGCGTCCACGACCCGGAGGCCAAGCGCCGCATCATCGGGGAGAAGTTCATCCGCTTGTTTGAAGAGCACGCCAGCCGCATCGGGCAGCCCCGCTTCCTGGTGCAGGGGACGATCTACCCCGACGTGATCGAATCGCGCGCTCCGGACCGCGCCCACGCCCGGCGCATCAAAAGCCATCACAACGTCGGCGGCCTGCCGGAGAGGATGGACTTCGAGCTGGTTGAGCCGCTGCGCTACCTCTTTAAAGACGAGGTGCGCGCTGTCGGCGAGGCGTTAGGGCTGCCGCGCGAGCTGGTCTGGCGGCAGCCGTTTCCAGGGCCGGGGCTGGCCGTGCGCTGCCTGGGGGAAATCACGCGCCAGCGGCTGGAACGGCTGCGCGCCGCCGACGCCATCTTTCAGCAAGAACTGCGCCAGGCCAGCCTGCTCCCCTCTGCACAAGGAGGAGGAGGCATCTCACAGGCGTTCGCCGTTCTGCTGCCGGTGCGCTCGGTGGGCGTGATGGGCGATCAGCGCACCTATCAGGAAGCCGTGGCGCTGCGCGCCGTCACCAGCGAGGACTTTATGACCGCCGATTGGGCGCGGCTGCCACATGAGTTCCTTGCGCGGGTCGCCAACCGCATCGTCAACGAGGTGGACGGCGTCAACCGCGTGGTGTATGATATTACCAGCAAGCCCCCAGCAACCATCGAATGGGAATAAACCACCCGCAAAATAGCTCAGGAGACCTAACATGGACTTTGGCGATATCCTCTCTCGTGCCGGGCAAATCATCTGGAAACACAAGGTCCTCTGGCTGTTTGGCATCCTGGCCAGTTGTGGCCAGGGTGGGGGTGGAGGCAGCAGCGGGGGGACGAACTTCAACGTAGGCGGAACCGCGCCCAACCCGCAAACTCCTCCCGGCATGCGACGCTTTGTCTTTGGAATGCAGCGCTTTTTCGAAAACATTGAAGCCTGGCAACTGGCCGCCATCATCATCGGGGTCTTCATCCTGTTTATCGTACTGGTGCTCCTGACTCTGGCACTACAAACCATCGGCCGCGTGGGGCTGATCCAGGGCGCGGCGCTTGCCGACAAGGGCGAAGCACACCTCACCATTGGCGAACTCTTCGAAAGCGGAAAGCCTTATTTCTGGCGCGTTCTGGGGTTAAACCTACTGTTAGGGCTGGCCACTTTCGCCGCCGTGATGCTGATGATAGTCCCGATGGTGCTCATCGGTGTGGTCACCGCCGGGATTGGCTTCCTGTGTCTCCTGCCGCTGATTTGCCTGCTCGTCCCTCTGTTTTGGGCCATCGGTATCATCATCGAGCAGGCGAACATCGCCCTGGTGCTCGAGGATCAAAACATCCTTGAAGCGATACAGCGAGGCTGGGATGTGTTTCGTCAAAACCTGGGCAACTATATCGTTATGGGGTTGATCCTGGGAATTGGCAGCGCGGTTGTGGGCGTCATCCTGGTGCTGCCCTTGCTGATCGTCGTCATTCCTATCTTTACAGGCATCATCCTGGGAAGTCAGGCAAACAACGACTTTTTCTTCGGCGGAGGGTTAGCCGTGGCGGCCCTTTGCTTCCTCGCCTACCTGCCGGTGCTAATCGTCCTGCGCGGTATCCTGCGCGCCTACATCCAGGCAGCCTGGACGCTGACCTTCCAGCAATTGACGCAGCCGCCGTTTGAGGGCATCGATGCTGCACCTCCGCCAGAGCCCCTGCCCGCTTAAAAACACTCAGCAAGGGGCTACTCTCCGTTTTCACAGCGATCTCCACTTGGCGCGCAGTGCTGGTTCTATGCTAGAATCCAGATATGTTTAACCGTCCTCGCGTGCTTGCGTTGCTGGCCCTCTGGTTGATGCTGATTGTTCTCCCGGCCAGCGCACAAGAAACCGCCTACCTCACCCTGTTCGACATCAACACAGAAGACTTCCCCACAATCGTCGCCCGGTTGCGTGCCTACAACGCGGCTGGCGAGTTCATCCACGACCTGAGCGCCAGTGAAGTGCAAATCATGGAAGACGGGCGTCCGCTGGCGGTGGAATCCATTCGTAAACAAGCGCCGGGAGCGCAGTTCGTGGTGGCGATCAACACCGGCCCGGCCTTCGCCATCAAGGACAACCGCGGCACCACTCGCTTTGACCACATCCAACAAGCGCTCAGCAGCTGGATCGCCGCGCTACCGTCAGAATCCAGCGACGACCTCAGCCTGGTCACCAACGATGGGTTCGAAGGCCTGCACTACAACCGCGCCGTCGCCTGGCTCTCGCGGCTGCGTGAATACACGCCGGATTTCGACACCACCGTGCCGGGGCTGGAAGTTCTGGTGCGCGCCATAGCAATCGCCACGGATGCCGCTCCCCAGGAGGGAATGGGACGAGGCATCCTGCTGATCACACCGGTGCCCAATCAAGCCAGTCTGGCAGCCTTGCCCAGCCTGCTTTCGTTGGCGCAGCAAAATCAGGTGCGCGTCTCGATCTGGATAGCGGCCTCGCGCGCCTATTCAGACAGCGCCGCCGTAGATCAACTGACGGAGTTCGCCACCCAGACCGGAGGAAGCGTTTTCTTCTTCTCCGGCGGCGAAGAATTGCCCGCAGTTGACAATTACATCGAGCCATTGCGCTACGCCTACACCCTGCGCTATCAATCCCGGATTGCCACAGGCGGTGAACACCAGATTGCCGCTCGCCTGGTATCCGCGCCAGAAGCTACCAGCGCCCCCCTCGCCATCACCTTGCAGGTTCAGCCGCCAAACCCGATCTTCATCTTCCCCCCCTTGAAGATTGAACGCCAGGAAAATGAAAGCGGCGAATTTTCCCCTCAACAAAGCCCGCTGGAGTTAATTATCGAGTTCCCCGATGGGCACCAACGGCCGCTAACCCGCACCACGCTCTATGTGGATGGAGAGCCTGTCGCCGAGAACACCACGCCGCCTTTCAACCGCTTCAACTGGGATGTGAGCAAGTATCTCGATGACGGCGAGTATCGCATCCGCGTGGAAGCGGTTGACGACCTGGGATTGATCGGCTCAACGATTGAACATCGAGTACAGGTTTTGGTGCAACGCACCCCCATTCGGGTGACCAACATCCTGCGCGAGAACATCCCTGCCGCAGCCGGAGTGGGAGTAGCCATCCTCCTCAGCCTGGGGCTTTTGCTCCTGATCGCCAGCGGCAAACTACAACCCCGCACCACCGGCCGCCTGACCCCCCCGCGCAAAGTGCAGACGAACGGCGCGACAACCCTTATTCAACCCTCCGCTGCAACGCCCCCCAGCGCGGTGGCGACCATCCCCCAGCGCGCCGGTCAGCGCATCTCCCGTTGGGTTGGCCGCTTCTCCCGCCTGCGCCCACCAGCAGATCCCACACCTGCGGTAGCCGCGTTCCTCGAACCGCTTCCGGCGGAAAATGGCAAAAGAGGCAAAAGCGAGGTGATCCAGCTCTGGCAGCGGGAGATGACCATCGGCAGCGACCCGCAACGCGCCGCCATCTTGCTCAAAGACCCTTCGGTGGACGAAATCCACGCGCGCATCATCCACGAAGAGGACGGGCAAATCCGTCTCTACGACGCAGACTCCATCGCCGGGACCTGGCTTAATTTTCAACCCCTGTCCCCAGAGGGTGCATCGCTGACCCATGGGGACATCCTCCACATTGGTAAAATTGGGTTGCGCTTCAAATGGCGTGATTCCAACAAGATACCACGCCCCAGGGTGATGAAAATCAACCCCACCTCCCCCGCGGGCGGCGGCGCCTCGAACTCGGAGGAATAGCCATCGTGATTCCCAAAGAACAAGCTCACCTCGCCGTCGCGGCAATCACGCACCCAGGCATGAGCGGAAAAAACAACGAGGATCGCTATGCGGTCCACGCTTATGCCCTCAGCGAAAGCGACCCCACACCAGCGCTGTTCGCCATTGTGGCCGACGGCATTGGCGGTCACCTGGCAGGCGAAGTCGCCGCGGAGATTGTAGTGGAGACAATCAGCGCCGCCATCGCCGCCAGCGACGCGCGCGACCCGATAAACACCCTCAAGCAGGCCATCATCGATGCCGGGCAGGCTGTCCACGCCCAGGCCGAAGCTCATCAAGCCCAAAGCGGCATGGGGTCAACCTGCGCCTGTGTGTGGATCATTGGGAATCAGTTGTACACCGCCTCGGTGGGAGATTCGCGCATCTATTTGCTGCGCGACAACACCATCCAACAGCTCACCGTTGACCACACCTGGGTACAGGAAGCCATCGAACACGGCATCATCACTCGCGAGCAGGCGCGCAGCCACCCGCAAGCGCATATCATCCGGCGTTATCTGGGCTCCAAGCAACCCACGGAAGCGGATTTTCGGCTGAAGATGCAGGAAGGGGAAAGCAACGCCGCCGCGCTCGCCAATCAGGGGATGCCATTGCTCCCCCACGACCGACTGGTGCTGTGCAGCGATGGACTGACCGACCTCGTCGACGACAACGAGATCCTTTCGACGCTACAACTCTATGATCTGCAAACGGGGGTTGGGAAACTGGTCGATCTGGCCAACGCGCGCGGCGGCCACGATAACATCACCATCGTGGCACTCCACATGCCGGGGCCAACCGTCTCCATCGAGCAACCACGGCGCAAACGCGGCTGGCTGATCGCCCTGGTGGCGTTGTTCGCCCTGGTGATCGTCCTGGCGGGGTTGGCACTCTTCGCCTGGGGGTTGCGACAGCCGCCGCCCACAGCAACCGCCGCGCCACCCACACCCTTGCCGGTGATCGTTGAAACCAGCGCGCCGGCCGCCTCCCTCACCCCCTCACCTACCTTGCCGCCACCGCCTACCTTCACCCCTGGAGGCGCCACCTACACCCCCTGGCCAACATCCACGCCCTGAGAATCAGGGAAGAAAACCAAAATAGACCTGATTGCCCAGAGCCAGGAACACACGGCGGTCCTGCCCCACGGTGAAGGCTGTCGCTTCACCCTCGGGCAGATTCCCCAAAGGGCGGAACTGACGTTGATACACCATTTGCAGGCTGAAATGATAAATCGCCCTTTCACCGCCATCCAATAAATATATTGATGGATCCGGCGGCGGTGAAAACAGAATCTGTCGGAAGGTGGCGCCCACCATTGTGGGGCCATCCGGGAAATCCGGGCGCGTATCCTGATAGATCACCGGCTGCTCAACAGGGTCTTCCTGAAAACGGGCCATGGCCATCGAGCTATCATCGCTGAGCAGATATAGCGTCCCGCCATTCACCGCTATAT
>CAZZFZ010000148.1:0-6852 GCA_964653835.1 uncultured Anaerolineales bacterium
GGACGTTGCGCACGGGTTCGCCGCTCACGTCGTCCACGACGCGGACGGTGAGGCGCTTCAGGCGGACTTCGACTTCCGTCGAGGCGGTGACGTTGACGCGAGCTGCCTCCCACCACTGGCCGGTGTGAACGCGCACGCGGTATTCGCCGCTTGCCAGGAGGAAGGCCAGGCGTCCGTTGGCATCGGTTCGCCCATTGCCCACCCAACTGCCGTTGCCGGTACGCAGTTCGACCAGGACTCCGGCTACGGATTCGCCGCTCACGTCGTCCACGACGTGCACGGTCAGGGATGTGGGGCCGGATGGGGTTGGGGTAGCCGTCGGGGGTGGCAGGCGGGTTGGTTGCGGGTCTTGGAGGGTGGGCGTTGGGGTTGGCGTGACGATTGCCGTGGCCGTCCCCAGTATTTCTGGGGTCGGGCTGAGGATGGTATCAGGAGGCGGCAGGGGGGTGCCCTGATCGGCGCTTTGCAGTTCCTGGCATTTATCGGAGCCGAGGGAAGCGCAAACGTCAATGATCGCCTGTTGTGTCGCCTGACCGGTGCTGAGCAAGGCGCCGACGGTGAGGGCGCTAACGATCACGATCAGGACGGCGAACTCGATCAGTCCTTGGCCGCGCTGAGCGGCGTGAGAATCGGGGGATGGCAAGCGGAGTTTTATAATCCACCTCCTGAAGCTGGTAAGCCCCCCAGCGGTGTTGGGGTGGGTTCGGGCGCGTCTGTTTGGGTTGTGATGCAGGCATCAAGGCCTTGCTGAGGGGTTTCCTGTGAGCCAGCCAGGTCGGAGGGTGTGGTGTTCCATTCTCCGTTGCTCAGTTGCTGTGCCTGCTCGAAGGCCTCCTGTGCCGTCAGGCAATCGTTTGCGGCGAACGCTGCCCATCCCAGGCCGTTGAAAGCTTTGGGGTCCTGCGGGGTGAGCAGGGTGAGTTGTGAGAACGCATTCAAGGAGCGCGAGGTGTCGCCCTGTCTGAGTGCTGTCCATCCGAGGATGGAAAAATAATCGGGTGCCAGTTCGGGGCTGAATGCGATATATTCGATGGTTGCCAGTTGTTCCTGGGCGGCCGGGTAATCACCGAGCAGGTAAGCCGCCTGAGCCAGAGCCAGGAGTACGTCGTCGCGTTTGGGGGCCAGGCGGTGTGCAGAGTCCAGGTCGGCGCGGGCGGCATCGTATTCGCCGGTAGCCAGCCAGGCCATGCCACGAGCGGCGTATACGGCGGCAGCATCGAAGCCGAGTTCTGCAGCCTGGTCGAGGTATTCGAGGGCCAGGGCCGGATTGCCCAGGGTCAGCCAGGAACGGGCGAGGTAGAAGCGCGCCACGGCGTTTTCCGAATCGGATTGTGTTGCCAGTTCCAGGTGGGGGATGGCCTCTTCATAGTCGCTTTGCTGGTAGTGGGCCAGCCCCAGCATCTCGTGGGCGAAGGGGTCTCCCGGAGCAAGGTCGAGCGCCTGGTTCAGGAGGCGGATCGCCAGTTGGTATTGGCGGAGGTGATAGGCTGCCGCACCCGCGCCGTAGGCACTCGGGGCACGCCTCGGATCCAGGGCCAGCGCTTGTTCGAAGTGGCTCAGGGCTGCTTCGTCGTCGCCGAGAGTGTACTCGATCCATGCCATGCGTTCGTAGACCTCAGGAGCCGAAGGCATCAGCGGACGCGCTTTCTGATAGGCGACCAGGGCGGCCTGATATTGCCCAGCCGCGGCCAAGCGGTCCCCTTCGGCCAGGAAGCGCTCCCCGGAAAGCCGTTGAATGAAGACGTAGCCATATCCGGCGAACGTTATCAGGATGATCAGGGCGATGGCCAGCAGCGTGCGCGGTTGCAGTAGCCAGCTCCAGCGTTGGCGTGGAACGACCGGGGCTTCGATCAAACTCTCTTCGCTCAGCATCTTTGTATCCAGTGCTAGCAGTAGTCCGCAGTGTGGGCAAAGTCTCATCGCACCGGCTACCATCTGATGACAGTGAGGGCATTCACGTTCCGATGACGGCCTGAGGGGAGATGATTCCTGACCGGAGGCGTTGGATGGTTGGGTAGAGTTATCCGTACTCATGGCTTGATCCTGTTTAGAACGAAAGCCTTCCTCCTGTAAAGATAATTATAATCAAACCTCAGTAGGTTATTTTCTCACTTTCGTCGCCCGGCGCGGGCCGCGCACCCGCGGCCAGGCGTTGACCACAAACCCCAGCGCGGCCAGCCATTGCAGGATCGCTGAGATGACCAGCATCAGCCCCCACAGCTTCGCATCGCCAATCTGAGCGGCGCGCAGTGGTTCGGCGAGGGCGCGTAGGAGCAGCCCCGCGTTCAGGATGCTGTACACCCCCCAGGAGAGCCGCTCGTTGCCGCGCGGGCGTTCGCGCGTGTAGGAGGGCAACATCCACAAAGCGATGCCGAAGATCAACTGGGTGAGCCAGCCCACGATGAAGAGATGCCAGTAGGTCGGTGTGAGAGCGGCGCGCCAGCCGCCTGTTTCCAGTACAACTCCCCAGCTGAGCGCCACGGCCAGGTAGAGCAGCGCAGTTTTGACGTGCCAGCGTACGATGGTGGGCATAGCGTTTCCTGTTGGTGCGGTTAATCCATCTGAACTAGACAATGAAGACTAGGAACAAAGCCGTGATGATACACCCCCACCCCGTGCCCTCTAACTGACCCGGCGTGCTCTGGTCAACAAGGATGAGGTTTTCCTCTGGCTTGTTGGGGTTGTAGCGGATCTGAATTTTCGCTCCCGGCGGGTGTTGGTTGACGAATTGCACGATCCGCTCCCGGTTGGCGTGCGTGCGGTCGCTGGCCGCGCCGCTGTAGGGCTGATTGTTAACCGTGAACCGATAGGTGATGAGAGGATAATAGACGTGAAACCCGGGCCGATGGTAAGACTTGATGATTTTGATGGTCTCAACGGTGGCTTCCGTGGTGGGCCAGCGTTGCGCGGCTTCGTTGAACCGCCGCACCCGACCGGCGAGGAGGATCAATATCAACCCGCCGAGTCCGCCGAGCAGTGCCAGCAGAATATCAAAGGCGCTATCGCTCATCGCTGCTTATGTTTTGATCTCGGTTCCCTTTCCTTCCAGCGCGGCGCTGATGGGGTTTTCCACGCGGCCATCGGCGATGACCACGCGCCCGACCCCGCCTGCCAGGGCTTCCTGCGCGCCGAGGATTTTCTTCTTCATGCGGCCCTGGGCGTATTCTAGCGCGGTTTCCAGTTGCGCGGCAGGGATTTTTGGGATCAGCGTGCTTTCATCGGGGAAGTTCCGCATCAGGCCGGGGACGGCGGTCAATAGCAACAGTGTTTCCGCTTTCAGCGCGGCGGCGATCTCGGCGGCGGCGCGGTCTGCGTCCACGTTGAGGGCCTCGCCCTTCTCACTGACGGCCAGCGGCGCGACCACGGGGGTGACTCCGGCCTCCAGCAGCGTTTCCAGCAGGGAGGCGTCCACCTGCTCGATTTTGCCGGTGTAGTCGTCCCGCAGAATCTTCTTCTTGCCGTTCTCGATGATGCGGATGGCAGCTTTGCGCCTGGCGCGCATCAGCCCGCCGTCCAGCCCGCTCAGGCCGAAGGCGTTCACGCCCAGGGTTTGCAGTTGTTCCACCAGCAGCGTGTTGACCTTGCCGTTGACCGCCATGGCGAAGATCTCCAGCGTGCGGCGGTCGGTGTAGCGGCTGGAATAGCCCGATGGCGAGGTGACGAAACGCGGCGGATAGCCAACCGCCTCGCCCAGCGCGTTGGCCTCCGCCGAGCCGCCGTGGACGAGCACCAGCCGCGCTCCCCGTGCCAGCAGGTCCGCAGCATCGCGGCAGATGGCGGAGAAGTCTACGCCCTCGGTGCCGCCAAGCTTGACGACGATGGTTGGAGTGGTTGCATTAGTTGAGGTGGTTGGCATGAGATTGAGGACTCCTGAAAGTGATGGGATATAAACTGTAAAACAAACGGACCAATGAACTAATGAACCAATGCAACTAAATTGGATGCAGCCCTGGAAATTCCAGTCCTGTCGTTTCGTCGAAGCCCAACGCCAGGTTGAGCGCCTGCACCGCTGAACCCGCCGCTCCTTTCATCAGGTTGTCTATGGCGCAGATGGCGACCACGTGACCGCTCTCCGGGTCGAGGTCGAAGCCCAGGTCGGCGTAGTTGCTCCCCGCCAGGATTTTCGGCTCCGGGACGCGGTACACGCCGCGGCGCTCTTTGACCACGCGCAAAAAGGGGTTTTCCCCTGCGGCGGCGCGGTAGGCTTTCCACAGGTCTTTGAGCGCCACGCCGGGCTTCACCCAGCCGTGGACGGTCGCCAGCGCGCCGCGCACCATATCCACCGAGGTCATCGTCAGGGTGACGTCCGTCAGACCGCTCTCCTGAATGACTTCGGCGGTGTGACGGTGGCCGTAAGCGGCGTAGGTGCGGGCCACGTGGCTGCGCTCGGCGTGGTGTGAGCCGGGGTTCGGCTCCGCGCCGCCCTCCGAAGAACCGACCTTGACCTCGGCGATGATTGGCCTGCTGGTATCTAGCAGGTCGGCGCGCAGCAGGGGCAGCAGCGCCAGGTTGACGGCGGTGGCGTTGCAGCCCACGCCGCTGATGTAGCGGGCGCTTTTGAGTTCCTCGCGGTGTAGTTCGGCCAGCCCGTAAGTGAACTTCCCCAGCCAGTCCGGCGCGGCACGCGGCCCCCCATACCACTTTTCGTAGTTGGTGGGGTCTTTCAGGCGGAAGTCCGCCGAGAGATCCACGATGGTTTTGGCGATGGCGGCGTAATCGCTGATACGCTTTTGCGCCTGTCCGTGCGGCAGCGCCAAAAAGAGCACGTCCACCGGTAGGAGGTCGTCTGGCGAGGCGAACTTCAGTTGGGTCTGGCCGCGCAGGTTGGGGTGCGTCTGGTAGACGTATTCGCCCAGTTTGCGCCGCGAGGTGACCTGCACGACTTCAATTTCTGGATGGAACAGCAGCAGGCGCAGCAGTTCGCCGCCGGTATAGCCTGAACCGCCGATGATGGTTGCTTTGGTCATAAATGATTCCTTTTCGCCACGAAGGACACGAAGGGCCACAAAGAAAAAAACTTGGTGTTCCTTATGTGCTCTTAGTGGTTTGTTTCTCCTTCAGCAACGGCAATGACGTAATCCGCGATCGCGCCGGCGATATCAACGCCCGAAGTGGGCTGGGCGGTGTGGAATTCCAGCGTGTGGTTGATCTCGTTGACCAGCATCCCTTTTTCGGGGTGTTCAATCACATCCACGGCCAGCACCCCCCCGCCGACGGCATGTGCTGCCCTCAGGCACAGGGATTCCAACTCCGGCGTGAGCGGGCAGACCTCGCCTGCGCCGCCGCGGGCTGTGTTGGTAATCCAGTGCGGCGAGTGGCGGTAGATGGCGGTGATGACGCGGTCGCCGATAATCAACGCCCGGATGTCGCGCCCCGGCTTCTCGATGTACTCCTGAACATAGAAAATCGAGTGCTGGTATGAGCCAAGCACAGTCTTGTGTTCCAGGATGGCTTCCGCGGCGTCGCGGTCGTTGATTTTCGCCAGCAGGCGGCCCCACGAGCCGACCACCGGCTTGAGCACCACCGGGTAGCCCATCGCCTCGATCGCTTCCAGGGCGGCCTCCGGCGTGAAGGCGACTGCCGTGGCGGGTTGGGGCACCCCCGCGGCGGAGAGCGCGTTGGCCGTGGCGATCTTGTCGCCGCAGGCCTCGGCTACCACCGCCTTGTTGACGGTGGGGATGCCCCAGGCGTTGAGCGTCTTCAGCGCGTACAACCCGCGGGCGTAGCTGATGCTGCGCTCCAGCACGGCGTCGTACTGCTGCCAGGGAGTCGGGTCGTCCAGGTCAAAATGGATTTTGCGGTCGTCCAGGCGGTCGAAATCTACGCCGCGCTGGTGCAGGGCCGCGAAAATCCATTTTTCCTCCACGCGCAGGCGGGAGTAGAGGACGCCGATTTTCATTCTCCCCAATCCTCCGCTTCCATCGGTGCCAGTTCCACGGTGGGCGGATCGAGCGAGATGACTTCCAGGTCCACGCCGCAATCGGGACAGACGATGATTTCGTTCTCCTCGGTTCCGGCGACCAGTTCGATTTCGGCCATGCATTCGGGACAAGTTGTGTTGGACATAGTTTTCTCCTTTTGGGTTAGTAAATTTGGTAACTGGGGATTGGGTAACAAGGACGGCCTAGTCACCTGATTACCCAGTTACCTGATTACCTGAAATCACCTGCTTTGCTTTCTGGATTTGCTCTTTGACCGCTTCGGGTGCGGTGCCGCCGATGGCTTTGCGGCGGGCGACGCTTTGACGCGGGTCGAAGACCTGATATACGGATTCGTCAAAAGCCGGGTGGATGCTCTGAAATTCCGGCAGAGTGAGCTCGCTGAGGAATTTGCCTGCGTCCAAGGCGAGGCGCACGGCCTGCCCTGTGAGGGCATGGGCCTCCCGGAAGGGAACCCCGCGCCCGACGAGGTAATCGGCCAGGTCGGTTGCCATCAGCGAGTCATCCAGGGCGGCTTTCATTCGGTCGGCGTTCACCGTTAACGTGCGGATCGCGCCCGTCAGGGCCGGCAGCAGGGCCAGGAGCGTATCGCAGGCCGCGAAGACCGGCTCCTTATCCTCCTGCAAATCCTTGTCGTAGGTGGAGGGCAGCCCTTTGAGCGTGGTCAGCAGGCCGGTCAGGTAGCCGGTCAGCCGCCCGGCCTTGCCGCGCGCCAGCTCAAAGGGGTCGGGATTCTTCTTCTGCGGCATCAGCGATGAGCCGGTGCTGAAGGCGTCGTCGAGCGTGAAGAAGCCGAACTCCGCGCTGGTGAAGATGATGATCTGCTCGGCAAGTTTGCTGAGGTGGACTCCGATCAACGCGGCGATGAAGAGGAACTCGGCGGCGAAGTCGCGGTCGGCGACAGCGTCCAGGC
>CAZZFZ010000149.1:0-1307 GCA_964653835.1 uncultured Anaerolineales bacterium
GGTGGTTCGTTCACGGAAATTATTGTACACCAGAACGGGTTACGCGGTGTTAAGTTGGGGTACAATGAGCATGTCCTCTTCGCCCTTCGTGGGCTTGGGGTGCTGCTATGGCAACCATTGTCTCTCGCTGGTCACCTTCTTCTCAGGAGCACATCCGCCCATTCGATGCGCGCCGCGACCTGGAAGCCGCCGCGGATCTGATTGAATTGTGCTTTGCCGATAACCTGAGCATCGATGGCCGCCGCTACCTGGCGCGCATGCGTAATGCCGCGAAGGTCGGCCGGGCGACGCACTGGCAGGTGCTGCAATCGGGCTTCCCTTTGGGGGGGCTGGTGTGGGAGCAGGATGGGCAGTTGGTTGGCAATCTGAGTCTGATCCCCTTCTGGCATCGCGGGCGTGCGCTTTATCTGATCGCCAATGTGGCCGTGCATCCCGATTACCGTCGCCGCGGAATCGCCCGTCAATTGACCGAGGCCGCGCTGGAGAAGGCGCGCCGCCGCTTCGCCTCTGAAGTGTGGCTGCATGTGCGAGATGACAACCCGGCGGCGTTTGCCCTGTACACCTCTGTGGGATTCCTGCCGCAAACCCGGCGCACTTCCTGGGTGGTAGTGCATGCCTCGCAACTGGAAGGAGAGAGCCCCTCTGGCGTGCGCGTCACGCCGCGTTGGAGCCGCCACTGGCGTGATCAGGTGCGCTGGCTGGAAGCGAATTATCCGCCGGCATTGCGCTGGAATTATCCGCTGAAAATGGGTGCCATGCGTCCGGGAATATGGGGGATGCTATACCGCTTTTTTGTCGAACTGCCGGTGCGTCACTGGGCGGTGGAGAGGGATGGAAAGCTGCTCGGCGTGTTGAGCTGGCAGCCCTCCAGCGCTTACGCCGATCGCCTCTGGCTGGCCGCGCCTGCGGAAACGGAAGAAATAGTTTTGCGGGCCGCGTTGCCGTTCATCCGCGATGAAGGCCGTTTGCGGCGTCCGCTCGCGCTGGAGTATCCAGTCGATCGCGCTGCGGAGACTCTGCGCGCCGCGGGGTTCGAGCTGGAGTACACGCTGGTGTGGATGAAAATGACGTTTTAGCTTCTAAAGCTGCGCCGCCAGGAAGGGGACGAGCATCTCCTGGGGGTGCAGGCCGCCGTGGCGCCCGCGCAGCGGGTTTTCCTCCCCGCCCCACCATAAGTAGGCCTCGCCGCGCGCCGCGACGATCAGATCGCCAATGCGATTGCGTAGGTCGGGGTGGTGCGGCCCTGGCCCGAACAGTTCGCTTTGCAGTGCCTGATCGGGGGTGAAGCAGGCGAAATCTCCCGGCCA
>CAZZFZ010000149.1:1407-6676 GCA_964653835.1 uncultured Anaerolineales bacterium
AATTGGGAGAACTCTGCTGCGGTGCGCTCGTCGTCGGGCTGATGGTGGTGGGAGAGCCCGTCCACCGCGCCCCAGTATACCCAGGCGTACAGGCGCTGGCGCGGCTTTTCTTCCAGTAACTGCCGCACGCTGATCCACAGATCGGCTGGGGTACTGAAGGCGTGGACGTCCACATCGTTCATGTGCATGCGCGAAAGCCCGGAGCGGGCGATGCCGCGGTGCATGAAGGCGTGCGCGGTCACTCCGTGGGCCTGCAGGTGAGTCCCCAGCGTGGGCGTGGCGAGGTATTTTTCGGGATCAAAGCCGGCTTTGGCGAGGTCACCTACGTGGCCGCGGAAGGTAATCGGGCTGTGCAGAATCATATTGGCGACCACGCCATATTGCTTGAGCCAGACCTCGTAGCCGACGATGCCGTGGGTTGCCGGGCTGACTCCCGTCCACAGGGTGGTGGTCGCCGCACTGGTGGTGCTGGGGGTGATTGACGTCAACGGGGCGAGCAGGCCGTCGCTCATCAGCTGCCGCCAGACGGGGGCCAGGCCGTCTTCCACCCATTGCTGGAAGCGGTGCAGCGCCAGGGCGTCCAGCAGGATCAGGATGACGCGCTCTATCTTTCCCTGAGGATAGAGGAGAATCTCAGGGCGCAGCGGTGCGTTTCCCCCGATGGGGGGCGCACCAAGCCAGCGGCACAGGCTGGAGGGAATGTTGAGGATAGATTGGCCGTCGTAGCGCGGGTAGATGAAATCATCCCCCAGATCGAACCCGGGGAGGCGATGGGCCTGAATATCGGGGAGCAGAGTAGAGATCAGATCAGTCATGAGAGCTCCTTCGTATACGCGGCTGATGTGGTTATGTTATAATGACCCGCCCGGAAAGACATTGTTGGCATTGCTAGCGTAACTGACGCGGAGGCCTTATCGTGACGCAGCATTTTGTGACTGCCCGGCGCGTGCGGGAATGGCGGGACTATCTTACCGCATATTTGATGATCGCTCCGTCGACAATCCTGATCTTCATCTTTGGGATTTTTCCGGTCGGCTTCGCGTTGTTTGTCAGTCTGCACAAATGGCGCTTGAAGCGGGGGAATTTTCTGGGGATGGGGAATTATGTGCGGGCGCTGGATAACCTGGCCTACATCCTCTTTTTTGCGCTGGCGATTGGCTTATTACTTTGGGGATGGCGTAGCCTGCGGGGGGTGCAACATCGGGCCGCGGAACACGGCGAAGCGCCCTGGTGGTGGGCGTTGCCGGGGTTGCTGGGCGCGATCATGCTGTTGGCGCTGGTGAACTGGATTTACCGCCTGCTCCCCGAATTGCTCGACATCGCCGATAAAATCATCGGCGTGGAGAAAACTCGTGCGTTGTTCATGCAATTGCTCAGTGAGGCCTTTCATGCGGAAATTGCGTTTGCCGCCTGGAAGGTCTTTTTAGTTATTTTGCTTGGGTTTGTGGCCATGCTGGCAGTGCTGATGTGGCGCGGCTGGTTGCAGCAGGGGAACAGCGTGGCGTATTTCTTCGCCTTTTGGGGCATCTGGCTGGCGGGGGTGATCGGCGGCTGGCTACTTTGGGTGACATATCGCGCCGTGCAGGCGGCCTATGCCGCCGCCCTGGAGACCGGCGAGGACCCCGGCATCTGGCCGCAGGTGATCACCATCGGCGCGGGCGTGATTCTGCTGATAATGAGCTGGCGGTTGTGGCAGGCTGCTCTGCGGCAGGCCAGCAATCACGCTTTCTTTGGATATGTGCTGGCGGCGATGACTTTGCTGGTTGGGGCCTGGCTGTTGATCGGTGAGCTGCCGGTGCTCATCGCCGCCGGGGATAAGGACATCTGGCAGGGGTTGAAGGTGACGATCTTTTACTCGCTGGGAACGGTGCCTTTTCAGTTGACGTTTTCGCTCTTTTTGGCGATTCTGCTCTTTCAAAAGTTGCGCGGTTCAGAGCTATTCCGCATGTTGTATTTTTTGCCCTATGTCACCCCCACGGTAGCCAGCGCGGCCATCTTCCGCCAGTTGTTCTCCAACCGCTACCAGGCGCCGATCAATCAATTGTTGATAAAGCTGGGTATGGAGCCGCAGCAGTGGATCCGCGAGCCGCAGGGCATTTTCGATCTGCTGGCGGAGAACCTGCATCTCACCATCCCCGATTGGGCCGCCGGGCCGAGCCTGGCGCTGGTGGTCATCATGATCTATTCGATCTGGACGTATATAGGCTACGATACTGTGATCTACCTGGCGGGGTTGGGCAACATCCCCTCCGAGCTGGTGGAGGCAGCGCAGATTGACGGTGCGGGCCGCTGGGAGGTCTTTCGTTACATTACGCTGCCGTTGCTCTCGCCGACGACTTATTTCCTCTCGCTACTGGCGATCATCGGCACCTTCAAGGCGTTCAATCACATCTGGGTGATGCGCCAGGGTTCAGCGTTGGGGACGACGGACACCTTCAGCGTGGTGATCTTCAGCGAGTTTTTCGAGAAGCTGCGTTATGGCTACGCTTCGGCGCTGGCGTTTGTGCTCTTCGCCGTTATTCTCAGTCTGACATATGTCAACAACAAGATTCAGGGTTCAAGGGTGTTCTATGGTTGATGCCTCTACATCTATCCGCCGCTCGCCTCATCATCTGGCTGAAGTGGGCGCAAAAGCGGCGAAGAATGTGTCCATCTATACCTTCCTCATCCTGGGCGTGGTAATCTCGATTACGCCGTTTGTGTGGATGATCCTGACTTCGTTCATGACCCTGGGCGAAGCGCAGGGGATTCGCTGGATCCCCTCGGAACTGCATTTTGAAAACTATGTCAACGCCTGGCGAGAGGCCAACTTTTCGGAATACTTTTTGAACAGCGTCATTATCACGATCATCACCCTTACCGGGGAGCTGACCTTCAGCGTGCTGGCCGCCTACGCCTTCGCGCGCATCAAATTCCCTGGGCGGGATGCCATTTTCGGGCTGTTGCTCTCTACAATCATGATTCCGGCGATGGTCAACATCATACCCAACTTTTTGACGGTCACCTGGTTGGGGCGCATTGGGCCTATCAAATGGATCAACAACTGGCCGGCGCTGACCGTGCCGTTTATGGGAAGCATCTTTGCCATCTTTTTGTTGCGGCAGTTCTTCGCTCAGATTCCGGATGAGTTGTACGACGCCGCCCGCATTGACGGCGCCGGGCATCTGCGCTTTTTATGGACGGTGGTGCTGCCGCTCTCGAAAGCCCCAGTGATGGTGATTGTCGTTTTGTCGTTCATCGGTTCGTGGAACGCGCTGGCCTGGCCGTTGCTGGTGACCAATTCGCCCGATTGGCGGCCGATCGCAGTGGGGTTGTATAACTTCGTCGAAGAGGCAGGGCAGCAGCTAAACCTGATGATGGCGGGCGCGTTTATCACCATCATCCCGATTTTGCTGTTATACTTTTTCACCCAAAAACAGTTCACCGAAAGCATCGCCCGCAGCGGTTTGAAGGGATGAAGTTGGCGCGAGCAGGTGTGATAAACTCAATGTATACGGTTGACGCTGCAGGGTTGGGCATTGTGGTGGGGGAGACGAGATGATACTGTGAAAGGCAAGCAGAGCGATGCGAGAACGTTCGTGTCCCGCGCTTGTTGTTGCTCCAGGGTATTGGCCTGGGGTGAAGTTCATATCCACTTTATCTCACAGAAGAGGAGTGTAGAATGAATCGCAAGACCCTTTCCATCCTGATGTTGCTGGTGATGTTGATCGCCGTGGCCTTGACGGCCTGCCAGCCAAAGGCGGAAGAGGCTGCCCCCGCGGAGGAAGCCGCTCCTGCGGAAGAGGCTGCTCCCGCCGAGGAAGCCGCCCCCGCAGAGGAGGCCGCTCCCGCCGAGGAAGCTGCCCCGGCAGAAGAAGCGCCTGCTGAAGAGCCGATGGCCATGGGCGTCAAGCTTTCTGACCTCGCAGGCACGACCATTACCTTCTGGCATGTTTGGGGTTCTGGCGCGCCCAGCGAGGGCATGGCCGCGGTAGTGGAGCAATTCAACGCCACCAATGAGTATGGCATCACCGTGGAGGCCCTCGATCAGGGTCGTTATGGCGATGTGGAAGACGCCATGAACGCGGCGATCCAGTCCGGTGATCTCCCCAACGTGGTTGTTGGTTACACCAACGCCCTGGCTGGCTGGTATGATGTCGGTGTGATCACTGACCTGCAGCCCTACGTGGATGATCCCACGGTTGGTCTGAGCGCGGATGAGGTCGCTGACTTCTATGAAGGCGCCTTTGGCGCTGGCGTGGTCGCCGACGGCGCCCGCATCGGTCTGCCGCTCAGCCAGTCCACCAATGTGATCTTCTACAACAAGACCTGGGCCAAAGAACTGGGCTTCGATGCGCCCCCGGCCAATTCGGCTGAGTTTAAGGAACAGGCCTGCGCGGCGGCTGCTGCCAACGCGGCGGACGACGATCCCGATAATGACGGCACCGGCGGCCTGGTACTCTATACTGGCGCTTCCAACGTCATGTCCTGGGTGTTCGCTTTTGGTGATGACGGCCTGACCGAGGATGGCTCGGCGTACGACTTCACTTCGCCGGCGTTCCAGGATGTGGCTAGCTTCTTGAAGGATCTCTGGGACAGCGGTTGCGCTTTCGCCACCGAGAGCTACCCCAACCCCGAGTTCGCCACCCGCAAGGCGCTCTTCACCATGAGCTCCACCGCTGGTATCCCCTACCAGTTGGCCGCTTTTGAAGAGGCGGGCGTCGCGGACGAATGGGGCTTTATCCCCTTCGTCGGCCCCGATGGCAACCAGGCGGTTAACGCCTTCGGTCAGTACGTGGCTGTGGTCAACACCACGCCGGAGCAGAACCTGGCGGCCTGGCTTTTCCTGAAGTACTTCACTTCGCCGGAAGCGCAGGCTACCTGGATCAACGCCAGCGCGTACTATCCGGTGCGCCAGAGCGCTAATGACCTGCTGAAGGATTACGCCGCGGAGCACCCGCAGTGGCTGACCGGCCTCGACCTGCTCGCCGTGGGTCACTCTGAGCCGGCCAAGGCTTCCTGGGGTTCGGTGCGCCGCGCCGTGCAGGACGCCTTTGACGCCATCATCCAGGGCGACGCTGCGGATATCTCCACCTATCTGGAGGAACTCAACAACACCGCCGCAGAGCTTCTGGCTGAGATCGAGGGCTAAGCGCTTGTAAGAATCGCCTTTCAACGTGGCCCGGACGTAAGTCCGGGCTACTTGTTTAATGCAGAGTTCCGAAGTCTCAAAGACTTCGGAACTCTGTAGAGACTGCATTTATAATTGAACATATGCCTGATATACCAC
>CAZZFZ010000150.1:0-6633 GCA_964653835.1 uncultured Anaerolineales bacterium
CTGCTGGTGATTGAAGACATGGACGAGTAGTCCCCTCGCTGTCAATGATGTTGTTGAAAGCACGTCGCGCTCTTGATGCCTGGAGTTCCCCCCGCGGATCGCTGGCGGTGATCTTGTTGCTGGCGTTAGGGTTGCGGTTGATGGGGATCGCCTCGCGCCAGATGTGGTATGACGAGGCATTCTCCGCGCTTTTTGCCCGCAGCGGCCCGGCGGCCATGTTGGGTGGCACGTTGAGCGAGCAGGCCGGGGCTGCCGCTGAAGAGCACCCGCTGCTGTATTACACGCTGTTATGGAGCTGGATGCGCGCCTGGGGTGAATCGCCTGCCGCGGTGCGGGGGCTTTCTGTGTTGCTGGGGCTGGGCGTCGTCGCCCTGGCTTACGCACTGGGGCGGCGCTTGTTGGGCGTCCGTTTTGGCTGGCTGGCGGGGGGCGTGGTGGCGCTCTCCCCGTTCCAGGTGCATTACGCCCAGGAAGCGCGCATGTATGTCTTGATGACGTTGTGGATTCTGGCGGCGGCCCTGGCTTTGTGGGAGGGGATGCGCTCTCGCCGTTTGAGCTGGTGGCTGTTGTTTGGCCTTTTTTCTGCTCTCGCGCAGTATACCCACAACCTGAGCGTTTTTTTCTTGTTCCCGCTGGCGGCCACGCCGTTGTGGGCGCGGGATTGGCGCTCCCTGCGCGCCGCGGTGCTCAGTGGAGCAGGGGCGTTGCTGCTTTACCTCCCCTGGCTGACGCGTCTGCCTGCCCAGTTCGCCAAGCTACAACGCGGCTTTTGGATTGACGCTCCCACGCCCGTCCACCTGTTGACCGCCCTGATAAGTTTTGTCACCAACCTGCCGGTGCCGGAGGGCTGGCTACCGGTGGCGCTCTTCGCCGCGCTCTTCCTGACGGCCCTCGGAGGCTGGCAAACCCTGCGGGCCTGGCGCGCCCGCTCCAAAGGGGTCCGCCGCGGGTTGTGGCTGGGGTATCTGGCGGCTGCGCCGGTTTTAATGATGTATTTGTTTTCCCAATGGCAGCCGGTCTTTATTGAGCGCGCGCTGCTGCCCGCGGGGGTTTTCTTCCTGCTCTGGCTGACCTGGAGCCTGACGCGCACGGGGTTGCCGCGACCGATAATGTCCCTGGCGGGAGTTGTTCTCCTGGCGGCGTTCGCCCTCGGGCTGGTTGAACATCTAATATATCGGGGTTTCCCCTATGGGCCGTATGCCGGGCTGGACGCGTACCTGACGGCACAAGTTTCGCCGGGAGATGTCATCCTGCACTCCAACAAGTTGACCTTCTTGCCGATGTACTATTACGACCGCGACCTGGCGCAATCGTTCCTGGCCGATCCGCCCGGTTCTGGCTCGGACACGCTGGCCCCGGCCACGCAGGATGTGCTGGGCGTGCGCGCTGCTGCGGATATTGAGACGGCGGTGGGGAGCGCGCCGCGCGTGTGGTTCATCATCTTCGGGCGCGCCATCGAGGAGTACCGCGCCGCGGGGGAAGCGACGCATCCTCATCTGGCGTGGCTGGAAATGCATTATCGTCAGGTGGCTGTGGAGCGGTGGGACGAGGTGTGGGTGTATGTATTCGAAAGTGAACAGTGACAGCGGACAGCGGACAGCGGACGGTGGTCAGTTGTCCGTGGTCATTTTCTTTTCCCTGATTCTTGTGCTCCTCTCCTCACTGCCTTATATTGTTGGCTACCGCGCCCAAACGGACGAGATGATCTTCAGTGGCGCGGTGTTCAACCGCCTGGATGTGGATGTCTACCTGGCGAGTATGCAGGCCGGGGCGGCGGGAGATTGGACGTATCATTTGCGCTTTACCAGTGAGCCGCACCAGGGGGTATACGCCAAGTTGACGTACGTGGTGCTAGGCCACGTCGCACGCTGGTTTCAACTTCCCATACCGGTGGCTTATCATGTGTTTCGGCTGCTGTTTGGGTTGCTGGCCTCGCTGGCGGTGTACGCGCTGATGGCGCAGATTTTCGCTGATCTTTTTTGGCGGCGGTTGGCTTTTGTCTGGGCGCTGATAGGTTCGGGGGGGGGCTGGTTGCAGTTGCTGTTTGGCTGGCTGCCGCAACCCGACATTTCACCGATGGATTTCTGGTTAAATGATCCCTACCCATATTTTGGGATGCTGGTGGTGCCGCACTTCTCGCTGACGACAGCTTTGCTGGCCGGGATGCTGGCGTTGTTTCTCTCGCACTTGCGGCAACCGGCAGGCTGGAAAGTTGCCGCCATAGCGGCTTTTGGAGTGTTGACGCAACTGGTGCAGTCCTACGCCCCCTTGCTGGCAGACCTGGGTATGGCTGGCGCTGCGCTGGCTGTTATGCTACAGGTGCGACGGATAGATTGGAAGGTAATCACCGCTTTGGGAGTTGTTGCGCTGTCGCAGATTCCGCTTTTGGTTTATGGGGTGAGAGCCTTTCTTTTTGACCCCTTTTGGAGTGAGTTCGCCCGCCATAATATTAATCTTTCCCCGCCCCCAGTGTACTATTTATGGGGTTTCGCGTTCTTATGGCTGCCAGCGCTGGTTGGGCTGTGGGTTGTTTTTGCCTCTTGCCTGGCGCGAGGCGCGTTGGCGCAGGGTGCTCGAAGCGCCCGCGTCTCGACTTCGCTCGCCCCCGCCCGCTCCGCTCGACGCGAAGAGGCTGTCGCGCTGAGCGGAGCGCAGCGTTGCCAGGACGCGGGGTTAGCCGCGGCATTTTGGCTGATCGGCGTGTTGATTCTGGCTTATCTGCCCTGGGGGTTGCAACGCCGCTTCACCCACGCGCTGATGCTGCCGCTGACCATCCTGGCCGTTACGGGTCTCCTGGTTTGGGAGGGGCGGTCGAAGCCGATGGCGCGGCGGACGGCGATGTTGCTGGTCGGCCTCTCGGCGATTTCGTCCCTGTACCTGACCTTCGGCCTCGGCCTGTACGTCGCTGGTCAGCCTGCGGACCTGTTTGACCCTGCCCCGCTGGTCGAAGCGGTGGATTGGCTGAGCGAGCACGCTACCAGCGACGATGTGGTCCTTAGCGCGCCGCGCAGCGGGCAACTGCTCGCCGCCCGCGGTGGGGTGGTTGCTTATATCGGTCATCCAATGGAGATGTTGTTTTACGAACAAAAAGCTCCCTTGGTGACGGCTTTCTATCGCGGTGAGGCCTCTCTGGCGGAGCTGCCCGCCTGCGGTTGTGATTGGCTTTTGATCGGCCCTTATGAGCGCGCCCTGGGGGCGGGGGACGGGCCGCCCGGCGCGGTGCTGGCTTATCGGCGTGATGACGTGGCGATTTATCGCCTGGTCAATCCGTAGTGGTAGAGATTGCCGTACTTATGATCCGAAACCAACGCGTCCTTTTTTTCTTCGCCCTCGCCTGGCTGACGGTAGTGATCGGCGGGTATTACGTCACTCACAAGCCAATCACACCGGAGAATGCTCTGGCGCTGCTGCGCGCCGCGGGGAGCTTGCTGGTCGCTGGGGTATGGCTGACGCTGATGGGGGCGCTGGGAACACGCCTGTACCCGGGTGATGAGCGACCTCCGCTGGAGCGACTGGCTGTGCAGCTCGCTTTGGGGATGGGGGTGTGGAGCGTGGGTGTGTTGCTGTGGGGTGCGCTGGTGAGGGTGAATGGGTACTGGGTGGGGGGGATGGCGTTGCTCGCCGGAGTGCTGCTGCGCCGCGAGGTGGTGGCCTGGTGGCGCAACTGGGCTGCGTTGCCTCCTCTGTGGCGGGAGAGTGGAACATTGGGGCGGATGCTCGCCCTGGGGGTGGGGTTGATCTTTTTGTTTATGTTGCCGGTTGCCCTGGCGCCGCCGCTCAAGTTTGATGCTCTGGTGTATCATCTGGCCTTGCCGCGTGATGTTTTGCTCGCCGGAAAAATTGTGTATCGTCCGGATAATGTCTTCTGGGGGATGCCTCAACTGGCCCAGATGAGCTATTTGCTGGTGATGGCTGTAGGTGGTGTGCCGGCTGCTGTCGCTCTCGGCTGGTGGATTGGCCTGGTCGCGGTCGTTGGGGTGCTGGGGCTGGTCGCAGCGCGCCTCGGCGAGCGCGCCGGCGCCGGCTGGGTGGCGGTTGCCGCGTTGCTTGGCGGCTACTCGCTGGCAGCCTCGCTCGCCTGGGGGTATGTGGACTGGCACATGATCTTATTTGGGCTGGCTGCGCTGGCGACGTTGCTGGCCTGGCTTGAGAGCCGTGCGCGGGAGATGCTGTGGCTTGCGGGGTTGTTTGCCGGGTTTGCCATCGGAGTCAAATACACGGCCGGGGTCGTTCTGCTCGGCGGCGTCGGACTGATTTTTCTGGAAGCGGGCAAACGACGTTTACGCGATTTGGGGGTTTACCTCGGCGGCGCGGCGCTGGCTGTGTCCCCCTGGCTGCTGAAAAATTATCTGGCGACGGGCAACCCGCTGTACCCCTTCGGCTTTCCCGCTGGTGCGATGACCCCTTTGCGCCTCTCGCTCTACCAGGGCCAGCCGATTGAGGGGAACTGGTGGGATTTCTTCCTGTTGCCCTTACGGGCCACGTTCTTTGGGGTGGAGAACGCCACGCTAGTGGGCAGGCCGGGCTATAATTCTTCCCTGGGCCCTTTGTTGTTGGGGCTGGCTCCACTGGCTTTGATCTGGCGGGGAAATCCTTACCGATGGACCTTTGTTCGTCGGTTGGGAACGGTCTCCCTGGTCGGTTTGGTAGTTTGGGGGTTGGGGGGGCGGCTCTCCGGGCATTTGATTCGCACGCATCTTTATTTCGTACTCTTCCCTGCCTTTGCTGCGCTGGCCGGGGCGGGCTTTGCTGCTCTGGGGCAACTGCGTCTCCCTGGCGTGCGCGCGGAACGCCTGGGGGGCGCGTTGATCCTGCTGGCGCTGATTTTTAATGTATTTCAGGTAGGGCGCGTTTCCCTTGAACGGGGCGCCTGGGATGTCCTGATAGGTTTGCGTTCATCCGAAGATTATCAGGTTGATAACCTGGGCTGGTATGCCGTGGCGATGCAATCGCTGACCGAGTTGCCCGCCGGGAGCCGGGTGGTTTTGCTGTGGGAGGCGCGCAGTCTGGGTTGCCTGCCTGTCTGCGATCCGGATGAAACCCTCGACCGCTGGATGGATGATCTGCGTTCTTTGGGTGATCCCGCCGCGGTGGCGCGTACCTGGCGGGAGCAGGGCTTTACTCATGTGCTCTACTATCGATTGGGAGCCGACTTTGTGCGCGCTTCGGACCAGCGCTATCAACCGGGGGAGTGGGATGTATTGGACGCGTTGCTGGCCAGCCTGCCGGTGGTGGAGAACTTTGGTGAGGCGTACACACTCTACGCGCTGGAGACGCCCCCATGACTCGTCGGGATTTGTTGTGGCTTGCGTTGTTGGGGCTGCTGGTCACCGGGCTGGTGGCTGCCTTTGAGCCTGTGCCAGGCTACATGGATGCGGAATACTATTTCGCTGGTGGGCTGCAACTGGCCCGCGGCGAAGGCTTTCGCGAGCCGTTTATCTGGAATTATCTGGCTGACCCTGGGCCTCCGCCCGTGCCGTCACATGCCTATTGGATGCCGTTCCCCTCGCTGCTCTCTGCTTTAGGGATGGCGTTCACTGGTGGGACAGGTTACGCCGCTGGTCGTTGGCCCTTCGTGCTGTTGACTGCTGCTCTGCCTCCGCTGACGGCGATGCTGGGGTACTCGCTTACTCGAAAACGGCGCGCCGGCTGGCTGGCCGGTTTGTGGGCCGCGCTTCCGGTGTTCTACGCACCTTTTTTGCCCGCGACCGACACATTTGCGCCTTATATGGTTGTTGGCGGGCTTTTTTTCTTGTTGATGGGGCAGTCATCGCGTCGAACGGAAAGAATGCCAGCGAGCGAAGTCGAGACGCAGCCACTTCGTCTGCGCTCAGTGCAGGCGCTTCTGCAGCGCTCAGCGCAAGGCCGAATGCCCTGGTGCGCCTTTGGGCTTGGCCTGCTGGCCGGGCTGATGTACCTGACGCGCGTGGATGGTTTGCTGTGGTTGTTGATAGCTTTGCTGGCGCTGTGGGGCGCGGCTGGACGGCTCTCCCCGCGTGAGTCGATCGCTTTGTTCTTGGGGTGGGCTTTGTTCTCCTTCCCCTGGATGGCGCGTAACCTCTTGGTTTTTGATGCGCCCTTCGCCCCAGGCGGCGCGCGCGCCTTGTGGTGGACGCACTACGATGCGTTGTTTGCTTTTCCGGCGAGTCAGCTCACCTTTGCTCGGTGGTGGGCTTCTGGCCTGCAAGCGATACTGAAAGCTCGTTTGTGGGCTTTGGGGCAGAACCTGCAAACCGCGCTGGCGGTGCAGGGGGCGATCTTTTTGTTCCCGCTAATTCTGCTTGGCGGCTGGGAGCGGCGTGAGGATAAGCGTGTGCGTCTGGGCACGCTGGCCTGGCTGCTGACTCTGGCGGCGATGACGCTGGTCTTTCCCTTTGCCGGGGCGCGAGGTGGGTTCTTTCACTCCGGGGCTGCGTTGCAGTCCTTGTGGTGGGCGCTGGCCGCGGTCGGCCTGGAACAGCTGGTGGCCTGGGGCGCGCGTCCGCCCGGTTGGCATGGCGTGCAGGCCCGGCGCGTCTTCGCGGCCGCGGGGGGGCTACTTGCCCTGGCGCTGACGGTCTGCTCCCTGAATTCGTGGGTGAGCGTCCTGTGGGGCGGGGGGGCGCGGGGGTGTCGGCGTGCGGGGTCGCGCCG
>CAZZFZ010000151.1:0-6620 GCA_964653835.1 uncultured Anaerolineales bacterium
GGCGATGGATGTGCTGCGCGGCGAAGCTGATTATGTCCTGGTGACTTATGGTGATATGCCCCTGATCCGGGCGGAGACGTTGCAGAACCTGGTTGAGGCGCAGATCAATCATGAGGGGCCGATCAGTCTGTTGACGGTCACTGCCGAGGATCCGCGCGGGTTTGGCCGTATTGTGCGCGCGCCGGATGGCCGCGTGCTGGCCATCGTTGAGGAAGCCCAGGCCACCCTGGAGCAGCGCGCCATTCGCGAGTTAAACACCGGCGTGTTTTGCTTCCAGGCCAGCTGGTTGTGGGATGCTCTGGAGAAGGTGGAGCTTTCCCCCAAAGGGGAGTACTACCTTACCGATCTGGTGGAGATCGCGGTACAGGAGGGGCGCAGTGTGCAGGCGATCCCGGTGGAGGACGCCGCGGAGATGATCGGAGTCAATACGCGCGTCCATCTGGCCGAGGCCGCCGCGCGCATGCGCCAGCGCATCAACCAGGCCTGGATGCTGGCTGGTGTGACGCTTCAGGACCCGGCGACGACGTATATTGAATCTCAGGTGCGCATCGGGCGCGATACCGTGCTGGCCCCAAACACCCATCTGATCGGCGAAACCACCATCGGTGAGGGGTGTGTGATCGGCCCCAACACGCTGGTGCGCGATTCGCAGATCGGCGATCGCTGTCAAATCACTTTCTCTGTTATCGAGCAGGCCATCCTGGAGGACGATGTCGACGTCGGCCCCTTCGGTCATTTGCGCAAGGGCGCGCACTTGGCGCAGGGCGTGCACATGGGTAACTTCGGAGAGGTGAAGAATTCCTATCTGGGGCCAGGCTCCAAGATAGGGCACTTCTCTTATCTGGGTGATGCCACGATTGGTTCTGAAGTGAACATCGGCGCGGGGACGATCACCTGCAATTACGATGGGGAGCGCAAGCATCCCACAGAGATCGGCGATAGCGTGTTCATCGGCAGCGATACCATGCTGGTTGCGCCGGTTAAGTTGGGGCCGGGGGCGCGCACCGGCGCGGGTTCGGTTGTCACAAAAGACGTTCCCCCCAACACGTTGGTTGTGGGCATCCCGGCACGGGCGATAAAAAAGCTTGATACTTGACGCTGCGTTTTTTGACAACAAAAGGTGATGGACGATATTTCTTCTCAACAGATTGTTCTAACGCTTATCTTTCTTACAGGGGTTGTCCTGGACTTTGTGGTTTTGGGCGCGCGCACGGCGTTGCGACATGCCAGCCTGGCACGACTGCTGCATTTGCGCGAGCTTCAACGCCCTAACGCTGAACGAATACTGGCGCTGGTTGAACGCATGCCGCAACCATATGCCAGCCTGCATCTGGCGCAAACACTGGTGCGTATTCTGCTGATTGGGTCGGGTATCGCGCTGTTTGTGGGCGATGCACTGGCCGGAGCGTGGTTGCAACTCGCCGGCGTGATTCTGCTGGCGGGCTTGCTCTTTGCCTGGGTGGAATGGGTGTTGGAGCGCCATGTGATGCGCGACCCGGAGAACTGGCTGTTGCGCTGGTCGGGGGTTACGCAGGCTTTGCAGGGGCTGTTCTCCCCTCTGGCGCGTTTGAGCCTGCTCTTCTCTCGTGAGCGGGAAACGCCTGTGGGCGCCACCAGCATGGTAACTGAGGAGGACCTGAAGACGCTGGTGGATGTGGGTCAACAGGACGGGGTCATCGAGCAGGACGAGAGCAAGATGATTCAATCCATCTTTCAACTTGGGGATACGCTCACGCGCGAGATCATGGTGCCGCGCATCGACATCCGCGCCCTGGAAATTGGCACGCCGCTGCCGGATGCAGTGGATTTGCTGCTGGCCACTGGCTACTCGCGCCTGCCTGTTTATGCTGAGACGATTGATAACATCCTGGGCCTGTTATACGCCAAAGACCTGCTCAGGGTCTGGCGGGAGGGCAACGGGCAGGATGCCCTGCACGAAGAATTGCTCCGAGAGGCATATTTCGTCCCCGAAGCCAAGAAAGTGGACGAGTTGCTGGATGAACTGCAACGCCGACGTGTGCACATGGCCATTGTGGTAGATGAGTATGGCGGCGTGGCTGGTTTGGTGACTATGGAAGACATTATTGAAGAGATCTTTGGCGAAATTCGGGATGAATACGATGAGGGGGAGGAGTTGCCCTACGTGCAGGTGGATGATGGGGAATACATCTTCCGCGGCCGCATTGACCTGGATGATTTCAACGAGATCATGGATACCAACCTGCCGAACGACGAGGCAGATACCCTCAGCGGGTACATTTATACCCGGCTGGGACACGTTCCCGAGCCGGGGGAGAGCATTGCCGAGGATGGCCTGATCATCACTGTGGAGCAGGTGAGCGACCGCCGCATTCGGAAGGTGCGCGCCCAGCGTGTGCGGGAGACCGCGGTCCCCGATGTAGAATAACCTGAATTCGGGATATCAGAACAAAGACTAAATATTTCACCGCCAAGCCGCCAAGAACGCCAAGATTTTCATGATTCTTCTTTTATCTTCGCGTCCCTGGCGTCTCCGCGGTTCAAACTCGCCATGCTGTTCCGTGTCGTCCGCTTTCGGAATACGCGATCCATGGTCACGCACCCTTCGATACGCGCCTCAGGTTTTGGTATGAGTTGCTACTCAGCCCAAGCGACGCTACTCAGGATGCGTTTTTTGAATTGAAAAATAAGCGTCCTGAGTAGCACGGAGCGTTAGCGAAGTGCGTATCGAAGAGCGCTGATCGCATCCATTGCGTTTTATTCCCTACACGAATAGGGGCAATGATCTTACTTACCAGTTTGGAACGGGCGTGGCGATGGCGATCAGAGATTGCAACATCCACCCTTCTGGGCCATCGGGGATGCGGACGTGAAGCCAGAGGCCGTCATCCGCTTCGGTGGCTTTCTCGCTGAGAACGATAATGAGCGTGCCGTTGAGGGCTGAGGTGATCGAACGACTGTGGAAGCCGGGTTCGAGGCGCAGAATCGCTCCGCCGTACTCTTCCGGGGCGTTGACGCGAGCGTAAACTGGCGTCGGGCTGGGCGGCAGGGTGATCGTCGGTGAGGGGGTGATCGAGGGCGTCAATGTGGGAGGCAGCGTGGCCGTTGGCGGAGGCAGGGTGTTGGTGGGGGAGGGCGTCACGGAGGGCGTTGGCGTGTTGCTCGGTGATGGTGTTGCGCTGGGTAAAGGTGTGGGCAAAGCGAACTGGGCGCTGATGGCCGCGCCGGCAGCGCTTAACCCAATCGCAGCGAGGATGCCCACCAATGCCAGTACACCGCCGGTGGTGTACCCGAACAGCGTCAGAGGGCGGAATCCGAGGGCGAACAAAGTCAGCGAGCACAGGATGGCTGCCCAAGCGAGGTGAATCCCGAACACCACAAGCCCATCAGGCCACAGGTGAGGTTGACGGCTGCCCAATCCAAAACCGGCGACGGATAAGGGGATGAAGAGTTCATAGGCCAGCGCCGCGCTGGCCAGGGCCGTTCGTTTGCGGTGGTGAACAGCGCCGAAGGTTGTCAGCACGCTGCCCACAGCCAGGACGATGAAGTTAGGCCAGGCCAGTTGGGCGTGCAGCTGGGCCTGGGAAAGCTCAGGCGCGGGTGTGATGTTGGTCAACGCACCGCCGATTAACCCCAGGCCGAAGATCAGGATGCTTGCTGCCAACAGGTTCAGCAGGCTGCGGGTAAAAAATTGGATTGAACCGCTGACCGTCCCCAATCCCAATCCGATTAGTGGGGTCAACATAGGGGCGAACAACACCCCTAGCACCAGCAGCGCGGGGGAGTTGAAGCCGATCCCCGCGGTAAGGATCGCGCCACAAAGCAAAGCCAGAAGGTAGAACTCGATTGAAGGGGAGGTGCGCCGGGCGAGCGCGTCGATGAAGGCTTCACGTTCGTTTGCCGTCACAGGGATCAACAAACGCTGCGCCCGCCGCCGCCGGGCGGGGGGGAGCTTGTGAGGGTCGTCGGGGGTTTGTTCGGTGTGGGGGAGGCTCATTCTTCCCTCAGGGGGGAAATGGTGGGCAAGGGATGGTCGCTTTTAACGCCTGGGACCGTGAAGGTATTATAGAGTGTTCAGTAGGGCGTTGTCAACGGTGCTCAATCTTCCTGGCCCATCCCCTGAATTTCAAGGTAAAATTGGCGGGTGTTTACCCTAATCCCCGCAACCCCTCTGAAAAGGAAACGGATGCGAACTTTTCGATTTGTGATGATCGCTTTGCTCATGCTGGCGTTGGCGGCGTGCAGCGCGGCTGGTGAAGCGGCTGTTTCGCTTGCCCCGGAGATGACGCCTACAGCGCCGCCGGCGACGGCGACACCTCCGCCGACGGCTACGCCGTTGCCGCCTGTGGGGGTGTTCCTGGCTCCCGAGGGGGCAGATCCCCGCCTGGTGGAAGAATTACAGGCGTTTCTGGCGCAAGCTATTCCAGAATCGGGGTTGCGTTTTCAGGTACGTCCCTCGCTCACCGCAGAAATGATCGCGGCGGAAGATATTCGCTGGGTGATTGCTGTGCCGCCAACTCCAGATCTGGCTGCGCTGGCTGCTGCTGCTCCCCAAACGCGTTTTCTGGCTGTGGGGGTTGCGGGGGTGGCTCCGACGGATAATCTGAGCGTTATCGGCGATGCAAGCGTACCACTGGATCAGCAGGGTTTTATGGCAGGATTTACCGCCGCGCTGATTACGCCTGAGTGGCGCGTGGGGGTGATTGGCGTATCGGATAGTGAAGCAGCCCAACTGGCGCGACGTGCTTTTCTGGTTGGTGTGCAGTATTACTGCGGCCTGTGCAGGCCCAACTATCCACCTTTCTTTGAATATCCGCTTTACATCCAACTGGATTCAACCGCCAGTCAGGCGGAATGGCAAACAGCGGCTGATTTCCTCATTCGCCGCGGTGTGGAAACCGTTTACCTGGTCCCTGGGGCAGGAGATGAATCGTTGCGCCGTTATCTGGCACAGGCAGGCACGCAACTGATTGGCGGGGAAATCCCTCTGGAAGATGTGCGCGCAAACTGGGTGGCCACGTTCGGTTTCTCTGTGCTGGATGCGTTTTACGAGTTTTGGCCACAATTTGCCGCGGGCGCGGCAGGTCAATCTGTTCTTGTGCCGCTTTCGCTTAGCGAGGTCAATCCCGACCTGCTCAGCCCAGGGAAACAGCGAGTAGTTGAGGAAGTGATGGCTGATGTGGCGGCAGGATATATCGAAACCGTTTCCGAATTGCTTCCCTGACGAATGTTCTCTCGTCGGGGTTGAAATTAGGTTATAATAGCGCCAGATGTTGGAACGACAAGTTCATCACACGGAGGGGGAGCGTTCATTCCGGCGATCACCCGGAATGCGAATTTCTGTTATCGAGAGGAGGTGATGCCTGGGGATTTACACACTAGTTGAACCTCAATTCACATTACTTACAGTTCGCTGATCGTTCGTTTTAAGGAGAAAGAAGAAACATGAATTTCAAGAAGATTTCTTGGATCCTGATCACGTTGCTGGTCGTCTTGGCGGCGTTGCTGGCAGCTTGCCAGCCCAAGGCAGAGCAACCGGCGGAAGAAGCTGCTCCGGCAGAAGAAGCTGCTCCAGCAGAGGAAGCTGCTCCAGCAGAGGAAGCTGCCGCCCCGACTTTCAAAGCCTGCCAGGTGACCGACGTCGGCGGTATTGACGACAAGTCGTTCAATGCCACCGCCTGGAAGGGCGTGCAGGATGCCATGAACGACTTTGGCATCGAGGGCAAGTACCTTGAATCCCAGCAGCAGACCGACTACGAGGTGAACATCAACGCTTTCCTGGAAGAGGACTGCGATCTGATCATCTCGGTTGGCTTCCTGCTGGCGGATGCGACCGCCGCGGCCGCGGAGAACAACCCCGACCAGAACTTCGCCATCGTGGACGTCAACTGGCTGGATTACCCCAACCTGTATGGCTCCGGCTTCGCCATCAATGAGGCCACCTTCCTGGCTGGCTACCTGGCCGCGGGGATGACCCAAACCGGCGTGGTTGCCACCTACGGCGGCATCCAGATCCCGCCTGTGGAAGTCTTCATGGACGGCTTCGTGCTTGGCGTGCAGGAATACAACAAAGTCCACGGCACGGACGTGCAGGTGCTCGGCTGGGATCCGGCGGAGCGCACCGGCCTCTTCGTGGGCAACTTCGAAAGCACGGATGACGGCCGTACCATGGGCGAGAGCCTGATGGACGAAGGCGCGGACATCATCATGCCGGTGGCTGGCCCTGTGGGTGCGGGCACCCTGGCCGTGTTGGAAGAGCGCGGCGCCGGTTTGCTGATCGGTGTGGACAACGACTGGTCAGTTTCCTTCGAGAATCAGAAGGACTACATCCTCGCCAGCGCCCTGAAGAACATGGATCTCTACGTCTATGAGACCATTCAGAAGGCGATGAACGGCGAGTTCCAGGGCGGCAACTACCTGGGTACGTTGGAGAACGGTGGCGTTGGCCTGGGCTATGGCTCTGCCTGGGTTGACAAGATCCCCGATGACCTGAAGGCCGAAGTTGATGCTCTGGTTCCCAAGATCATCGCTGGTGAAATCTCCACTCTGCCCGCTGCCCCCGCTGAAGCCCCGGCTGAAGAAGGCGCTGCTCTGGGCACGGAAGAGAATCCGATCATCTGGGCGGTTGTGCCTTCGGGCGA
>CAZZFZ010000152.1:0-6558 GCA_964653835.1 uncultured Anaerolineales bacterium
GCTAGCAATCTGCGTGCTGTCCATACGTTGGATGCCTGTGCGCACCTCGAATGCCGCAATCTGCTGATCGGTGATGTCTTCGAACGCCTGGGCCAGCAAGTTCACACCGTGCTCTTGGTTATGTTGGCTCACCCTCCGCCGAAAGTTGTACAGGCTCCGCAGTTCAAAGTGCCCTTCGCCAAACTGATCGTAACCCAGCGCATAGCGCACTTGCATGTCATAGCAAAAATGATCGTAGAGCTCATTGTCGCTCCATCCAAAACCAGCCTTGAGCATTTCCAGCCCCACCAGCACATTGACGGCTATGTTGGGCCGAGATGGCAAATCAGAATACAGCACGGCAAAAGGTTCCTCGCGAATGCGCATGAAGACCTCCCGGCGAAATGTCCCGGCCCAAGAGTTTTCTAATCGCTGGCGCAATTTCTCGGGCAGATCGCTTACGTTGCTGATCAATGCCGGTTGCAGGTAGCGCTGGTTTTTCTTGAACATGCTTCCGCTCCACTCAAAGTGTCTGTCCTGGATTATATTAAATCTTTGACACTTTGAGGAGGGTTGAATTTAGACCAATTTTGTCCACTCGTTTTTTCAGTGGACTCACAGATGCAAAGGATGGAAGAGGCAAAAATCCCGTGCATCCTATGCATCTGTGGTTCATGCCATACCCTTTGATATTCACTTCGTCAGCCTCAGCGCTACTCAGGGCACCCCTATTATACCGGCGAACGCCCCCTGAGTAGCCTGAGTCGCGACTTGGGTTGAGCAGCGAAGCATACGAAGCCAGCGTACCAAAGCCAAAGGCGTTTATCTTGCATGGGCAGCCGCCTGCTTTTCCCGAATTAATCCTCCACATACGGGACGAACTCGGAACGTGATAACCCCTCCCGCATGGCCTGTTCGGCCACGGCGCGCGCCACGGCGCGGTGAACGTCTTTATCCAGCGGGTTGGGGACGAGTTCGCCTGCTGGGGTGAGCGCGGCGATGGTCTTGGCCGCGGCCAGGTACATGCCGTGGCTGATGTAGGGGGCTTGAGTATCCACCGCCCCGCGCAGAATGCCGGGGAAGCCGAGTACGTTGTTGACCGATTTGCCGTCCACGGCGAAGGCTGCGCCGGCCTCCAGGGCGACTTCCGGTTCGATCTCTGGGAAGGGGTTGGAGAGTGCGAAGATGATCTGCCCCTGGCGCACCATCTCTGGCTGGATCAAGCCGCGCGCGCCGGTGGTGGCGATGACGATATCCGCCTGCGCCATGATCTCATCCAGTGTGGCAGGCTTTCCGCCCGCCTGCTTCAGCCGTTGAAGCGCGTCTTCGGCGAGGTCGGCTCCCAGCACGGGGTTGCCGGTATACGCCATCAACATCTCGCAGGTGGCTAAACCGGCAGCGCCGAGGCCGATCTGACCGATCGTCGCTTTGTGCAGGTCAATGCCCGCTTCGCGGCAGGCGTTGGTCAGGGCGGCGGTGGTCACCACAGCGGTGCCGTGCTGATCGTCGTGCATCACCGGGATGTTCAGGCGCGCCTGCAGGCGCTCTTCGATCTCGAAGCAGCGCGGCGCGGAGATGTCTTCGAGCTGGATGGCGGCGAAGGTCGGCGCAATGTTGGCGACGGTCTCGATAATGGCCTCCGTATCCGTGGTATCCAGCAGCACCGGCACGCCGGAAAGCCCGACCAGCGATTCCATCAGCATGGCTTTGCCTTCCATCACCGGCATTCCGGCGATCGGGCCGATGTCGCCCAGGCCGAGGATGGCCGTGCCGTCGGTGACGATAGCGACAAGGTGGCTGATGGCGGTGTACTGGCGCGCCAGCGAAACGTCCTCCGCAATGCGCAGGCAGACTTCGGCGACGCCGGGCGTGTACACGCGGCGCATGGTCGCCAGGTCGTTGATCGGGTAGCGGCTGCGAATGGCAATTTTGCCGTGCTGATGGAGTTCCAGCACTTCGTCGCGCACCGCCAGCACGCGTGTGCCGGGGTTGTTCTCGATGGCGTCCAGCACGCGGGCGAGTTGCTCTTCGTCGTCGGCGTAGACGGCGATGTCGCGGATCACCGTTTGATGGGTTTCCTGAATCAGTCGGATCTCGCCTACCGAACCCCCTTCCTGGGCGATGGCGGTGAGCAGGCTTGCCAGCGTACCTCTGATTTGTTGATTACGGCAGCGCACAGTG
Source organism: uncultured Anaerolineales bacterium (assembly GCA_964653835.1). GTDB lineage: Bacteria > Chloroflexota > Anaerolineae > Anaerolineales > UBA11858 > J130. Next base: position 2,161 of record CAZZFZ010000152.1, read on the forward strand.
CGCATGAGTCGGTTTTCCCAGGACATAGAGATCAGCCTCCCCAGATTTTGAAATCTTTGAGAATGGAGCCGCCGATGAATTCCCGAAGCAGAGAGTTATCGGGGATGGCGTGTGGTTCAAGTGGGCGGAACCATTCGAGTAGTGCCAGCAGGCGCTTGGCTTCGATGTGTTCCGGTTTTCCAAAGGGGACCTGCTGCAGCAGGGGTTCGGCGAGCGGTTTGAGCGCCGCCAGTTCATACACCAGCGCTGAGTTGAACATCACATCGGCGTTGTTCTGGTAGGGGAAGATGTAGCGCTTTTCCCCGCGCCGCACCGATTCCCAGCGCCGGATGGTATCCTGCGCACTGTAGCCGCGCTCGCGCGCGTCGCGCACAATGCGGCGGATCAAGCGCGTGTCGGTGGTGGAGACGCGGTTGTGCCAGTCCAGGTTCAACTGCGTCAGCGCCGAGACGTAAATGCGGAAGGTCTGTTCCACGGGGAAATCAGGCAGCAATTCCGGGTTCAGGCCGTGAATCCCCTCCAGAATGATGATCTGACCGGGGCGCAGTTGCACAACCTCGCCGGGGCTGCTCTTGCCGGTGTGGAAGTCGTAGCGCGGCAGTTGCACCCACTCACCGGCGATCAACGCGGCAAGGTCTTCCCCCAGGCGGGCGGTGTTGAGCGCTTTAATGGTCTCAAAGTCGTAGTCCCCGTTCTCGTCCCGCGGGGTGTCCTCGCGGTTCACAAAGTAATTGTCCATCTCCAGGGGGAAAGGGGAGATGCCGCGGGCCAGCAGTTGAATGGTCAGGCGTTTGGAAAACGTCGTCTTGCCCGAAGAAGACGGCCCGGCGATTAGGATCACCCGCACTTGTTCAATGCGCTCGGCGATCATGCCGGCAATCTCGGAGATGCGCCCTTCGTGCAGCGCCTCGGAGATCAGGATGATGCTCTGAGTGCGCCCGTTTTTGATCGCCTGGTTGAGTGTGCCCACGTTTTCGATCCCCAGACGTTGCAGCCAGTCGCCGTACTGGCGGAAGGTCCCCAGCAGGGTGGAGTAATCCGGCAGGGGGAGGATTTCCGTTGGGCGGTGGCGGCGTGGGAATTGCAGCACAAACCCATCGCCCATGGGGGAGAGTTTGAACCATTTAAGGTAGCCGGTGGAGGGAACCATGTAGCCGTGGTGGTAGTCACGGTGGTCGCCCAGGCTGTAAAGGATCAGATAGGGCTTCTGGCGGTGCTCCAGCAGGTTGAGTTTGTCCTGATGCCCCTCGGCCTTGAAGTAGGCGATGGCCTCGTCCAAGGGGACTTTTTCCTTCTGGAAGGGGATATCGGCCTCCACCAGGCGACGCATGTGCGCTTCCAAATCGGTGAGCTGTTGTTTGCTCAGCGCCGGGCTGTTGAATACCTGGCAGAAATAACCGCCGGAGGCGATGGAATGGTCAACCGCCAAGATGGCGTGGGGGAAGAGTTCCTGAAAGGCGGTCTCCAGCAGGAACGTCAGCGAACGGCGATAGAAGCGCATACCGTCGGCCTCGGCCATTGTTACCGGGCGGATGCGGACGTCGTAGTTCAGGTGGTAGGTCAGCTCGCGCAGCTGTCTGTTAATCACCGCGCCGACGATCGGCGCCGGGACTTCATCGTGGAGTACCTGTAGAAATTCCTCGGCGGTGGCGCCGCGCGGCCCGGTGAGCACGCGTCCATCGGGCAGGTGGGCTTCCACCGTCTCGCGGGGTGGGGTAAAGTGTACGGAATCGCTGGGGGACATGGTTGATCCTCTCAGGCGGCAGCGCCGCCGGGGCTGTATTTTACCACTCTCAAAGTAACTGCTCACCCTCCCGCAGGGAGGCAAAGGGAACCTGCGGGAGGGTGAGCAGAAGCGCCAACCCCCCTGTCCTGCGGCTGGGCCTTACCCCCAGTTTTCCAGCGTCTCTTTGACCATGCCTAAAAACCAGTCGGCCTGCGCGCCGTCGAGGATACGGTGGTCGAACACGAAGGAGAGATAGACCATCGGGCGTATGGCTATGGCGTCGTTGCCCTGCGCGTCGGAGACCACCACAACCCGCTTTTGTATCGCTCCCACTCCCAGGATGCCGCATTGGGGCTGGTTGATTACCGGGAAAGCGAACAGCGAGCCGCTCACCCCGTGGTTGGTCAGCGTGAAGGTGCCGCCGCGGACTTCGTCGGGTTTCAACTGGTGGGCGCGGGCGCGGGCGGCCAGGTCGTTGACGGCGCGCGCCATCCCCAGCAGCGAGAGCGCGTCCGCCCCCTTGATGACCGGCACGATCAATCCCTCCTCGCCCAGCGAGGTCGCCATCCCCAGGTTGATCTCCCGGTGCAGCACCACGCCCTCTTCGCTCCACGAGGAGTTGACCATCGGGTAGGCTTTCAGACCGGCGACGATGGCTTGCAGGAAGTACGGTGTGAAAGTCAGTTTGACGCCGTCGCGAGCAAAGGCGTCTTTGTTGGCCTGGCGGTGGGCGATCACGCGCGAGAGATCGGCCTCCATCACCGTCAGAACGTGCGGTGAGGTGTGTTTGCTCATCACCATGTGCTCGGCGATTCGCCGCCGCACCGCGGTGTGGGGGATGACTGTGCCGGGTGTTAACGTGTCACGTGTTAGCGTGTCAGGTGTCACGTGAGGAAGTGATCTCTTTTGCGCAGGCACACGTGACACCGGCGCACGTGATGCCGGAGCACCCTCAATGTACGCCAGGATGTCTTTTTTGGTGATGCGACCGCCGCGCCCTGTGCCTTTCACTTTGGAGAGATCAATCCCGTGTTCGGCAGCGATGTGCGCCACCACAGGGGAGATGAACCCGCGCGGGGCGCCGGACGCGCTCGCAGAGGGCGCGGTGACCTCGGGGAGGGGTTCTGTTTCCGCGTGCTTCGGCGGGGTGGTCGTCGTCTCATCGGGTTCTTCTCCCTCCTGATCGTCCTGGGGTATCTCTTCGCCCGGTTCGCCAATCCAGGCCAGCACGGCGCCCACTGGCACGGTGGCTCCTGCCTCGGCGACGACGATTTTGAGCAGCGTGCCTGCAACCGGCGCGGGGATTTCGGTATCTACCTTATCCGTGTTGACTTCCACCAGCGGCTCCATCTCCTCTACCTGCTCGCCTTCCTGTTTAAGCCACTGGCTGAGGATCACTTCTTCAACGCCCTCGCCGAGGAGGGGGACGGTGACTTTTGTGGGCATAGGTTAGCTCCTGTTGGGTTGGTGGTTGGCGGTTGGTGGTTGGCAGTGGATAGTTGCGGTTATTTTGTGATGCTGTTTATCAGTGCGTAAATCTGTTTGCGTAGTGCCAGGCAGTTGCGCTGAAGTTCTTCGGCGGCCGGTACGTTATATCCAACTGCCAAACCTGTCGGGGTCCACCTCGCTCACCATCTCATAGGCTGCCGCGAACACATCTTCGGCGCTGGGCTTGGAGAAGTAATCGCCATCCGAGCCGTAGGCCGGGCGATGCGCAGGCCCAGGCAGGGTGCGCGGAGGGGAATCCAGCCAGTAGTACCCACCCTGATTTTCGATGACTTCTTGCAGCATGTAGGCGGTGGTGCCGCCGGGGACATCTTCGTCGGTGAACAGGATGCGGCTGGTCTTCTTGAGCGATTCGAGGATCATACCGTGGATATCGAAGGGGAGCAGGGTTTGCACGTCAATCACCTCGGCTTCGATGCCCAGCTCGCTCAGTCGCTCGGCTGCGTCCATCACAATGCGGCACATCGCCCCATAGGTCACGATGGTTAGGTCCTCTCCGGGGCGCAGAATTTCAGGCACGCCCAGGGGAGTGGTGATCTCGCCGATGTTGGAGGGCATGCGTTCCTTCAGGCGATATCCGTTGAGCACCTCCACAATCAGAGCAGGCTCCTCGGCCTGGAGCAGCGTGTTATAGAACCCGGCCGCCTGCACCGCGTTGCGCGGCACCAGCACGTGCATGCCCCGCACCAGGTTAATGATCCCCGCCATCAGTGAGCCGGAGTGCCAGATTCCCTCCAGGCGATGGCCGCGCGTGCGCACGATGACCGGCGCTTTTTGCCCGCCGCGGGTGCGCCAGTACAGCGTCGCCAGATCGTCGGACATCAGTTGCAGGGCGTAGAGCAGGTAATCCAGGTACTGGATTTCTGCAATGGGGCGTAGCCCGCGCATGGCTAAGCCGATGGCTTGACCGAGGATGGTCACTTCGCGGATGCCGGTATCCATCACCCGCAGCGCGCCGTATTTTTCCTGCAGCCCGTGCATCCCCTGGTTGACGTCGCCCAGATGGCCGACATCCTCGCCAAAGGCGATCAGGCGCGGCTCACGAGCGAAGGCGGCGTCGAAGCAGGCGTTGAAGATCTCGTAGGCCGGGACGACGGGCGCATCCGGTTGATATTCCGGTTTGACCACCGGCACTTGCAGGGCAGAGCCTTTCCCCTGGATGTAGA
>CAZZFZ010000153.1:0-6460 GCA_964653835.1 uncultured Anaerolineales bacterium
CCATCCTTAAGCCCGATTTAAAGGTCAGCAAGGATGACGGCAGCGATGGCTTTGCCGCCGGTTCCTTGATTGTGTACACCATTAGGTACGAAAACATCGGCGGTCATTTTGCCACCGGTGTATTTCTGCAAGATACTGTGCCGGCGGGGACGACCTTCGATGCCGCCAACAGCACCACTGGTTGGGTGATTGCCGGCACCTCCACGCCTTGCGATGGAGCTGGAGGCGGTACGGTTTGCCGTTACAGCCTTGGACAGGTCAACCCCGGCGATCCGGCAGGCAGCGTTAAGTTCGCTTTGCAGGTTGATGCGGGCTACACTACCGCCACGCTGGACAACACGGCCACGATTGCCGATGACGGGACGTATGGTCAGGATCATGACTCCAGCAACAATACCGCCACCGACAGCGACCTGCGTACCCAGCTTTCCAAGAGCCTGATTAGCACCAACCAGGCCTCCACCACGGGAACCGATGTCGCCATTGGTGAGATCCTGACCTACCGCCTGGTGTGGACGGTCCCGGCTGGCAGCACGCCCAACTCCATCCCGGCGGTGACGCTCAGCGATACGCTGGATGCAGGGCTGGCCTTCCTGGATTGCGTCAGCGTGACACCCTCCTCCGGCGACTTGACCACCGATCTGGTGGGTGGTTTCGCTGCCGCCTGCAACCCCAACGCCTCCAGCCCGACGACGGGCAATCCGGCGATCTATCCCTCGCCGCGCACCGGCGCAGGCAGCACAGATGCCGGCAACCAGGGGCGCGAGATCGCCTTCGACCTGGGCACGGTGACCAATAACAGCACCACCGCCGATCAAACTTTGACGATTGATTACCAGGTGGTCGTGCTCGATAATGCCGATAACGTGCGTGCCGTTAATTTGAACAACAGCGCCGTGCTGCAATGGGACAGTGGAAACCAGGGTGGCATAACTGTTCAGTCTGGCAAGGTCACGGTGGTAGAGCCTTCGATGTATATTACCAAGACGGCAAACGTCACTTCGGCGCTGCCGGGGGCGACGATTACCTTCGAAATCACCGTGGGGCATCTTTCTACCAGTAATTCAAATTCTTACGATGTGTTGATGTACGATCCCTTACCGGGCGGGCTGGCATACGTTCCTGGCTCGTTGCAGGTGATCAGCGGCCTGGCGGCCAGCACAATTAACGATACCGATCCTACGAACCTGCGCGTGTCCTGGGATACCTTCCCCTTGTCGGCAACTTCTACGGTGCAGTTCCAGGCCGTGTTGCAGCCCTCGGTCAGCGGCAGTGTTTCAAACGTCGCTTACGTGGCCTGGAGCAGCCTGCCAGGGGATGTCTCTGCTGCGCAATCGCCTTATAACACGCTCTCTATTGAGCGGTATTACGACCCTGGCGACCCGGTGAATATCTACGGGGCGGGTGCAGAGTTCGTGATCCTCATCCCGTCGCGGTTACCGGAGACGGGTTTCCCGCCGGGGCGGGAGACCACCCTGAACCCTGGGCTTGGCCGCCACCCTGAGACGCTGACAAATCCTATGTGGTTGGGAATCCCTGCATTGGGGATTTTTGCCCCGGTGGTAGGCATCCCGCTGGATCGACAGCAATGGGATATCACCTGGCTGGGGGAGCAGGCAGGTTGGCTGGAAGGCTCGGCTTATCCCACCTGGCCGGGGAACACCGTCCTGACGGCGCATTCCTACTTGCAAACCGGCGAACCTGGGCCCTTTGCTCATTTAGATCAGTTGGGGTGGGGTGACACTGTCTTGATTGAAAGCGATGGTGTCGTTTATAGGTATGAAGTGCGCGAGCGGTACTTCGTTGCCCCCGACGATCTCTCACCGTTGCAAAGTGAGCAGCAGGATTGGATAACGTTGATCACCTGTTCTCAATACGATGAAGAGCTAGGTGATTACCGCTGGCGCACCGTGGTGCGCGCTGTGCTGGTGGACGTGGTTAACAGGTGACATCCAGTTTGCAAGTGACTGTCACCCGTAAAAATTTATGCGTTTTTTAGGCTAGGCACTTGATTTTCGCGCCAGCCGGTGATATAGTCTTACCCGTTATGTCTGTGCTGTTCTGCTACACCACTACCACCACCAACGATAATACCAATCGTCGTAAGACGGCGATTGGGCGTTGGCGCGTGCAAGCGGTGTAACAGGCCGCAGAACGATAGCATTTTGTTGACCAACGCCCTGGGTTTCCGGGGCGTTTTTGGTTAATGGGTGCCATTGGTTGCGTTGATTGCATTAATTTAAGGAGGTTACGATGTCTGTTTCTCATGATACGCCCGTTTACGCCGTGTCGGAGGATGCTTTGGTGCCGGTCAGCGAACATTTGAGTTCGATGGCTTCAATCCCACCCTCGCGCATGTTCCTGATTAAGAAGTCGCTCAAGGTTTATCAGGAAAAGAATCCGGGTAGTCCGATTTACGATGCCTCGCAGGGCGACGGCGGAGCCAGTCTGCCGGGTGTGCCGCAGGCGATCCTGGAGCGCGCCGTTGAGCTGCAAATTGAGCACGGCACAGGCTATGATATGCCCTTTGGCGCGCCGGTGTTCCGCGAGCGCGTGGTGGAGCAATACTGGCAACTGGATTCTTCTCTGGGTTATGGCCCGCAGAACGTGTTGGCGGCCACCGGCGGGCGGGATGCGCTCGTCAAAGCCTACCAGGCCATGCTGACGCTTGGTCACGGCCGCCAGGGGGATGTGTTGGTGGTTTCGCGCGTGCCGTGGATCTCGTACAATTGGGGGCCGTATGGCGTGGGCGCCAACGTGCTCTGGGCGCCGGGGCATCCCGATGAAGGCTGGGCCTATAGCGAGGAGGGGATTCGGGCCTGTGTGGAATTCGCCGCTCGCTCCGGGCGCAAGGTGGCCGGTGTGGTGATCACTAACCCCGATAACCCCACGGGCAAGACGCTCACCCCCGAACGGCAGGCGGCGCTTGGACGGGCGGCTCTGGAAGCGGGCGCGGCCTTCGTGCTCTACGACTGGATGTACCACTACGTCACCGATGAGCAACCGATGGATCTGAATGACTTCTTGCGCCGCTTTGACCCCGCCGAACGCGAGCGCCTGATCTTCCTGGATGGCATCACCAAGAGCCTGGGAGGCTCGAACATCCGCAACGCGCACCTGATCGCCTCCGAAAAGGTGATCAAGTTCATCATCGCCCGCGCCTCGCATTCGGTCATCCCCGCTTTCTTTGGGCAGGCGGTGGCGATGGCGGCCTTTGAGATAGGCTACGCCCAGGCCAGCCAGACGATCAGTGGCCCGACCAACGCCTCGCGGGCCGTCCTGCGAGAGTTCCTTGATCAACACGGCTTCCGCTATATCCTGGGCAAGGGGTATTACGCCTTTATTTACGTTGGCCCCTGGCTGGAGGCCCGCGGCTGGGCGGATAGCGAACCTCTGGGGCGTTACCTGGCGGAGGAGCACGGCCTGGCGGTTGTGCCGGGGGCGTTCTTCTCGCCCTATGGTGGGGCGTGGATTCGCTTCTCGTATGCCACGCCGGTGGAGCGCACCCGCGGCGCGGCGGAGCGCCTGCTGGCCGGGTTGAAAGCCCTGGAAAGCGGAGGAGCGGCGTGATGTACCAGCCCGCCCGCTTTGCCGAGAAATATCAACTTGCCTGTCAGGCCGCCCTCGAGGAGAAACCACAGGGTGGGGTGGGCGGCCTTGAACTGGAGTGGAACCTGCTCGATGAGCGCCTGCGCCCGCTGCTGACGGTCGGCGCGGGACCGGATCAGCAATCCTTTGTGGATTACCTGCGCGCCAACTGCATTCCCGAACCGCTGCGCCCCTACAGCCAGCTGGAAGTCTTTCACTGGATGATCGAGTGGGCGACGCGCCCGTATTACAACCTGCGCGGTGTGATCTACGAGGCGCGCCTGCTGGAAGGGGTGTTGATTAACGCTCTGCACCAGGCCGGGGCGGCTTTCGATGAGCGTTTGTACGCCTGGCACGGCAACCTGTTGTACGCCACCTCGGTCAGTCATGCTTCGATCCCGACCTCCTGGGGGCTGGCGAAGCGGCGTTACCTGGCGCGGTGTGTGGATATCTACGGCGATTCCCTGGCGACTGCCGGGACGCACGCCAACCTCTCGCTGCCGGAGCCGCTCCTGGCCTGGGATTTTGTGCATCTCCCACCCACCGAGCGACAGGGCCAGCGGCTGGATGATTTCAAGAATCAGTTCTACATCACCGCGGCGCGGCTTATGCGCGCCTTTACCGCACTGTTCATCGCCACCACAGCTTCCACACCCTTTCAGGCGCGGCTCAAGGATGGCCGTCCGGTGGTGGCGCTGACAGAGAACGATTCCGTCCGCAACCTGACTTTCCCCAACCCCCCGGAGATAGACGTCCCCGACCTGTACCGCTCGTATGAGGATTACCTGCGGGTCTCCGGCGACCTGGTGGCGCGCGGGGTGCGTTTTGGCAACAACAACTGGACGCCCACGCGGGCGCGCTCCTTTGCCGAATCGGTGGAGCGGGTGATCGCCATCACCGGCGAGCAATTGCACGAACTCTACGCCCGCGACCTGTACGCGTTGGGAGAATCGCCATCCGTGGAGGAGATGGCGCTCCAGATCGAGCGGGAGAACCTGCTCACCCGCATCCGCATCCCGATGGCGCGTCTGGAGGTCCGCAACGATGATAACGGTAACCCGTTGGAAGTGGACCTTGCCAACCTGACGCTCAAACAACTGTTGTTGATGCGCTTCTACGCCGACTCGACCTTCGCCCGGGGTTTCCGCTACGACCGGGAGGACATCGCTCGTGCCCGACGCAACGAGGTCGCCGCCGCTCGCCGCAGCCTGGATGCCGAAATCGAAAATCCGCTCACCGGCAAGCCGCTGGCGATGCGCGACTTTTTGCGCTGGACGCTTGATCAGGTCATGCCGCTGGCCGAAGCCCTGGGTTGGCAGGATGACCTGACCCCGCTGGTGGAGATGGCAGCGGGCGCGCCCAACACCGCCCAGCAGCTACGCGCCCGTCTGTGCGAACTGGGAGTGGATGAAGATGATCTACCCCCCGACCTGCTGCGCGAACTGGCAGTGGAGCGCGAGCGTCAGGTGATGGCCGACGTGGAGCGCATAGCTGCCAGCCCGGCGGCTTTGGGCGGTGAAGCGGACAAGTTGGTTGATGTGCTGCAAGCCGCCCGACATCACGCCCGCCAACGCCCCGATTTACCCATCCGTTTCCGCCCCAAGGAGGACGCCTTGTTATCCGTGACTTATCCCGATAAAACCAGTGAAATCCTCGACCTGGCACAACGCCTGGTGCGCATTCCCTCGGTAACGGTCGGCGCGCCGGTGCGCCTGGATGATGTGCAGCGCTCCGCCACGCTGGTTTACGATTACTTGCGCGATCACGGCCTGGAAGTGCGTTATTTCAACCACGCCCGCTTCCCGGCGATCTTGGCGGGCTTCCCCGGCGGGCTGCTCGCCCCGGTGATGTTGAGCGGCCACTTCGATGTGGTCGCCCCCGAACCGGATGAGAGTCAGTTTGAGCCGCGTGTGGAGGGCGATTACCTGTGGGGGCGCGGTGCAGCGGATATGAAAACCGTGGTGGCGACTTACCTGGTGTGGATGAAGGACGCCCTCAAGGCCGGGCCGCCCTATCCGCCGGTTAACCTGCTGCTGGTGGGCAACGAGGAGGACGGCGAACAGGAACCGATGGGCACGCCCCATGTGCTGTCTGCGCTGGCTGAGGAGAGCGGTTATGCCCCCAAGCTGTTCATCGCTGGGGAGCGCACCGAGGTCAGCGGGGAGGCGTTGTGGGGCGAGGTGTGCATCCAGAACCGCGGGGTGATGCGCTTCGACGTGGTGGGGCGCGGCCAGCGCGGTCATAGCGGCGTGGCCGGGGCCGGGGCTGATCTGGGCGAGCGCCTGATGGCAGCCCGCGAGGCGCTGCGCGCCATCATGGCGCGGCATCTCACCCTGGAGAGCGAAGATGGCTGGCAATCGCAGGCGCGTTTCCCCTTCATCAAGGTCGGCACGCCAGGGGTGTATAACATCACCGCCGATTACGGCGTGCTGGGCGTGGAGGTGCGTCCTATCCCTCAGGATGACATCGCCGCGTTGTTCGCCGATGTGCAGGCGTATTGCGCTGAAAATGGCCTGACGATTGAAAACCAGCTCATGGAAGGCGGCGTGGCCTGCGACCCGCAGAACCCCTACCTTCAGGCTTTGCTGCGGGCGGTGGAATCCGCTTCGGGAGCAAAGGCCCCTGTGGGGCGCAAACTGGCCGGAACCAGCGCGCGCTTCGCCCCCGGGGGACAGGGCGTGGTCTGGGGACAGAGCGGCATCGGGCCGCACACCGCCCAGGAGCGCCATTACATCCCCTCGATTGAACCGTATTACCGCGCCTTGCAGGCTTTTGGGGAGCAGTTGCGGGGAGTATAATTGTGGAAGTTAGTTGGACGGCGTACGGTGGACGACAGACCGCGGTCCGCCGTCCGCGGTCTTATCGTTTAAAG
>CAZZFZ010000154.1:0-6259 GCA_964653835.1 uncultured Anaerolineales bacterium
GGGTATTCAGCGTTTGCAGGCGCGCTGTGCCGAAGCCACCCGGCAGGTTGGGATCCATGTTGGGGATCCAGATGGCCGACCATTTCCCGTCCGACCAGGGGAAGGTGTTGAGGATTTTCAGATGGGGTTCGCCAGCCGAATTGCAGATCAGTGAGGATGGGTAGGTGGCGGCCACGCCACCGCTGGCCGCGGCCTGATTCACGGCGTTCAGCGCTTCCTGGAAGGAAGGGCGCGGCGTGTCTCCGCTTTCCAGGTGGATGGGGATTTCAAAGACGGTGTACTGCGCGGCGAAGATGTCCGCCTGGTTGAAGCTGCGCAGCAGTTCGGCGCGTTTGCCGGTGGCGGCGAAGTGGTCGCGCGTCGCGTCGGCGTAGCCGGAGAAATCCATCGGGGAGTCGTACCAATCGGGGTTGATGGCGACGTGTTTTTCCGCCGCGCTGCGCAGTCCCCAGTTGGGGTCGGTGCGGTAGAGCAGTAGGGAGAAATCGGCGCTGTTCTGCAGTTTCACTGCCTCGGGGCTGATGCCCAGGTGGGCGCGACCCTCGTAGCGTTTGCTCGCGCCGTCGTAGTGCAGCAGCACGTAGCGCGGCGAAGCCAGGGGTTGCGCCAGCGCCAGACCGCGCGTTCCATCTTCCAGAGCAGTATAAGGGTAGAGCGAAACCGGCAGGTAGCCGGTGATGTCGGCGCTGACGGCGTTGGCGAAGTCAGCCCCCGCGGTGATGGGGCGGCTGGCGCGCAGATCATCCCACCAGGTCCAGCCGTTAGCGTCGAGAGGCAGTCCCCAGGCGGCGTCGAAGGCGCGGGCGTCCCCGTTGGGGTTGGTCAGGCGGGTGGTGACGGCGATGTGGTCGCTGTATGGGCGGTACGTCACGGCGACTTGCAACCCGGCCACTTCGCCGCGCTGGGTGACGTGGTCATCGGCGATTTCCAGCATCCCGCTCAGGGGTTGATCTACCTCCGGGCTTTCCACCCAGGCCAGGTCGTCAACCCACACCGCTCCGCTGACGGGCTTGGCCCCGACCAGGATTTGCACCGCGGCGGCGTCGGCGGGCGCTGTCACCTCGCGGGTGATTTTATGCCACTCCTGGGCGTTCCAATGCAGCGCGACAGCCACCTGAGGGACGCCCAGGCGCGCGCCGCTGGCGTCCAGCCATTGCAGGTACAACCCGCTGATCAGGCGCTCCCCGCTGTACAGGCTTTGCTGCCAGAAGGTGGGGTTGCCCGCTTCGTCCACATAGCCGAATTCGATTTTGAAATGGCCGGAGACGCGGTAGCGCTTTCCGGCGGTGATCGCAATCGGCGCGCTGACGACCGCCCCTTGACCGTTCTCGCCCTGGGCGCGGATTTCCAGCGCCTGCGAACCGGTGTGGACGACCCCGCTGACCACGCCGATCGCCACTTTGCTGCTCAGGTAGGGAGTCCATCCCGCATTGCCAGATTCAAAGCCGGGGTTGCTGAGCTGGTTCGGGGCGTCCGGCGCGTTGGCCGTGGTCAGATCGCGCACCACCAGCGGGAAAGCGGGCGTGATGGGCAACGCTTCCCCATCCATGAGCAGCGCCGTCACCTGGCCGTTTGCGTCCAGGCTGAGCGACAGGCCGTCGCTGGTGGAGAGGCACACGCCGCCGTCGGGCAGCGGTTCAATCTCCCCCGGCATGGGCGGGCTTTGCGGCGTCGGGGAGATCAGCGGGATCGGCTGGGTGGGGTCGGGCTTGGATGGCCGGGGGGTGAGGGTGTTGCCGCAACCAACGCAAAACAAAGTGATGCTGATGAGGAGTTTCTTCAGGTGCATGGTGTTCTCTTGGGGGGTTAATCTGTTTCTTGTAGGGAGAGCGTTTGTTGGAAGAAGCGCACAATCATTTGGGTGATTTCGCCGCGCGCGGGGTTGATAGCACCTTCCACGGGGGCGAATCCGTGTCCGGCGTTTTCCACCATCACCAATTGGGCGGGAACGCCCGCGGTGAGCAGGGCTTTATAAAACGTCTGCGATTGGTTTGGCGGGACGAGATCATCCTTCGCCCCGTGCAGGATCAAAAAGGGCGGATCGTCGGCGCTGACGTGGTTGATCGGGCTGGCCTGCGCCACCACTGGGTCGGTCAGGTCGGCGACGCCGAAGAGGATATCGGCTTTGCGTTCGCGCCGCATGATGATGAAATCCCCGGCAGTCAGGTCGGATGGCCCGAACATATCCACCACCGCCTGCACGCGGCTGGATTGATCCAGGTATTCGCCCACATCCCAGCCTGCTGATTCGTCGGCGGTGCCCAGCAGCGAGACCAGGTGCCCGCCAGCGCTGCCGCCCCAGGCGCCGATGCGCTCCGGGTCGAGGTTGTATTCGGCGGCGTGGGCGCGCAAAAAGCGCACCGCGCATTTGACGTCTTCGATCTGCGCCGGAAATTTGTACTCGGGGGCCAGGCGGTAGTTGATCGCCACAGTGAGGAAACCGGCCTGGGTGAGCGCGGGGAGGTCGCGCGCCCCCACGCCTTTGCTTTTATCGCCGCTCACCCAGCCGCCGCCGTGGACGTACATGGCGACCGGCCAGGGGCCGTCGCCGCTTTCGGGATAGTGAATGTCCATTTTGAGTTCCACTCCGTCCGGGGTGCAGTAGGTGATATCCAGGTCGCTTGTGCCCCGTTTGGCGGAGTCAAAGGCGGGGGAAGATGTTGGCGAGGTGGCAGGATCGGTGGAAGCAGTGGCGGCGGCGAGCGGGGCGCGCTGTTCGGCGCGGGCGCAAGCTTGCAGCGCGGCGGTCAGCAGGAAGATGATGGGAAGAAGTTTTCGCATGAAAGATCCTTGATGGTTGGTGTTCTATGTAAGGATAACGGCGTGTGATTATCCTTGAGTAATTCTGTTGTAAGATGATTGTAAGATAGCCTGAGTTCGGGTCAGGAATGGAATGCCAGGGGTGCGGTCAGCGCCCTTCGATACGCACTTCGCCAGCGCTCAGTGCTACTCAGGACGCTTATTTTCACTGGAAAACGCATCCTGAGTAGCGGCCTGGGCTGAGTAGCAAAGTGTATCGAAGCCCAGGTCGCGTATCGATGGGTGCGTGACTTACTGGGGCGCTTATCCCGAACTCACGTTAGATAACCTCCCTCAGGTTTTAATCTGGGCTATGGCTGCACCGGCTGCACGCTGGAGTCCCCATCATAGCCCTCCTGTTGACATTCTTCAAAGCTCAGCGTGCGATCCTGAATGCGGCAGGTCAGGGGGATATCGCTGTAATAGGTGTTGTGGTTGATGGTCAGGTCTTCGGCGTCGTGGACGATGTTATACAGCCGCCCGGTGCGGATATCCACCAGGGTGTTCTCTGTCAGCGCGACCCCCACCGGCGGGACGCGCTGGCCCTCGGCGGCGCTGGCGTGGATCCCGAAGGCGTCGTCGCTGTGGCGGATGATGTTCTGGCTGGCTACGCAGTCCTGGCAGCCCTCCACCCCGATCACGCCGGGGAAGTTGTCCGGCGCGTCGCTGGCGATGGTGATGTTTTCAAAAGTGTTGCGGTAGGTGTAGACGCGGCGGGCCACCGGCAGCAGATTCCCGGCCTCGTCCCGGCTGCGCTTGGCCCAGTTGTACCAGCAGCAGCCGCCCAGGTTGAGGGCGTGGCTGTTGACCGTCAAGTCGTGGAAGTCGTTTTCCAGATAATAGATGTCCTCCGAGCCGCCTTTGGTCCACACCGGCGCGCCCACGCCCCACGGCAGGCTCTCGTTGGAATGGTGAAACTCGTTGGCGACGATGTAGGTGTCGCGCGTCCCCCACACGTCGATGGCCTGATCGCCAAAGCCGGTGAACTCGTTGGCGAAGATCAGGTTGTGCTGCGCCGGGTATGAGGATTTAATCCCGTCCTCGATGCTGCCGCGGATGACGTTGTTCACCAGGAGGATGTACTGCCCCTGGAGATGCACGCAGGCCAGGTAGCAGCCCTCAATCGTCAGCCCCTCGAGGATGAGGTATTCGCCGCTCAGACGCAGGATGGGTTTCTCCTTGAACTCCTGGGCGAATTGCCGGGCTTCCGGCGAATCGAAGTTTTGCAGCAGGTCAGCCCAATCGGCGGGATCGTAGCCCCCGCGCAGGATGACCTGCTCCCCAGGATAGGCCGCGATGCGGATAGGGGCTTCGGCTGTGCCGCTGAAGGAGATCGGCAGGGTGCTCTCGCCCGTGGGGTAGATGCCTTCCCGCAGGATCAGTGCGTCGCCGGGGCTGAGCTGCACGTTGTGCTGGCGCAGCGCGGCGAAGCTTGCCCAGGGACCGCGCCCCGCTTCCTGAAAATCGGGTGCCAGGCCATCGTTCTGGTCGCTGGCGCCGGGTTCTTGCGGCGCGATGTAATACGTCGTCCCGCCGGATACGGCTTCCAGCATGGCCTGGAACTCCGCTGACACCTCCGGCGGCAGCGCGCTGCCGCTCGCCATGCGCACGATGTCCTCCGAGGTGACCACAACCAGAT
Organism: uncultured Anaerolineales bacterium; assembly: GCA_964653835.1. Lineage (GTDB taxonomy): Bacteria > Chloroflexota > Anaerolineae > Anaerolineales > UBA11858 > J130. Next base: position 4,439 of record CAZZFZ010000154.1, read on the forward strand.
TCTCGGCGGCCCAGGCGACCATCTCCTCGTAGGCCCGCCAGATGGCCTCCTGTTCCTCGGCGCGGCGCGGCGTGGAGGCGTCCGGCGTGGACAGGTCGAAAGGCGGCGACAGCGGCGCGACCTTGTTACCGCGTTCGTCTACCTCGTAGTAGAACGACGCCCACCCCGCTGCCCCGCTGCGGTAGAAGTTGTTCTCGTGGATCAGCGCGGTGATGAAGGGCTGGCGCGGCGGGTTTTGGGCTTCCCACTCGCTGAGCTGGATTTGCAGCAGGTTGAGTGGGGCGTATTTTTCCGCTTCCGGGCGCGCCATGAAGTTCCACCAGAAGTTCTCCCCGCCGTTGATCGTGGTGACGCGCGTCACGCTGAAATCCGAGGGGCGGATCAGCAGGTCGCCGATGTACTCGAAGGGCTGCTCGATTTTCGTTCCCTCCTCGTGGTATTTGATCGTCATCTGCGCGCCCAGGTCGCTGTAGACCTGACGGGCGACCGCGGCGACGCGCGACTCGGCCCCGGCGGGGGAGGCCACCACCGGATTCTTCCCAAACACCTGGGCGACGTAGCTGTAGCCGCCCGGTTGGGAGCGGTCGAGGCCGCCGGTGCTCATGTCCAGGCGGTAGGTTTCGTAGTCCAGGATGGCCTGATAAAGCGCCTCACCCTTCAGCCCCTCCAGCGGTGCGCCGAAGCCCTGCGCGAGCGGGTGCGGGGCGCGCACGTGATAGCTGATGGTCATGTCGCTCTCTTTCAGGCGTTGGATCACCTGGGGGTATTTCTCGGCGTACTCGCGCGTCACCGGCGCGGTGAGGTAAAAATCGCCGCGCACGCCGTAGCGTTCGAAGATGTCAATCAGGCGCAGCAGGGTGGCGGCGCTCTCGTCGCTGTGCACCCAGTCGTGCACGTTGATGGCGAAGGTGATGTAGCCGCGTGGCGTGCTTTCCGCGGGTGTTGGCGCGGCGGCCTGCGCCGCGGTGGGCTGCGGTCTGGTGGTCAGGCCGCAGGCCGTGGTGCTGAGCAGAATGAGCAGAAACAGGCTGATTTTTCGTTTGGGCATGGCGGTGTCTGGTATGTTGATGTAGGCTGATAAGGTAAAAGTCTATCCGAAAATGCATTTCCGGTTCCCGTAGCACAGGATTAATCCTGTGCTACGCTTGCCCCGGTTTTTTAAATGGTAATGGATTCTTCTTATCATAGGGTAAAGGTGCTGTAAAATCCGGTTAAAATCATCTCGGCTGCATGGCGGCGAGCGCGCCTATGGCGCGATGTTGATGAACTTCTCGCTGGAGATGGTGTAGAGCAGCGAGAAACTGCGCCCGTCATCCCGTGAGACGGCCAACACCGAGCGCCCCATCACTTTGGTTTCCGAGTGGTCGGTGGTGAAGAAGACGTACATCACCTCGCCGTCGCTGAAGCCGCCGGTGGGCACTTCAAAGCCGCCCAGGGTGATGCCGGGCACCTCGGGCGAGCAGTATTTGCCCTCGGCGTTGGTGAGGAAATCCAGGGCGACGCAATCTTTGGGGTTGAAATCCGTGGAGAAGGCGATGCTGTCACCGCCGCCGCCCCGACGATTCCCCACCGTATCCCCAAACAGGAAGACCAGCTTTCCCTGGTGCTCAAACGAAGCGCCCAGGTCGGTCCCATCGAGGCCGAAGCGAGTTTCGGTGCGGTTGAGGGTGGGCTGCCCAAGCTGGCGGTCGGTCTCGCCGGTGAGCTGGCAGATTTTGCGGGTGCTGTTTTCCACGTAGCGGGCGACGGGCGGGCTTGTGGGGGAAGGCGCAGGCGAGGGGGTAAGCGGGACGGCGGTGTGCGGCAGGGGCGGTGGTGGTG
>CAZZFZ010000155.1:0-6233 GCA_964653835.1 uncultured Anaerolineales bacterium
GATTAGGGAGCAACGCGGGTATAATTCCTCCACCACCGAGTTACCTAGTCACCATAATACCCAAACAACTATGACCACTCCCCTGATTGAATGCGTACCCAACTTTTCTGAAGCCCGCCGCCCTGAGGTGGTAGAGGCCATCCGCGATGTCATCGCCGCGGTGGAGGGCGTTCATGTCCTCGATCAACACTCCGACCACGACCACAATCGCACGGTAATCACCTTCGTCGGCCCACCCGCGGGGGTGGAAGAAGCCGCCTTCCGCGGTATCGCCAAAGCGGCTGAGCTGATTGACCTCAACCAGCACGAAGGCGAGCACCCGCGCATCGGGGCCACGGACGTGGTTCCCTTCATCCCCATCTCCGGTGCGAGCATGCAAGATTGCGTGGAAATCGCTCAACGGCTGGGGCGGCGCGTGGCCGATGAACTGAACATCCCCGTGTATCTCTACGAGGAAGCCGCCAGCAGCCCGGAACGGCGCAACCTGGCTTTTCACCGCAAAGGCGAATACGAGACGCTGAGGGAAGTCATCGCCAGCGATCCGAAGCGCGCCCCCGACTTTGGCCCCAAGCGCCTCGGCCCCGCGGGGGCGACGGTGATCGGCGCGCGCGAGTTCCTGATCGCCTTCAACGTCTACCTGACCACCGACGACGTCTCCATCGCCAAAAAGATCGCCAAAACCGTGCGCCACTCCTCGGGCGGGCTGCGCTACGTCAAAGCCCTGGGGCTGCTGGTGGAAGGCCGGGCGCAGGTCTCGATGAACCTGACCAACTTCCGCAAAACGCCGCTCGCCCTGGTGGTGGAGACCATCCGCCGCGAGGCGCAACGCTACGGCGTGGCGATCCATCACAGCGAGCTGGTGGGATTGATCCCCCAGGAGGCGCTGACCGACGCGGCCGTATGGTACACGCAGTTGGATCAATTTGAGCCGGAGCAGGTGTTGGAACGGCGACTTTATGCGGCGTTGAATGACAGTGGACCGCGGACGACGGACCGCGGTCGGTCGTCCGCGGTCAACAACCCATTCCTGCAAGCTCTCGCCTCCGGCACTCCCACCCCCGGCGGCGGTTCGGCAGCGGCGTATGCCGGGGCGATGAGCGCGGCGCTGGTCGCTATGGTAGCGCGGCTGACCATCGGGAAGAAGAAATACGCCGATGTGGAAGCACAGATGCAGGTCGTTCTGGAGAAGGCCGAAACCCTGCGCACCGATCTGGCTGCCACTGTCGAGCGCGACGCCGACGCCTTCGACGCGATTATGGCCGCCTTCAAACGTCCCAAAGACGATCCGGAGCGGGCGCAGGCGATTCAAGAAGCCACGCTACACGCCGCTGAAGTGCCGCTGGAAACCGCTCGCATGGCCGTCCGGGTGATGGAACTGGCGCGCCAGGTGGTCACACACGGCAACCGCAACGCCATCACCGACGGCGCAACCGGGGCTACGTTGGCGCAGGCTGCCCTGCAAAGTGCGGGCTACAACGTGCGCATCAATGTGTTGGGGTTGAAGGACCAAGCCAAGGTGGAAAAGTTGCTCGGCGCACTGACCGCGCTCGAAGAACAGGCCACCGGGCTTCAGGCCGCCATCGCGCAACAGCTCATTGAGCGGGGAGGGCTGACGTTGCCATGAGGCGGCGGACGTCAGACAACGGACGGCGGTCATCACTCCGCAGACAGCAGACAACAGACCGCGGTCGGCGGTCGCTGATTAGCCGCCTCGTTGTGGCAGCAATCGCTTTCACCCTTCTCGCTGTCCTCTCCGCCTGCGCGCGCGCCACATCGTCAGACGCAAACACCATGCGCGCTTCTCAAACAACAACCGTTGAACTTGCGTCTCCCACCCCATCCCCCGCCCCGAGCGAGACGCCACCACCGCCTACGCCTATCCCCACCCTGCTGCCGCCTACGCCCACCCCCTGCCCGCCGGAGCTGTGCAACTACCCCGGTCACTTCCTGCTCATACGCCCAATCGCCGCCGAATTCACCGACGTGGTTGACCCAACCTACCGTTACGGCAGTTCGCTCAACGGGACGCGCAAAACACACCACGGGGTGGAGTTCGTCAACCCACAGGGAACGCCCGTGCTGGCCGCTGCCGATGGGGTGGTGATCGTCGCCGGGAACGATTTTCAGCAGCCTTACGCCGATTTCCCCGGCTTTTACGGCAACCTGGTGATCCTCGAACATCAGGTCACGGTCGCCAGCGAGGCCGTCACGCTCTACACGCTCTACGGGCACCTCTCCAAAGTACTGGCCGAGGTCGGGCAAACAGTCAGCGCCGGGGATGTAATCGGCGAAGTCGGTTTTACCGGCTGGGCCACCGGCGAACATCTGCACTTTGAAGTCCGGCTGGGTGAAAACAGTTTTCGTAAGACCCGCAATCCAGAACTCTGGCTGCAACCCCACACAGCCGAAAATGGCGAGCCTCACGGCATGATCGCCGGTCAGGTGCTTACTGAGTACGGCACCAACGCCTATATCCCCACCATCACCATCGAACAGCTCGATCCAGCGGGCGGCGACCCGTTGGCCATTTACTACCTGGAAAGCTATGCCGACTGGACGGTCAACGGCGATGATATCTTGGATGAGAATTTTGCGATTGGCGATCTACCCGCCGGTAGATATCGCGTCAGTTTCATCACCTATGGCTTACACACCTACGAAGTGGACGTACTGCCGGGCAGGATCACAATGATCCGCTTTGACCCCAGGAAATAGCGGCCAGCGCGGGCAACCCTGTAACTTTTCGGAAAAGAAAAGCTCCCTGAGAGGCAATACCTCATCCAGGGAGCTTTTTATCAAAAGGTTGGTAAAACAAAACTAACTGTAATCCTCAAACTCAAAGCGCAAGCGCCGCACCCAAACGCTTTTACGTTTGCACGTCGCCAGCACCTTCTCGATCATTCCACTTTCAACGATAGCCGATGAAGTAATCAGCACGCCCTGAGCACCGTACCGATCGATCAGTTGCTCCAGTTCGCTAAACCCACCCATGACGCTCAACCCGTGGATGCTGCGCCCCTTTTTGAGAGGGTCATCATCCACAAAGCCCAAAGGGCGATAATGAAGCCTGGAGTTTTGGCGACATTCGCGCAAAGCCAGCTCACCCCCTGCGCCAGCGCCATAAATCAAAATGGGGATGTCCTGCTCCCCGTGCAGCGGCCGCGTCACGCGGTCCAGCAAGCGGAACGAAAAGCGCGACGCGATCATCAAAAAGTAGAGCAGCAGGAAGTAGACAAAAAACACTCCCCCAGAATGGGGTTCCAGACCATAAATTTTCCAGACAGCGCCCAACGAGAGCAACGTGCCAACCACATTCGCTCCCAGGATGCGCAAAGCATCCTCAATACTCACAAAGCGCCAGACCCCCCGGTACACCCCCAAGATGAAGAACGCCACAAAAGTAGCCGCAACCGTCAGAGGCAGGGTGGCGAGATAACGATTCACCTCAGCAGCACTCAGAGAAGCCCCCAACCGTGTAAGAAATGCCAGATAATAGGCAAAAGCAATCAGGAAAAAGTCCAAGATCACTTCCAGCACCCGCCGGCGATAAGTCAATTCAACCATCCAGTTGGTGAGCAAATTGCGATGACTGCGCTCGGCGATATCGGCCTCAACCACCTTCAACTGTCCTAAATAGGCTGAAAAAAGCGTGAAGCCCAATATGACAATGGGGATAAGCACCAGGCTCAACGAATAGGAGATCGCCTCCAGGACAACAGCGGAGATCCCCGAAAGCAGGGCAATGCCCATAAGCACCAAAAGCGTCTGGCGCTCGCTCAAACCCAGGGCGACCAGCCGGTGGGAGGTGTGATCCCGCCCTCCCTGCGTTGGGGATTGACCTCGCAGGAGACGCGTCAGGGAAACCATGGCAGTATCCAAGATAGGCAGCAGAAAGATCAGCGTCGGCACCCCGATCACGGCGAACACATTGGAAGCCTGAGGGGATTGCTGGCGCGCAATGGCAAGCGCGGCCAACGTCAGGCCGAGGAACAAACTGCCACTATCTCCCATGAAGATCGAGGCCGGGGGGAAATTGTATACAAAGAACCCCAGCGTGCCCCCCATCAAGGCAAGCGCCAGCGTGAGAAGGGCCAGGTCCCCTGACCGCCAAAAGAAATAGGCCAGAAAAGCGGCAACAATAATCGCAATGCCGCTCGCCAAACCGTCCATGTTATCTAACAAGTTCAACGCATTGGCGATCCCCACCAACCAGATAAATGAAACAGCAATATTAGTGATCTGCCAGGGGAAGAAGTAAGTGATCGTCCCCGAAAATACAATTACCGAACCAGCCAAGAACAAACCAAGCAATTTCGTCTGCGGAGAAATGTTATAGAAATCATCAATCAACCCCAACACAAATGTGATCCCCACGCCCACAAGAATCCCCCATGGGAGATTGCGCCCCTGAGAAGAGAAAGCAACAGCGGCAGTAAAGGCGCTAAAAATAGCTACGCCGCCCAGATAGGGTGTAGGCTGGTGATGCCAACGATCTGGTCGTGGTTGAGCCACCTTGCCCAGTCTCCGGGCCACATAGCGCACAAGGGGGACCAGAACAGCGCTGATGCCAAAACTAATCGCGAACGTCAACCAGTGTGTCACAAGTTCACTCTCGAGCTCTCACGCAAAACACCAAGCTGATGATATAGAGAAACATATTCTAGCAGAATTGCCCGCTGATTAAAGCGCTCTTCGGCAATGCGGCGGCTCTCTCGCCCCATCCGCTTTCGCAACTCAGCATCCACCAGCAACTTCTCCAGCGCGTCCGCCAGCGTCTCCGCATCTCCACATGGCACCAGATATCCATTCCGCCCCGGCTCCACTACCATCCGGCAGCCCTCGATATCCGAAGCCACCAGCGGTAACCCCGTCGCCGCCGCTTCCAACAAAAACAACGGTACGCCCTCAAAGTAGCTACTGGGCAGCACGGCCACGTCTGCCCCTCGCAGCAACTCCGGCATGTCGCTCCGATGTCCCAACAACTCCACTACCCCCTCCTCTCGCCATCCCTCCAACTCATCCTCCCTCACACTTGCCGGATTTCCATAGTCTGGCTCACCCGCCAACAAGAACCGACACGCCACTCCTCGCTCCCTCAGTATCCGCGCCGCTCCTACATATTCCGCCAACCCCTTGGCCCACAACAACCGCGCCGCCATCAACACCACCGGCTCTTTTCGCTCCCCTCCCTCCAACGGCTGATACTTCCTCAAATCTACCCCCGTCCCTGGTATCAACGTCGTCGCTTCTTCATCCACGACCCCCAACCTCACCAGACGCGCCCGATCCGCCTCGTTCTGAAACGCTGTATGGAACCCCTCTCCGCTCAACACGCGTCTCAACATCGGCATCACCACCCACCTCAACACTCGCGCTTTCTTCGCCTCGCTGAACAAGTACCCTAAGCCTGTGAAATTATTAATCACCAACGGCACCCCAGCCGCCCGCGCCGCCAACGACCCGTACAAGATCGGCTTGATCGTAAAATGATGCACCGCCGCCGGCCTCAACCGCCGGTAAATTTTGTGTAATTCCAGCACCGCCCCCGCTTCCTTCAACGGAAACGTGCTCCGCCGATCCAAGTTCCACGCCTCCCACCGAAAACCCATCCTCGCCATTGCCCCTGTGTACTTCCCCGGTGGACACACGAGAGTCACATCTAACCCCGCGTCCATCAACGCCCGCGCCAACGGCAACCGGAAATTGTATAACACCCAGTCCCAGTTGGACACGATGAGGACTAAGGCAACCGCATCTTCACTCTTATGCCTGGTCACGCGGCTGATCTCCAAAACCACATCGAAGGCCACAATGCACTTTCAAACACGGTGCCCAAACAAACTGCGACCTTCTGACAAGCGCTATCCGAATGTTTTGCGTCATCTGCACTCAACAAGAATTGCCCCGCTCTATCCTTGAGCTTCCAACCACGCCTGGAACATAAGAATACTCCATAGATGGTATTGCCAGTTCCGCCGCCCGCGCACGTGTTCCCCCCACTTTTGCCGAATGGGCGCAGGGTTGAAGAAGCCCTCATGGCGCAGACGACTTTCATCCAGTAGAGCTTCAGCCCAGTCGCGCAACGGGCCGCGCAGCCAGTGGTCAATCGGCACACCGAAGCCCATCTTAGGACGCTCAATTAACTCGCGGGGGACATACCGATAGAGTACCTGACGCAAAACCCATTTCCCAGTACCATTGCGCACTTTCATATGCAAAGGCAGGCAAGCAAC
>CAZZFZ010000156.1:0-6138 GCA_964653835.1 uncultured Anaerolineales bacterium
GCTTCAATTCTGTGGAACTTTGCTACTCAGGATGCTTATCTTTTCACTGAAAAAATGTATCCTGGGTAGCGCCTCATATCGAATCCTAAGGCGTGTATCGAAGGGTGTGTGACTCATGGATCGCTTATCCCGAATTCACGTTATTATATTTTGGTAATTGAAACCGTCAGGACGCCAGGCGTGCGAAGGGAAAGGAAAATCTTGGCATTCTTTGCGCCTTCGCGGTGATAGGAATTTTTTTCGTTTCCGCTAAGGAGGCTACAGTGGCAAAAAAGAAAGTTGGTTATATTGAATTACATTGGCGTTGCCCCAACTGCGGGGGGCTGAACCGCGGGCGCGATAGTTTTTGCGTCGCCTGTGGTTCGCCCCAACCGGAGGATGTGGAGTTTGAGCAGATCGAGAACGCCGAACTGATCCGCGAGAAAGAACTGATCGCCCGCGCCGAAGCCGGCGCGGATATCCACTGTGCCTATTGCGGCACGCGCAACCCGGCGACGGCCACGCAGTGCTCACAATGCGGTTCCGAGCTGGCGGAAGGAATCCGTCGCAAGGCGGGGCGCGTGCTGGGGGCGTATCAGCCCGGCGCGGCGGCTGAGGTCGCCTGCCCGGCGTGCGGCGCTTCCAACCCCGCTACGGCGGCGAACTGCGCGCAATGCGGCGCGCCGTTGGGCCTCTCGCGTCCTCAGGGCCAGGTCGACGCGACCGAGGCGGCCCAGGGAGAAAAACGGGCGCGCAAATTCAGCCCGGCGTTTATCATCATCGGCGGGCTTGTTTGCCTGGCGGTGATCGTCTTCTTTGTGCTCGCCGGGCGCACCAGCACGGTTCCGGGGGTGGTGGAAGAAGTCACCTGGGAGCGCTCCATCGCCATCGAGACCTATCAGGCGGTGAGCCGCAGCGACTGGTTCGACCAGCTCCCTGCCGAGGCGGAGAACGTCTCCTGTGAGGCGCGCGTCCGCTCAGTGGAGAGTGAGCCGGTCCCCGGCGCGGAGGAGGTGTGCGGCACGCCTTACACGGTGGATAAGGGCAGCGGGTTCGCCGAGGTGGTGCAGGATTGCGAGTACCAGGTGTATGATGATTATTGTTCCTACACCGTGATGGACTGGGTGGAGACAGATACGGCCGTAGCCAGCGGTCATGATTTTAATCCACAATGGCCCGAGCCCGCCTTGGAGGCCGATCAACGCCTGGGGGAGAGCCGCCGGGAGAGCTTTAGTGTGGTGTTCGCCGCCGACGGCGAGACCTACACCTACGCGCCGGATACGCTGGAAGAGTTCCGGCAGTTCTCGCCGGGCAGCCGCTGGAATCTGGAGGTCAACACCTTTGGGGTTGTGGTGGACGTGCAGCCGTGACGGCGCGCCCGCCGGGTGAGGAGGGATGCGTCGTCTGTTAGGATTTTCGCTGGGGCTGAGCGCCGCGCTGATTGCGGGAGTGTTGTTGCTGGTGCAGTTTAGCCGCGGGCAGGCGGCTGTGGTGGCGACGCGTCCCACGCGTGTGAAGCCCACGGGGACTTCGACGCCCACGCCGTTTCAACCGGTCACCAGCACGCCGACCTACCTGCCGACCGCCATGCCCACGGCGACGGCATCGCCCACCCCCCAGCCGCCGACGCCGACATCACCCCCGCCCACGCCGACCCTGCCGCCCGCGGCGATGATCTCCGAGATCCGCGGCCGGTATCAGGCGTTTACGCTGGATTGCGAATCGCGCTCGGCGGTGGATTGGGCGGCTTACTTTGGCCTGACGATTGACGAGGTTGAATTCCTGAACGCCCTGCCGCGCTCGGATAATCCCGAAGTGGGGTTCGTCGGGGATGTGAACGCCCCCTGGGGGCAGATACCCCCCAACCCTTACGGGGTGCACGCTCGCCCGGTAGCGCGGTTGTTGCGCGCCTATGGGGCGAAGGCGGACGCGGTCTACGGGATGAGCTGGGATGCGCTGCGGGCGGAGATCGCCGCCGGGCACCCCGTGATCGTCTGGGTGATCGGGCGGGTGGGCCGCGGCACGCCGATTCCCTACACGGCCTCCGATGGCGGACGAACGATCGTGGCGCGGTTCGAGCACACCGTGATCGTCATCGGCTATGACAAAACCTCGGTCACGGTGCTCGATGGGGCAGGTGTGTATGCGCGCTCGATCAACGATTTTCTCGATTCCTGGGGGGTGCTGGGCAACATGGCGATCGTTTACCGTCCCTGAGTTAGAAGCGCCACAACCGCACGCCTTCCTCGTGCATCACGTTCCCGGCGATCATGGCAAAACTCCAGAGCAAAATCAGCAGCGCGATGAAGAGCGTGCCCTTCTCTCCTCTACGGAGGACTTCATCCCGCCGGGTGAGCGCGAAAGCGGTTAGCGTGGCCTCGGCGCAGCCTACAACCAGGAAGGCCAGGCGGCTCCCATTTCCCAGGATGTGCTCGTAGATATACGGCCAGAACAACGCGGAGGTAGCGCCCAGGGCAGCCAGCATGAAGAAGATGGAAGCGGCGCGCTGACTGGGCGTGGGCCGGGGGGAGATGACTGCCAGGATCAGGATCGCGATCCAGAGAGCCGTTCCGTCAATCAGGTAGCTTGCAATGGCGAAGCTGAGGGGATTCAGCCCGTTCCTCAGGGCGAGCAGGGCGAAGAGCGGCCCATCGAGCAGCAGCACCATCAGCGGTAGGATTTTTTCGGGCAGCCGGGTGTAGCTGTAGAGGCTTGCCAGGTACACGCCCACCGCAACAGCGCCGCCCAGGAAGACAAGAAAGGGGGCGCGCGTCCCATAGACCGCCAGGACTGCGAAGGTCGCCAGGGTGGGCAGCAGTCCCAGGTAGAGGAGGTAGAGCTGCTGGAGTTTGCGGGCCAGAGGACCGGGGTGTGGGTTAAGGGTGGTCATGGCGTCCGCCCGTTGTTGCATCACAATCCCTGCGCGATAAGGGCTGTCAGGATGGCTCCGGCCATCACGAAGCCGATGTGCAGCCGGAGGAGACTTAGCACCGCCGCCACGGCTCCGCTCAGCAGCCCGACCAGTGGGTTCTCCCTGTGCGCGTTGAGGATGCCGGGGAAAATCAACGCCCCCAGCGCGGCGTAGGGGATGTTCTCCAGCCATTTTTGGAAGCGGCCCGGCAACGGTTTATCGTTCATCCATAGGCCAGGCAGAAGACGCGGCAGGTAAGTGACGGCTGCCATGCCTAAAATGATTCCTGGAAGTTTCATACGGCCTCCTCGGGAGTGATCCAGGCTCCGAACAGCGCCCCCAGCGTTGTGGCGATCACAATAGCCCAGCCGGGCGCGATGATAGGGGTCAGGACGGCGTTGATCGCCATGCTGACTGCTGCGATCAACCCGATACGCAGCGACCGGCGCACCTGCGGCATCAGCAACCCAATGAACAGGGCATATAATCCCAGGGTCATGGATGCGCTGAGGCGCGCCGGGATGACCTGGGCGCTCAACCCCCCAATCAGCGTTCCACCGACCCATCCCAGGTAGGCGATCCCCATCAGCCCGGCGGCAAACCAGGGTGAGATGGCCGCGCTGTCCAGCTGCATGGTCAGCAGGGCGAAGGTTTCATCGGTGACGCCGAAGGAGAGCAGGACGCGCCATCCCCGCTTATCGGTCTGGATGCGGTTGTGGACGGCCATGCTCATCACCAGATGACGCAGGTTGATGAACAGCGTGGCCGCGATGATTTGCCAGCCGCCCGCGCCGGCCAGAACCATACTGACAGCCATGAACTGGCTGGCGCCGGCGAAGACGATGACAGACATCAACGCGGCCTCAATTAGCCTCAGCCCGGCTTCCATCGCCAGCGCTCCAAAGGCGATGGCGATGGGGATGTAGCCCAGGGCGATCGGCATACCGGCTTTGATTCCTCGAAAGAAGAGTTTGGAAGGCGTTGTCATAATGCTAAAAAGCCCGCCAGGAACGACGGGCTTTGTTGATTTGGGGTGAGTTGCCTCTTATTCCTGGATATCGAGCAATTCGACCTCGAAGATCAGCGTGGCGTTGGGGGGGATCAACCCGCCAGCGCCGGATTCGCCGTAGGCTAGATCGGGGGGGATGACCAGCTGGCGCTTGCCGCCAACTTTCATGGTCAGAAGCCCTTCCTCCCAGCCGGGGATCACCATGCCGCTACCCAGTTCGAAGGAGAAGGGTTCGCCGCGATCATAGGAGTTGTCGAAGGGGGAGCCATCTTCCAGCCACCCGGCGTAGTGGACGACCACGGTCTGCCCGGCCTCGGGGCTGGGGCCATCGCCCTCAACTAGGTCGTAATACTTCAGCCCGCTCTCGGTGGTGGTGTAGTCCTCTTCTTTGACCTCGGTCATCTTGGGAGGGATGTACAACTCGGTTAGCTCGATTTCCATCACCAGCGTGGCGTTGGGCGGGATGTCGCCGGAGCCCTGTTCGCCGAGGGCCAGCTCAGGGGGGATAACCAGCAGGCGTTTGCCGCCGACCTGCATCCCAGTGACGCCCTCATCCCAGCCGGGGAAAACCACGTCGCCGCGCCCGACGATGAAGGAGATGGGGTTGGTGTAGTAGGAGGAGACGATGAATTTGTTCCCGTTTTCCTCCTGCGCCCAGATGATGTAGTGCGTCGTCGCCGTGCTGAAGGCCTCAGCGGCGTCGCCCTCGCCAGCGACGAGGTCGTAATATTGCAGGCCGCTCTCGGTGGTGGTCATATCGTCAACATTGACCTCCGCGGGCGCAGGCGCTTTATCCACGGAAACCAGTTCTACATTCAGGACGATCTGGGAGTTGGGCGGGATGATGCCAAAGCCCTCTTCGCCAAAGGCCAGCTCGGGCGGCAGCACCATTTGCGCCTGACCGCCGGCTTTCATCAGCCCCATGCCTTCTTCCCAGCCGGGGAGCAGTTGCTCGCGCCCATAGATCGCCACTGCAGGCGAGCCGCTGGCCCGCGTGTTGACGATTTCTGTACCGTCGGGCAGCGAGGCGATCACTTCCATCACCAGCACGTCCCCCTCCTGGGGGGATGCGCCTTCACCGGCGACCTCTTCCAGGTATTGCAGGCCACTCTCGGTGACCAGCGCTCCCTCGAGGGCGATGGGCTCTGGGGTTGGCGCAGGTTCGCTGCTCAGGGAATTTGCTTCGCCTCCGACTTCGAGAGTCAGCACAGGCTCGTTGCTGCTCTCAGCGTTTTGGGATGGCTGGCATGCTGCCAGGCCGATGGCCAGGGATGTGAGCGCAAGCAGCCAGCGCAGGGTAGTTTTTGTGTTCTTCACGCGTAACTCCGTTCTAAGGGAAAAACCAGGTCACCCTTTGACCTGGTTGACGAAACACCAGATAAGGTGCAAGCGGAATTGTAACACGCCTGCGGGCGTTCGGTATTTTTTAAGGAAACGCTCATTATGGGCTAAAAATAAACGCCGGTGAACGCAAGCGCACACCGGCGGAGGTTGCTTTGGATCTGTAGACCCGGTTTCTATGTGCCCTCCTGCCAGGAGTTCAGGTAACGAACCTGCTCCTCGGTAAGCACGTCAATATCCACGCCCATGGCTTCCAGCTTCAGGCGGGCGATCTCTTTGTCGATATCTTCGGGCACGGAATAGACGGTTTTCTTGAGCTTATCGGCGTTTTTGACCATGTATTCGGCGGCCAGGGCCTGGTTGGCGAAGGACATGTCCATCACGCTGGCGGGGTGGCCTTCGGCGGCAGCCAGGTTAATCAGGCGGCCTTCGCCCAAAATGTGGATGGTGCGTCCATCGGGCAGGTCGTAGGCTTCCACAAAGGGGCGCACCAGGCGCTTCTCAACTGCCATCTCCTCCAGGGCGGGGATGTTGATCTCCACGTTGAAGTGCCCGGAGTTGGAGACGATGGCGCCGTCTTTCATCACCTCGAAGTGGTGTTTGTCAATCACGTTGATGTCGCCGGTCAGGGTGCAGAAGATGTCGCCGATGGGGGCGGCCTCGATCATCGGCATCACGCGGAATCCATCCATCACTGCCTCGAGCGCCTTGAGCGGATCGATCTCGGTGACGATCACGTTGGCGCCCATGCCGCGGGCGCGCATCGCCAGGCCGCGGGCGCACCAGCCGTACCCGGCGACCACGAAGTTCTTGCCCGCGATCAGGATGTTGGTGGCGCGGATGATGCCGTCAATGGTGGATTGGCCGGTCCCGTAGCGGTTATCGAAGAGGTGTTTGG
>CAZZFZ010000157.1:0-1098 GCA_964653835.1 uncultured Anaerolineales bacterium
AGATGGACGGGGGACGGGGGACGGCCCCTTCGTCAGGCTCAGGGCAAGGGGACGGGGGAGGTGAGGCGTGAGGCTGGCGGATTTGAGCTTGCGGGAAGTGCCGCTGGCACAACAGGCTGCGCTGATGCGTTTGCAGTTGTGGTTGATTGGGGAGACGCAGCGGGCGCTGGCGGATTTTGGCGCGGCGGCGAAGCGGGCGGTGACCGGAAACGCTGGCGAGGATGGCCGCCTGGATGAGATGCGGGCGTTTCGGGCGATGACGGCGATTGATACGCTGTGGAATGAGGCCTGGATGGACGGCTGGGTGCCGCTGCTGGGGCGGGCGCGGCTGGAAGCGGCGAAGCTGGCTTTTGGGGCGCTGGCGGTGCAACATGAAAAGATGATTGTGGAGCGGCTGGAGGCCATGCAGGAGGGGCTGGGAGACACCGGCGGAGTGTTTGACCCGCAGTTGCAGGCTGTTGTGCAGGCGGCTGAGGAGCACATTTATAACGATGGTTTGCAGCTTTCGGCGCGGTTGTGGAAGCTGGACCGCGAGACGCGAGAGGGGCTGCAACGGATTTTGATGAGCGGGATTGTGGAGGGGAAGAGCGCCTGGAATATCGCTGAGGAGATTGACGCGTTTGTTGGCGCCAGCGATGGCTGCCCGCGGTGGACGCAGACCCGTCTGTATAAGCTGACGAAGAAGGAGATCGCCAGCGGCGACCGCACCGGTTTGCTGACCGGTGAGGATTGCGATGGGCGAGGAGTGACTTATAAGGCGTTGCGGCTGGCGCGGACGGAGATCCAGTTTGTGCATCACCTGGCGAATGATATGGCGCTGGGGAGGATGCCGTGGGTGGAGAAGGAGCAGGTGAGGCTTTCGCCCGCGCACCCGGAGCGGGATGTGTGCGATGAGGTGATTGAGGCAGGTGAGGATGGAGACGGGATTTACCCGAAGGGGACGGTGCAACTGCCGTTGCACCCCAATTGCCTGTGCTACAAGACGGCGGTGCAAATGGATGATGCGGCGTTTGCGGCACGGCTGCGAGGCTGGGTGCGGGGTGAGCCGTGGCAGGCGATGGATGATTATGCGGCCTGGCTGGGGGTGGATGTGGGGCA
>CAZZFZ010000157.1:1198-6118 GCA_964653835.1 uncultured Anaerolineales bacterium
AGCCGTGGCAGGCGATGGATGATTATGCGGCCTGGCTGGGGGTGGATGTGGGGCAGTCGCTGCTTTCGACGGAGGCGGCGGTGGCACTGGCGGTTTGGTTGTGGGGAGAGATTCGTTCCTTGGTTGATTAGTTGGCTGGTTGTATTCGTTGCATTGGTTGATTGGTTAGGAGGTGAGCGGTGGCGAGGTTGAGTCTGGTTATGATGTTTGATCCGCCAGAGAATAATGTTCTTGTAGATGGGTTGGACCGGCGCGATGTGGAGGTGATCTATGCTGCGCTGCGGGCAGCAAGGCCCGATCTGTTCCCGGAGAAGCGCTTCACCTGGCAGAAGGAGGGAGAGGCACGTCCCTCGGCGTGGGCAATGTTCCGCTGGCCAACAGATGGAACATGGATCACACAGCGATTTGGCGAGAACCCGGAAATTTACCGGAAATTCGGCTTGCCTGGGCATGAAGGGATCGACATCGGCGTGGTGGTGGGAACGCCAGTTTACGCGGCTGCTGACGGGGTTGTTGTTTCGACTGAGCGGGAGCACCGCGCCGGAGATAAACACAATTACGGCAATCATGTGATCCTGGAGCATCGCATTCGCGGGCTTGAATACCGCACTATCTATGCTCACCTGCAGCGGGCGAAAGTTGACGAAGGGGAACGAGTGACGCGAGGAAATGTAATTGGGCTTTCCGGGAACACCGGACGGTTCACAACCGGCCCGCATTTGCATTTTTCTGTGCAGCGAGTTGGGGCGACATCAGATGGGGCGACTGTGTTCCCAAATGACTATGTTGACCCATTGCCGCTGTTGGAATGATTGGCCGGGTTGTTCTAATTTGTTGGGTTGTTGATTGGTTATGAGTGTAGCGACGGATATTCGGGATGCGCTGGCGGCGGACGCGACGCTGGCAGGCCTGCTGAGCGGCGGGTTTTATGCGGAGATGGAGATCACGCGGCAGAGCACTCCGGCGGCGTTTGACGCCAACATGGAGGTGTTGCCCTGCCTGCTGGTGATGCCGGGGACGGAGATCTCCCGCGGGCCGTTTTCGCAAGGGGTGCAGACGCCGACGAATATCTATCTTTATGAGCGCTCTGGTTATGCGACGATCAACCCGGCAGCGGAGCGGGTGTTTGCGGTGCTGCACGATCAGCAGATTGGAGCGGGGACATGGCGGGTGCTGTTTGACAGCTGGGCAGGCGGTTTGGTGGATGGAGGCCTGGGATGCAGCCTGGGCGTAATGCGTTTTGTGGTAGTGCGATTGAGGCCGTGAGGAGGTTGGTGTATGCGCTTTGTGTATGTGCCCCGAAGGGGACGGCGGTTGATTGAGGGGTTGGTGTTTGAGGCGGCCAATGACTGGCAGGCCGAGGTTCAGGATGTGGAGCTGGCCGCGCAGCTGGTGACATATCCCGGAGAACAGTTTGAGTTGGTAGAGGTCAGCAAAGCGGAACGCAAAGCGCTGGAGAAGGCGCTTGGAGCCGAGCTGGAATTTGCGCCGGAGAACGGCGATGAAGACGTTGATGGAGGTGAGTGATGACTTATGGAGATAAACCGTTTGGGTTGCGGGATGTGAAGCTGACGAACATCGGCGGAACATCTCAGGTGGATTTGCCTGCGAGCATGAAGTTGAGCTTCAGCGAGCGGATCAGCTCCAGCGAGCTGCGCGGCGATGACGTGACGAAGGCGGTGGTGGCGTTCGCTGATGCGGTGGAGTGGGAGCTGGAGGCAGGCGGGATCAGCCTGGAGGCCTATGCGCTGATGACCGGGCGCACGGTGACGACGGCTGGCGTTTCGCCCAACGAGACCAAAACGATGCCGGGAAGTGCGGGGGACGCATTCCCGTATTTCAAGATTTACGGGAAGAGCCTGGGCGAGGGCAACGACGATATCCATTGCAAGCTGTTCAAGTGCAAGGTGACTGAGCTGGAGGGTGAGTTCGGTGATGGGGAGTTCTTCGTCACCAAATGCTCCGGCATTGCGGTAGACGACGGCACGAACGGGATTTTTGAGTTTGTGCAGAACGAGACGGCTACGGCGTTGCCGAGCAGTTAGTCCAGTTAGTCTGATTGGTCTGTTGGTTCAATTAGTCTGGTTGGGGCGGCGTCTGGACTAGGCGCTGCCCTGCCAGCGGAGGTGGTTATGGATTTGAAAACGTGGCGCGAGAAGCGTGAGGAGACGGTGACGCTGCCCAGCGGGCTGGAAGCGCGTTTGCGGAAGGTTGATCTGGTAGGGCTGATGGTGGGCGGCAGTATCCCCAACTCGCTTTTGCCCGAATTTATGGCGATGACGGAAGGCCCGGTGGAAATGGATGTGGAGAAGCTCCCCACACTGGCGCCGATTTTTGATGCGGTGGTGTTGGCAGCGGTGATTGAGCCGCCGGTGGCAGAGACAGGCGACGATGAGCATTTGGGCCTGGACGAGATCCCGTTTGAGGACAAGATGTTCATTTTTGAGCGCTGTTCTGCGGAGGCGGCGCGACTGAAGCCCTTTCGCGAAAACAGCGCAGGCGAGAGAGACGCTGTGGAGGCTGTATAGCCTGGGGACGGCGTTTGGGCAACGACCGAGCACAATTGTGGGGCTGGATGATCCGTTGGCGGCGTTTGCGCTGGATGAGACGGCGCTGGTTTTGGGGCGGTATGTGGAGGGGGAGCTGGCGGAGGGGCGGAAATTGGAGGATGCATTGGCATCGTTTGGGCGGGAGCGAGGCGGGGATGGAAAATATCGGGATGCACGCGGGCTGGCGGTGAAGAAGATTCGCATTGGCCCGGATGGAATCTGGTAGAGGATTGACATGGCGATTCGAATGGAATTGAGCCGAATCTTCATTCGAGAGATGACGGACCTCCAGTTCATTGAATTGCGGGAAGCGGACGGCGAGCGCTCGTTTCCCATCGCGATCGGACTTCCCGAAGCCCAGGCGATCGAACGCCGGCTTAAGGGTATCCAGCCGCAACGACCGCAGACGCATGATCTGCTGGCTCAGGTCATCGAGTCGTTCGGCGCGACGGTCGAACGGGTCACCATCACCGACCTTGATGAAAATACGTTCTTCGCAAAGATCACCATTCGCGGTCCCGGCGACCGGATGATGGATATTGACAGTCGCCCGAGCGACGCGATCGCCCTCGGTGCTGCGATGGGGATCCCGATCTATGTCGAGGAATCCGTGCTGGAACAGGCCGCCACCGAAGGCGCCTGACTCGCGTCGATTGGCCCGTTTATTTTTTCAATCGTTCATCCATGTAACCAGCGGACCGAATGGATGCCTTTCTCAACACCTCACCATGACGCGATACCCCCTCCCAAATGCCTGACGCGTTCTACTCCCTACCTCGAACCTTCCTGACCGCGGACCTGACGGGTATCGGCGGTTCCCTCAAGCAGCGCAATACGGATTTCGTGGTGGAGGAGATACCCGCCTATCACCCATGCGGTTCCGGCGAACATCTTTATCTCTTCATTGAAAAGGACGGGCGCGCCACCCTTGAGGTCATTCAGGAGATCGCGCGGCACTTCCGTGTTCCCGTGCGCTCCATCGGCTATGCGGGAATGAAGGACAAGCACGCCATCACCCGCCAGTACGTTTCCGTCCACACGTTCGATGATTCACCGCTCGAATCACTGCAGTTGAACGGCGTGCGCGTTCTGGAGGCGAAGCGCCATCGGAATCGTCTTCGAATCGGTCACCTCAAGGGCAATCGGTTCGAAATCAAGATTCGGGACTGTCACGATGAGTCGGACAATCAGGCGCGGAAGATTCTCGAAGTCATGAGTCGAATCGGCGGGCCGAACTTCGCCGGCGAACAACGGTTCGGATACCGCGCAAAAAACCATCTCGTGGGTCAGGCGTACCTCTGGCAGGACTGGAAAGCGATGGCGGATGTGCTGCTCGGCGATCCCGAAGACCCCGGCGACGGGAATTACGAAGCGCGTGTCGCCTACGCGGAAGGCGATTATCGTCGGTCGCAGAACTTGTGGTCGTCCGCACTCCCGGCCGAACGCAAAATGATTCACGAACTCGCCCGAGGTCGATCGTTTGAAGAAGCGATTATGTCAACCTCACGATCGCAGCGCCGATTCTTCGTGACCGCTTTTCAGTCGGCGATCTTCAATCAGATTCTCGACGATCGCATTGAGCGCAACTTGTTCGACGAGTTGATCGTCGGCGACATCGCGTTCAAGCACGTGAACGGCGCTTTGTTTCACGTTGGTGAAAATGAGATCGCCGATCCGGAAACCAAACGCCGACTGCATGATCTGGAGATTTCGCCAACGGGCGCACTCTGGGGATACGATATGCTCCCGGCCCGGGGCGAAACGGGCGAACTCGAAGAGCGTTTCCTGAAGGCGACGGAAGTGGAGATGGATCAATTCGTCACCCCCCCGCATGATGTTCGGGGAACGCGGCGACCGTTTCGCATTCCGGTTACCGAAACGGAGGTTTCGGCCGGCGAGGACGAATTCGGCTCGTACGTTCAAACTTCATTCATCCAGCCCCGCGGTTCGTTCGCCACCGCCATCCTCCGTGAGATCATGAAAACCGCCAAACGCGATTACCCATGGGGGTATCGCCGAACGACTGCGACGACGACAACCGCGGCGGAGACCGCTTCGCCCGGCGGATCGGCACCGGAGCGAGAAATCACCTGATTTTTTGCGCTCTTCACCGAACGATCGATGCCCGCGAGCGCGGAGGCCTACCATTGCAATCACGTTGCGCAATCGGAGCCGATCGCACTCGGAGGCGGTGCGAGAAATGAGTGCCTCTATGCGCAGTTGAGCCGAATGGTCGGCCCCACAGACGAACAGGAGTCCCACCGTGTTGCGCACGCCGTTTTATCAGTTTCATCTCGATGCCGGGGCCAAGATGGTCGAATTCGCCGGTTGGGAAATGCCCATCATGTATTCATCCATCATTGATGAACAC
>CAZZFZ010000158.1:0-6088 GCA_964653835.1 uncultured Anaerolineales bacterium
CCTCTACCAGGCGCGCTACACAGCCCTGCCGGTGCGCAACCCCCAGCGCCCCAACACAGACCCCGCCTGGCTGGCCGGGCCATACTGCGAAAGCGGCGACATCCTGATTGAAAACCTGCCCTTCCCCGAAATTGAAGCCGATGAACTCATCGCCATCCCGGTCAGCGGCGCGTATCAGCTCAGCATGGCGAGCAACTACAACGGCGCCACTCGCCCCGCGGTCTTGTGGCTGGAGAAAGGCGAGGCCAGATTGATTCGAGGCCGCGAAACCCCCGATGACCTTCTCCGGCACGATAAGCCGCTGCTGGGGGGTACAACCGTCTTCGCCGCCGTCCCCTTCCACAAATATCAGGCCCTGGGGAACGATTACATTGTGATCCGTGAGGCGCACCTCGCCGCGCCGCTGACGCCGGAACAAATCCGGCGCATCTGCCACCCGCATTATGGCTTCGGCGCGGACGGCATCGCCCTCGACTGCTCACCGCATGACGAGGAAATCCGCTTCGCGGTGCGCTTCTTCAACCCCGATGGGAGCGAGGCCGAGATCAGCGGCAACGGAGTGCGCATCTTCGCCCGTTATCTGCGCGATATGGGGTACCTCGACGCCGCGCCCGCCACCATCTGGACAAAGGGCGGCGTGGTGACCGCCCGCGTCCACCCCGATGGGCGGCGCGTCACCGTGGAGATGGGGGTGGCCAGCTTTGACAGCCAGAAAATTCCGGTCGCCGGGCCTGCGCGCGAGGTGGTAGATGAGACCATCCTACTGGAAGGTGAGACGCTGCGCTACTGCGCCGTGACAATCGGCAACCCTCACTGCGTCCTCCTGCGGGAGCGCGTCAGCGCCGAGGAGGCGCGCCGCCTGGGGCCGCAGATCGAGAACGATCCCCGCTTCCCCAACCGGACGAACGTCCAGTTTTTGCAGGTGCTGGATCGGAACAACATCCAGATCGAAATCTGGGAGCGCGGAGCGGGGTACACCCTGGCCTCTGGCAGCAGCAGTTGTGCCGCCGCGGCGGCGGCCTATCGCCTGGGCCTGTGCGACGAACACATCACCGTCCACATGCCCGGCGGGGAAATCGAAATCTCCATCAGCGAGGGGCTGGCGATCCAGATGACCGGCGCAGTCGCCAAAGTGTGGCAAGGGTATCTCTCAGGTGAAGTTTTCTTCCTTCACGCCGCATCCTGAGTTCGAAATCAACCACGAAGCGCACGAAGCTGCACAAAGGAATCTTCTCTTTGTGCAGCTTCGTGTACTTTGTGGTGATAAAGAAAAGTCTCAAACTTAATACGGTTTTGAACCTGCGGGAGATTGATTCACAGGTATGTCGGATGCGCCCGGCAGATCTCCGCCACCTGCGCCTTGACGCGCGCCAGAACCGCGGCATCCGGTTGACCGTCCACTACACCATCCAAAACATCGGCGATCAAACCTCCGATGCGGGTGAACGTCGCCGCGTTCATGCCGCGCGTCGTCCCCGCGGCGGTACCCAGGCGCAGGCCGGTCCACTTCTTCGGGCTGGGCGGGTCGAAGGGGATGGGGTTCTTGTTGCAGGTGATATCCGCGGCCTCCAAAGCCTGTTCGGCCACCCTGCCCACCAGCCCCTTCGGTTTCAGGTCTACCAGCACAATGTGGGTATCCGTGCCACCGGTGCAGATACCCAGCCCGCGCGACGCCAGCGTCTCGGCCAGCATCCTGGCGTTTTCCACCACCCGCGCGGCATACGCCTTGAATTCGGGGCGCAGCGCCTCGCCCAGGCACACCGCCTTGGCAGCGATCACGTTGGGATGCAAACTGCCCTGCATCCCCGGAAAGATGGCCGAATCCAGTCTCTTCGCCAGTTGGGGGTCATCTGTGAGCAGCAACCCGCCGCGTGGACCACGCAGCGTCTTGGTGGTGGTGCAACTGACGATGTGGGCGTGGGGCAGCGGGCTGGAATGCACGCCGCCCGCCACCAGCCCGGCGAAATGGGCCATATCCACCAGGAACACCGCCCCCACGCGCTCGGCCACGGCGCGGATGCGGGGGAAATCAATCACCCGCGGGTAAGCGGATCCGCCCGCAATAATTAACTTCGGCTGATGTTCCAAAGCCAGGCGCTCCAGCTCCGCGTAGTCAATCAAGCCGGTTTGCGGGTCAACGCCGTATTGAACGGCATGAAACCACTTACCGGAGATATTCGCCGCCGCGCCGTGGCTGAGATGCCCCCCCGCCGTCAGCGCCATGCTCATCACCGTATCACCCGGCTTGAGCAGCGCAGCGAAGACCGCCTGATTGGCCTGCGAACCGGAATGCGGCTGCACGTTGGCGAAGCGGCAGCCAAAGAGCTGCGTGGCGCGCTCAATGGCGGCTCGTTCGGCCTCATCCAGCACACCCGCCCCGGCGTGATAACGCGCCCCCGGATAGCCCTCAACCGTTTTATTAGTGATGGTATCCCCCAGCGCCTCCAGCACCGCCCGGCTGACGATGTTCTCTGAGGCGATCAACTCAATCTGCCCAGCCTGACGCGCCTTCTCGCGGCGTAGAATATCCGCCAGCAGCGGGTCGCTCTCGGCAAGCGGGGTGGTGAAATGGGCGCGAGTGTTCCGGTGTGGATCGCTCATAGAATCTCCTTGTCTCAGACTTCGGAAGTCTAAAACAAATTATCTCACCGGAGTCACCGCACGGAGAGGCGCGCCCGAAAACGGCAAAACGGAACGAAATATTCAAAACTAAACACAAGTATTAACTTTATTTAATTCACATAACACAGAATTTCCCAAAATAATCATTGACACAACGCCGCAATTAAGATATTTTTACAAGCACACAAACCCTACCCTTAAGCTATCCCCCCTCTCCCCATGAACACCTCCCTCGATTCCCTCGACCAGCACATCTTAGCCGAACTTCAGGCTAATGGCCGCATCAGCATCACCGAACTGGCGCGGCGCGTCAACCTCTCACCCCCGGCGACGCACGCGCGCGTGCGTCGCCTGGAAGAGAACGGCCTGATCCGCGGCTACGCCGCACTGCTGGATCGCAAACAGGTCGGATACGACATGCTCTGTTTCGTCCACGTCCGCCTGCAACTGCACGACAACGAGCAAATCAACCATTTTCACCAGGCTGTCCACAAGATGCCTGAAGTGCTGGAATGCCACTTCGTCACCGGCGATTACGATTACCTGCTCAAGGTGCTGGCGCGCAACTCCGAAGACCTGGAAGACTTCCTGGTCAACCGGCTGACGCCCATCCCCGGTGTGGCGCAGATTCACACCAGCCTGGTGCTGCGCGAGGCGAAAGCGACGACGGCAATACCGTTGGAAGGTGACAAGGCAACAAGGTAACTGGGTGGTTAGGGTATCTCCCCCTCAATTACCTTGTTACCCAGTCACCTAATCACCTAATTCCCCCTTCACCCCCAAAGGAGGCACCATGACCACCCCCCACTACAAAACCATGGGCCAGCAATTTGGCCGCCGATCCTGGGCCGAACCCTGGAAGATCAAGATGGTCGAACCCATCCGCATGATCAGCCGCGAGGCGCGCGAGAAAGCCGCCGCCGAAGCCGGGTACAACACCTTCCTGCTACGCTCGGAGGATGTGTACATTGACCTGCTGACCGACTCTGGCACCAGCGCGATGAGCGACCGCCAGTGGGCCGGGATCATGCTCGGCGACGAAGCCTACGCCGGAAGCCGCAACTTCTACCACCTGGAAGAAGCCGTCCAGACCTATTACGGCTACAAATACGTCATCCCCACCCACCAGGGGCGCGGCGCGGAGCACCTGATCAGCCAGGCCGTCATCCAGCAGGGCGACTACATCCCCGGCAACATGTACTTCACCACCACCCGCCTGCATCAGGAACTGGCGGGCGGCACCTTTGTGGACGTGATCATTGACGAAGCCCACGACCCCACCAGCCAGCACCCCTTCAAAGGGAACGTAGACCTAGACAAACTGCAAGCCCTGGTGGACAAGGTCGGCGCGGAGAAGATCCCCTACGTCAGCCTGGCGGGGACGGTCAACATGGCGGGCGGGCAGCCAGTCAGCATGGCAAACGTCAAGGCACTGCGCGAGTTCTGCGACCGCCACGGCATCCGCATCTACCTGGACGCCACCCGCATGTACGAGAACTGCTTCTTCATCCAGGAGCGTGAGGAGGGCTATGCCGACAAGTCCATCGCCGAAATCCTGAAAGAGTTTTGCAGCTACACCGATGGAGCCTGGATGAGCGCCAAGAAGGACAACCTGGTCAACATCGGCGGCTGGCTGGCGGTCAACCACGCGGATGTGGCCGAGAAAGCGCGCAACATGGTGGTGGTCTACGAGGGGCTGCACACCTACGGCGGCATGTCAGGGCGCGATATGGAAGCCCTGGCGATCGGCATCGCCGAGGGCGTGCAGGACGATCAGGTGGCCGCCCGCGTGCGTCAGGTGCGCTACCTGGGCAAGCTGCTGCTCGATTGGGGCATCCCCATTGTAGAGCCGGTCGGTGGGCACGCCATCTTCCTGGATGCTAAACGCTTTTACCCCCACATCCCGCAGGATCAATTCCCCGCACAGACCCTGGCGGCGCAGCTTTACCTGGATTCCGGCGTGCGCTCAATGGAGCGCGGCGTGGTCAGCGCGGGGCGCGACCCAAAAACGGGCGACCACCGCTATCCGGCCCTAGAGCTTACCCGTCTGACCATCCCGCGCCGCGTCTACACCCAGGCGCACATGGACGTGGTGGCCGAGAGCATCAAAGCGGTGTACGATCAGCGCGAGCAAACCCGCGGCCTGAAGATGGTCTACGAGCCGGAATATTTGCGCTTCTTCCAAGCGCGCTTTGAGATGCTGTGAGGAGGGTAACGGAGTAATCAGGCAATCAGGTGATGGAGATTAACGCGAGTTCAGAATAGCGGCTTTGAGATTTTTTTGCTGCCGTCCGCGAGGATTCTTCCTTTACAGAAGTCAGGCTTTTCCCAAAATCCTGACTTCTCTGTTTTTCTTCGTATTTCTTGACACCTTGTGACGGATCTTCCCCGCGGTCGCTTCTAGCATAATCGTCCCTTACCCCAATCCCCCGCTCTCTGCCAAATAATCACGAGCAGCATCCAGAAAGGATTGCGCCCACGACAACAACTCCCGATACTGAGCAACGCTGACATCCCCGCCAATGCCATAATCCCCCACATTGCGAATATCCTGCGCGTCCAGCAACCAGCGGTGAAAACGGACATCCAGATCGCCTGTCTTGGCAAATTCTCTGCCAAAAGCGGCAATCACCGCGCTATGACTGGAATACGCCTGGTTGCGCGACAAAAGAAGCGACTGAGCCACATAAAACATGGCGTAATACAAACGCGAGGCAGCAAACTCCACATAGCCATCAGCCTGCAACGATGCAGCCGCATCAATACTATCTCGCGCTTTTTCCAGCAAGGCTTCAATTTCTGGCGTCATACAAAAACAGCATCGCGCCGCACATTCAACAAAAATGGCGACTGTTCTTGCTCAAAGCGCGCTTTGGAGATAAAAGCGCGCGAAATCACAACATCATTTTCTAATGAAAGTTGAGCAACAATCGCTGAAGTTATAGCCAAAAGTTCAGCGTAGTCAAATTCACCACGCATCACAACCAATACATCAATATCTGAATCAGGCTGCGCATCACTTCTGGCCTGCGACCCGTAGAGATACAACCCCTCAAATTGGTTGCCTAAAATCTTGTCAAACTCGCGCCGCAGCGCCATGAGAATCCCATCCAGGTCTGGCATTTGGCCTCCTACGTGAATTATACCTGATCTCACCCCTTCACCACCGCCACGGGACGCAGGCGCGCCACCTTGCGAGCGATGCCTGCCCCGGTGACAGTCTCCACCACGGCGTCCACATCCTCGAGCACCTGCTGCGCTTCCTCCGCCACCCCGGACATCGAACCGGCACGCACGCGGATGCCGCCCTCTTCCAGTTCGGTCCGCAAATCCTCGCCCCAAATCTGCTTCTTGGCCTTGGTGCGGCTCATCACCCGCCCGGCCCCGGCACAGGTGGCACGGACCTCCGCCCCGCTGCGGCCCCCGGTGCCCCACCGCCCACCCGTCCGCGGCCCCCCACGACGCG
>CAZZFZ010000159.1:0-4906 GCA_964653835.1 uncultured Anaerolineales bacterium
TGGTAGAGCAGGCCCAGCAAAGCAAATCGAACACCCAGATTCTGGCGGATAAAGCCGCCGGTTGGCTGTTCTATGTCGCGCTGGGGGTGGCCGCGCTGACCGCCATCGCCTGGACGATTAGCGTGGGCTTCAACGTCGAGGTCGTCGCGCGCGTCGCCACCGTGCTGGTGATCGCCTGCCCACACGCGCTGGGGCTGGCCGTCCCGCTGGTAGTGGCCATCACCACCGCCATGGGCGCGCAAAACGGCATCCTGGTGCGCGACCGCCTGGCCCTGGAAGAGGCGCGTGAGATTAATACCGTGATCTTCGACAAGACCGGCACGCTCACCCTGGGCGAATTCGGCGTGGTTGGGATCGCCACGGTGGAGGGCTGGACAGAGGACGATGCCCTGGCGCTGACCGCGGCAGTCGAGAGCGACTCAGAACACACCATCGCCCGCGGCATCCGCCGTACAGCAGAAGTGCGCGGCCTGAAACTGCCCGCCGTCGCCTCGTTCGAGGCCATCAAAGGGCGCGGCGTCAAAGCCCAAAGCCAGGGACACTCCATCCACATCGGCGGCCCGCGCATGCTGGAATTCCTGGAACTGGAACTCCCTCCGGCGCTGGAAGCGCTCAAAGAGCGGGCCGAAACCCGCGGCCAGAGTGTGGTCTACCTGATCCAGGATGGTCAGGCTGTGGCCGCCTTCGCCCTGGCCGACGTCATCCGCCCAGAGAGCAAGGAAGCCATCGACAAATTGCATGAGATGGGCGTGGAAGTGGCCATGCTGACCGGAGACAGCCGGGCTGTGGCGCAGGCCGTGGCTGAAGAACTGGGCATCGACCAGGTCTTTGCCGAGGTGTTGCCGGAGCACAAAGATCAGAAAGTAGCCGAGCTACAGGCCGAGGGCAAAAAGGTCGCCATGGTGGGCGATGGGGTGAACGACGCCCCGGCGCTGACCCGCGCTGATGTCGGCATTGCCATCGGCGGCGGCACGGATGTGGCCATCGAGTCCGCAGGCATCATCCTGGTGAGGAGCAACCCGCTGGACGTGGTCAAGA
The DNA here is from genome assembly GCA_964653835.1 of uncultured Anaerolineales bacterium. Taxonomy (GTDB): domain Bacteria; phylum Chloroflexota; class Anaerolineae; order Anaerolineales; family UBA11858; genus J130. The sequence continues at coordinate 1,039 of CAZZFZ010000159.1, forward strand.
TCTTTACCCTCAGCCGCGCCAGCTATCGCAAGATGATTCAAAACCTGTGGTGGGCGACGGGGTACAACGTCATCGCCCTGCCGCTGGCGGCTGGCGTGCTGGCCCCCTGGGGGATTCTACTCTCCCCGGCGGTGGGCGCGCTCTTCATGTCGCTGAGCACGGTGATCGTGGCGATCAACGCCCAGTTGATGCGCCGCAGCGTATTTGCCTGACCAAGCGCCAAGACATGCCATCCCCTGAGTTTCCGCTTCAGGGGATGGCCCCTTCATCCCCAAAAGCATCCAAAACACAGACCCCAGAAGCTTTTGCTCCTGGGGTCTGTGAGTACCTCTGGGGGAGGAGGAATAGTCTCCCTACTCGCCCGACAAGGTGCGCACGAAAGTGATCACCTGCCAGATTTCTTCTTCCGAAAGCGCGCCTTTCCAGGGGGGCATCTGAGAGTTGAACGGCGCCGCGACGCCGCCTTCACTGATGCGCCAGAAGAGGTAGCTATCGGTCATGTTGTTCATCATCGTAGCATCTGCCAGGTTGCTCGGCTTGGGGTCCAGCGCCGCTGCGCTGGGGCCATCGCCCTGACCGGTTGCGCCGTGGCAAGTCGCGCAATTGTTCGCGTAGATGACTTTCCCGGCTTCCACCGCGGCAGCATCGCCGACGAAGGGGTTGGTCAACGAGGCAAACTCATCCGGTATTTCGGCGTGTTCGTGTTCGCCATCCACAGCCGCCTCGGCATGTTCGTCGCCGTCGTTGTGCTCACCCGCCGCGGCTTCAGCGTGTTCATCACCATCACTGTGTTCTTCAACCGCCGCCTGTTCGGCAGGCGCTTCGGCCGCGCTGCCGCCGCAGGCGCTCAGCACGAGCACCGCCAACACTGCAAACAAAACTAAAAGTAACTTTTTCCGTTTCATCACACTCTCCTTTTAACCGTACGCTTTTACCCGTTTCTTGTAAAACAGGAAGTATTATCTGGAATGATATAGGAATGCACTGTGAGTGAATAGTGCCTTTTGGGCCGTTTCTGTTCAAAAATAGTGCAAAGGTCTCTCCCGGGTGAGGACAAATGTCCCCAAATCAGCCCTCATCCATATCGCTGATCCCCTGTTGAATAGCGTAGCGCGCCGCGGCGGTGCGATTCTCCACCCCCAGCTTGCGGAAGAGGCGCGTGAGGCGATTGCGCACGGTCTTTTCAGCCACCCCCAACTGCCCGGCAATGGCACGATTGCTCCACCCCAAAGCCAGCAGACGCAACAATTCGATTTCATCCGGCTGGAGAGAAACAGATTGAGGAAAAACCACGCCGTCGCCCCGCAAATGAGTCAATATTTTCGGCGTGATGGCCGGGTCGAGAACCGCCTCGCCACGAGCGACCGAACGGATCCCGTTCACCAGTTCGTCCATCTCTGCTTCTTTGAGCAAATACCCGCTGGCGCCTGCCTGGATGGCCTGATAAATCAGGGCCTCATTGCGGTACATCGTCAGGATCAGGATGCGCGCCTGCGGGCAAACGGATTTCAAGCGGCGCGTGGTTTCAATGCCATCCATACCGGGCATGTGAATATCCAGCAGGATCACATCGGGCCTGGTCTCCTGGGAACGCTCCAACGCCTCCGGGCCCGAGGCCGCCTGAGCGACCACGGTCAGATCGGGTTGGGCGTCCAGCATCTGCGCCAGCCCCTGCCGCAACACGGTGTGGTCGTCAACCAGCAACACACGAACGGGTTTCGAATCCAAAGGGGATGCGCTCATTATTTCGGCAGCTCAACATGAACGTGGGTACCCTCACCGGGACGAGAACGAAGCAAAAAGGTCCCCCCCGTTTCGCGAACTCGCTGTTCCATCTGAGACAACCCCAACCCATGACGAGGAGGAGCGCTCACATCAAATCCCTGGCCATCATCCTCCACTTCGACGATAATCTGCTGAGCCTCATGGCGCTGATACAGTTTCACAACCACCTTGCTGGCATTGGCGTGTTTGGCTGTGTTATTGAGCGCCTCCTGCACAATACGAAAGATGACCGGCTCAAGCGTCGGGGGCACCTGCAGACCTGCATCCTGCTCACATTCAGCCTCCCAGCCCATCTCCTCCGCATATCCCTGCACAAAGGAGCATAAGGTTTCAAAGAATTCGCCCTCGGGCCAGGCCAGCGGGCGCAACGAAAAAATGGTGCGGCGAATATCGCGAATGCTGGCCCGCAACATCTTGCCCATCTGCTGCAATTCCTCCATCATCGCCGGGGGAATGCGGTCGCCAGCGCGTAACGCATCGGTTCTGAGCGCCAGCAAATACAGCGTCTGCGCCACGCCGTCATGCAAGTCGCGTCCGATGCGGGCGCGCTCCTCTTCTCGAATGCTGCGCAGCGCCCCCTCAAGGCGCTCCCGCGCCCTTAATTCTCGCTCGATCCACGCCAGGGTCATCCCCGTGACCAATGGGCCGGCCAGGCTGTAAAACGCGATTTCAACGAGATAATGGATTTGCAAGCCATACGCTCTTCGAACGGCATCCGCAATCCCCAGTTGGTAAGCGATGACCACCAGCACCAGAGCAAACGGCAGCGTATAACGCAGCAGGCGAATTCGCTGTAACAGAGGTGTGCGATTCTTCATGGGTTCATTATACAAGAGAACCAACAAAATCACATGCGAACAACCGAATAAGCAAAATTGCCTATACGGAAATACGCCTTTTGGCCCTACCTGGTTAAACGCATTCGAGGCATAATCCTCCACTGAGTTGTCCTCCCCTATGGGGAGTCTGTCACATTAAAGGAGAAAACAGATGTCACAACCGTTAGCTTTTCAAGTCTCACTTTCAGACGCCTATGAGGCGGCAGTGGAAAAAGTCACTGCGGCGCTCAAGGCGGAGGGCTTTGGCGTGCTGACCAGCATTGATGTCAAAGAGACCCTGAAGAAGAAACTGGATGTTGATTTTCGGCGCTACATCATCCTGGGGGCCTGCAACCCGCCCCTGGCTCACCGCGCCCTGCAAAGTGACCCTCGGGTGGGCCTGTTGCTACCCTGTAACGTCACGGTAGAAGAGACCGAAGGCGGCTCTCTGGTTTCCATCGTCAATCCAGAAGCCATGCTGAACGTCGAGGCATTGGCCGAGAACGAGGACATCAAGGCGATTGCCACCGAGGCGCGCGCCCGCCTGGAGCGCGTCGCGACGGCGCTCGCTGCCTAAATTCACACCCAATTCAGGAGATTAACCATGAAACGCACCTTACTCTTCACTTTCCTTCTCAGCGCACTGCTGTTAGCTGCTTGCGGCGGAACAAGCGCGAGTGCGCCGGCTGCGGAGGTCGTCGGTAAGCCGGTTTCCGTGGATGGCGGAACCTACACCAATGTCTCCGTCGCCGAACTGCAAACCATGCTGGAGAATAAAGACTTCGTCTTTGTCAACGTGCACATCCCCTACGAGGGCGACATCCCAGGGACAGATCTTTCGATCCCCTTCGATAAAATCGAAGACAATCTGAATCAACTGCCCGCCGATAAAGACGCCAAGATCGTGGTCTACTGTCGCAGCGGCAGCATGAGCAGCGTGGCGGCCAAAACGCTGATCCGCCTGGGTTACACCAACGTCTGGAACCTGGAAGGCGGGTTCAACGCCTGGCAAGCCGCTGGTCTCCCTATGGAGTGACCCCCGTGAAAGACGACCGCCTGTACGAACTTCACGCTGCCATCTGTAGCACGCTGGCGCATCCCACTCGCCTGAAACTGATCGACTGCCTGCAAGACGGCGCAAAATCCGTCACGGAGTTGGTCGCCGAAATCAGGGCTCCACAGCCTACCGTTTCAAGGCACCTGGCGAAGATGCGCCGCCTCGGCGTGGTCAGCACCGAACGCCGAGGGCAGTGCGTGTACTATCA
>CAZZFZ010000159.1:5006-6084 GCA_964653835.1 uncultured Anaerolineales bacterium
CAAATCAACACCACCATCCCCACACGACCGCGGGTTGAAGTCACCAGCTACGAAGTTCAACCTGGTGACAACCTCTTCGCTATCGCGGAGAAATTCAATCTGAAGCCCGAAACAGTACTCTGGGGCAATTACGATGTGCTGCAAGATAACCCCCAGTTTCTCAAAACCGGGCAAAAGCTGAACATCCTGCCCACCGATGGCGTGTACTATCAATGGCAGGAGGGCGACAGCCTGACCGCCGTGGCAGAGTTCTTTGGCGTGGAGCCAGCTTCCATCCTGGAGTGGCCAGGGAACGGCTTCGACCTGCTGGTGGATCCGAATAACCCGGCGATTGAGCCCGGGACCTGGTTAATCATCCCCGGCGGGCGGCGGGCGCTCAAGGATTGGGGACCTCCGGCGATCACGCGCACCAACCCGGCGGCTGCCAAATACTACGGTTCGGGCTACTGCGGTCAGGTTTACGAGGGCGCCATCGGCACCGGGACTTTCATCTGGCCAACTCCCTCACGCCTGATCTCCGGCTACGATTACAACCCCTCCATCCATCCGGGGTTGGACATCGCCGGGGCAGAAGGCAACGCCGTCTACGCCACGGATAGCGGCGTGGTGGTCTTCTCCGGTTGGAGCGAATTCGGCTACGGTTACCTGATCGTACTCGACCACGGCAATGGCTGGCAATCCGCCTACGCCCACCTGAGCGCGGTCGGCGTCACCTGTGGTCAGAGCGTCGCCCAGGGCACCATGATCGGCCGCGTGGGCAACACCGGCAATTCCAGCGGCGCGCACCTGCACTTCGAGCTGCGCAGCGAAATCTACGGCAAAGCCAACCCCTGGAACTTCATCACACCCTAAGCGACGACCCAACTCAACACCTGCAAAATCTACCGGGTTCAGAGAACAGGGAGGACAATCTGAACCCGGTAACCAAGACACAGGGGGCAACTTTACACTATCTTTAAATAGAATTCACTCAAACTTCAAGCTCAAGGGCTATAATAAGGGTGACCTTTAAGTTTGACCCACGAGAGGAAATCAATCGCATGAACGATCAACCCCTGAGCCGGCGCGATTTTTTGCG
>CAZZFZ010000160.1:0-6027 GCA_964653835.1 uncultured Anaerolineales bacterium
CCCGTAGCGGTTATCGAAGAGGTGTTTGGTCATGGCGTCGTTGACGGCCACCACGGGGAATTCTAACGCACCGTCGGCGGCCATGGCTTTGAGGCGGATCACGCCGGTGGTGGTCTCCTCGGTGCCGCCGATGACGTGTTCGAGCATTTCGCGGCGGTCTTTGTGCAGGGTGCTGACCAGGTCGGCGCCGTCGTCCATCGTGATGTGGGGTTTGTGATCCACGGCGACGTTGATGTGCTTGTAGTAGGTCACATTGTCCTCACCCTTGATGGCGTAGACGGGGATTTCATCGTGCATCACCAGCGAGGCGGCCACGTCATCCTGCGTCGAGAGCGGGTTGGAGGCCACCAGCACCAGATCGGCGCCGCCAGCTTGCAGCGCGCGGGCGAGGTTGGCGGTCTCGGTGGTCACATGCAGGCAGGCCGACATACGCACGCCCTCAAACGGGCGTTCTTTTTTGAAGCGTTCGTAGATCGAGCGCAGTACAGGCATTTCGCGTTCTGCCCACTGAATGCGCCGTCGTCCGCCCTCAGCGAGTTTGGGGTCTTTGATGTCGTATTCCATAACTTTCTCCAGTTTTTGTTGTTTGTTGCCTGGTTGCATTGGTTTGGGACCAACCGATGCAACCAATGCGACTATCACGAATGAACTAATTTATCCAGTACGCCGCCATCATCGAAATACTCCCGGAAGCGGGCGATGAATTCTTGTACGGTGTAGCGGTGCTCCTGCGGCCCGGCGTGTTCCAGGCAGTAGGTGGCGGCCAAAGCACCCATTCTACCGCAGATTTCCCAATCCAGCCTGTGGGAAAAACCGGTCAGGAAGCCGCCGCGGAAGGCATCGCCCACGCCGGTGGGGTCAACGATTTGTTTGGGGGGCACCACCGGTGTGCGGATTTCCGCGCCGTTGACGTAGATCGAAGCGCCCTCCTCGCCGCGCGTCACCACGGTGAACTGCCGCCCTTCCAAGATTTCAGCTTCGCTCAGGCCGGTGTGCTTTTTGATTAACTCGAATTCGTAATCGTTGACCATCAGGGCCGAGGCGCCTTCCACGCCGCGGCGCAGTTCTTCCCCGCTCATGCGCGGGATTTGCTGGCTGGGGTCATACAGGTAGGGGATGCCCAGTTCCAGGCACTCCTCGGGATATTGCACCATGGCGTCCGGTGCGTTGGGGGAGATCACCACCCAATCGGGCTTTTCCTCCAGATCGTGGAAGGAGAGTTCCGCGGCGTGCGCCATCGCTCCGGGATAGAAGCTGGCGATCTGGGCGTTAGATTGATCGGTGTTGCAGAAAAACGAGGCGGTGAACACGCCGGGGATGGTTTTGATCAGGCTGGTATCCACCCCCGCGGCTTCGAGAAAGGCGCGGTATTCGGCGAAATCCCCGCCCACGGTCGCCATCACGCGCGGCCGCCCGCCGAGCAGGGCCATGGTGTAGGCGATGTTGGGGGCGATACCGCCGCGGCGCTTGACCATCGAATCCACCAGAAAAGAGAGGCTGATGTGTTCGAGTTTATCGGCCAGAAGGTAATCCTTAAACAGGCCGGGGAATGTCATCAGATAGTCGTAGGCGACTGAGCCGGTGAGGATAATGTTCATGGGGTCGTCGGTTGGTCTTGTTGGTCGGTTGGTCGGGTGTTGGGGGGAAGTTTTCTAATTACCCAGTTACCAGGTTACCTGCTTCCTATTTTTTCCACCATCTTTCGCAGGCTTTTCTCAAAAGGTGGATAGGCCACGCCGTTTTCGGTCACAATGCCGGTGACTAGGCGCGCCGGAGTGACGTCGAAGGCCGGGTTGCGGGCGGATGCGCCCTCGGGGGCGACGCGTCGCCCGAAAAGTGACAGGCTGAGCACCTCGGCGGGGTCGCGCGCCTCGATGGGGATCTCGTCCCCGGAGGCCAGGGAGAGGTCAATGGTTGAAGTAGGGACCACGGGGTAGAAAGGCACGCTGTTATCGTGCGCGGCCAGGGCCAGCATGTAGGTGCCGATTTTGTTCGCCACGTCGCCGTTGGCCGCGGTGCGGTCGGAGCCGACGAAGCATTTCTGCACTTCGCCGCGGCTTAAAAAATACCCGGCGGCGTTGTCGCTGATGATGTCAAAGGGGATGCCATATTGGGTCAGCTCCCAGGCGGTCAGGCGAGCGCCTTGCAACCGGGGGCGGGTTTCATCCACCAGCACGTGGATGCGCTTGCCCTGTTCGTGCGCCATGCGGATCACGCCCAGGGCTGTACCCCAGTCCACCGTCGCCAGCGCGCCGGTGTTGCAGTGGTGGATTATTGTGTCGCCGTCTTCAATTAACGCCGCACCGTGGGCGGCCATGCGCTTATTGATTTCCACATCTTCATCGGCGATGCGCTGCGCCTCGGCCAGGACGGCTTCCCGCAGTTCGTCCGCCCCGCCGGTGATCTCCGCAGTGGAGCGCAGCACCCTGTCCAGCGCCCACGCCAGGTTGACTGCCGTGGGGCGCGCCTCTTTAAGCGTTTGGGCGGCGGTGTGCAGGTCGGCGCGCAGGGAGGCAGGGTCGCTCGCCGGGGACTGGAAAGCGGCCAGCGCCAGGCCGAAGGCCGCCGCTGCCCCGATGGCCGGCGCACCGCGCACGACCATCTCGCGAATCGCCTGGGCGACCTGTTGATAATCGCCAAAAACGGCTACCTCAAACCTGCCGGGGAGTAGCCGTTGATCGATCATCTTGAGTTGGCGGGAGGTGTAGTCCCATTCAATCGTTCGCATGGTTATCTTTCCAAACCGCGGGAGTCTAACACGCCCGGCGGAGGTTGTCAAAACGCTACATCAGCGCGCTTCTGGTGGAAAACACGTGCACATCATCTCCAACAGGGTGATGTACCCTTTGACCTGGTAGAGGGGGTTGACCACCGGCAGGCCGGTCAGGCCGCTCTCGCGCATGCGTTGGAAAGTCTCTCGCAGCGTGGCATCCAGCATGGCGTAGACCGGCTCGCGCATGATGTCGGCGGCGAGGACTTCCTGGCCGGGTTGGGCGTATTTGAGCGCCTGTTCGTAACCGGCGGGGTCTTCAATGAACGCTTCGGGGACGACGGGGGCCATGAGCACGTTGGCGAGCGCGGCGATGGTGATGATGCCCATCAGCCGCCCCTCGGTGTTGACCACGGCCGCGGTGGCGACCCGGGGGTTTGTGGCAAAGGCTCGCAGGACCTGCTGAGCAGGGGTATCCACGCGCACAATGATGGGGTTGAGGTCGAGCTGGTGGATGATTTGCGAGACCTGCATGCCGCGCTGGCGCGACCAGTCCGTCAGCGCTTCGCGGCCGTATGCCTCTTTCAGGTCTTCCTGGAACCATTTGAGCAGGTTGGATTGTTCCTGTTTGTCTTCGGCTTTGGCGGGGACGGGTTGCGGCATCTCTCGCCATTTTTGCAGGCCGAGCACGTTGCTGATGGGGAGGGTGAACAGGATGCCGCTGCGCGGGCTATCGAAGCCTTTGACGACGCGGTCGGCCTCGGAGATCGCCCGCGCCAGCGTCTCCGGATCGTCAATCAGGCTGATGATGGTGCGTTGCCCCGGTTCATCATTAGTGAACATGGTCAGCAGCCCGCTGAGGCCGCCGCGCCGCACCTGCTTTTGGGCCTGAAAGCCTCCCATGCTGGGCAAAATCGTCGCCCCAGGAACGCCCACACGATTCCAGGCGCGCAGCAAGCGCGGCAGTTCTTCAGGTTCGTGCAGGATCACAATCAAGGCGGTGGTTTGTTTGTTCTCGTTCATCAAGACGGCTCCACAAGTTCACTAAAGTTAGAGGAAGCGCCACATCAACCAGAGCGTAGTCAGCCCTACGGTGATGAGAAGGGCGGGGAAGCCCTTGCGCAAGAACTCATTATAACGAATAGGATAACCGGCGCTCTCCGCGATTCCGGCGGTGACCATGTTGGCCGACGCCCCGATCAGCGAACCGTTTCCCCCCATGGCGGCACCCACGGAAAGACAGAAGAAAAGGACTTTGTTCTCGGCGCCCGGAATTGTGGCGCTGAGAAAACCGATCACCGGGAGCATCGCCGCGGTGAAGGGGATGTTCGCCACCACCGTCGAGAGCAAGGCGCTCAGCCAGATGACGCTCAACATCGCCAGGATGAGGTTATGACCGACCATCCGGCTGATGAACAGGGCGATCTGGCTGATTAAGCCCACCTCTTGAATCGCGCCCACCACGATGAAGAGCGACATGAAGAAGACCAGAGTCGTCCAGTCTACGGCGTCAATCATTTCATCAATGTTCGGGCGGATCCAGACCATCAGGGCGGTCGCGCCGGTGATGGCGGTCACCGCGGGGAGCAGGTGAATCCGCTCGCCGAAGACGAACATCGCCAGCATGATTGCCCCGACGATGCCTGCTTTTTTGAGATGCTCCGGCTCGGTGATCTGAGCGCGATCGGCCAGCTTTTGAGTCAATAACTCGGAGGCTGAGTGGGCCTGGGCCAGTTCTCCCCGGTAAACGAACAGGCTGTATGCGATCAACCCGGCGAAGGCTAGCAGCACTCCCGGGGTGAGGTTTTCCAGAAAGTCGTTAAAAGAGATCTGCCCATAAGAGCCGATCAAGATGTTGGTGGGCGTGCCCACCAGCGTGCTGACGCCGATCACATTGGAGGCCATGACCTCCGGAATCAACAAAGCGAGAGGGTCGATCTCCATCGCCAGCGCGATCTGCACGCTGATGGGGGTCATCAGGAGCATGGTGGTGACGTTATCCAGGAAGGCGGAGGCTACACCGGTGATCAGCATGAAGATGGGCAGCAGTAGCCACATGCGTCCGCCAGAGAGGCGGTAGGCGGCGAACGCCAGCCATTGAAAAATGCCCGTGTTTTCGATGACGGCGATCACAATCATCATCCCCATGATGAGGAAGATCACGTTCCAGTCGATGTAGGTCAGCGAGCGGGCGAAATCGAAAATGTACAGTTCTTCGGAGAGCGGTTTGCCGAAATAGCTGATGAGAAAAATCAACGCCGTCCCGATCAGCGCCGAGAGGGTGTTGTGGAAGATGTCGGTGGCGATGAACACCAGCACGAGGATGAAAATGCCGGTGGCGATCCAGAACGCGGTGCTGATGCGCCGCTGCAGGGTGATGGGGGAGAGCACCAGCGTCTCGCCGGCGGCGAGGCTTGCCAGCATCGCTGGCGTGAGGGTGAATTCGGCGCTCTGAAAATGAGGGCGCTCAATGTGGAGCGCCATTGCCGTTGGAAGGGGTTGGGGGACCAGCAGGGTATATTGCCCGTCGTTTTGCGAGACGCCTTCGCTCAGCAAGGCGCTCTCGTTGAGGTCTTCCGTGAGACGGACGCGCGCCCCGATCACGGGCTGCCCTTGCTCATCGAGGAGCGAGCCGGTGATCCAGCGGTGTGAATCCACGCTTTGGGCGGAGGTCGCCTGCGGCCGCGTGAAAAGCGCCAGCGCGCCCAGGGCTGTGAGTATCAACAGTGTCCAGGCAGGAGGGGTCTTCATCAGGCGTTGGAAGAGTCTTCGTGGGTTGAATCGGCGGTTGCCAACACAATGCGAGCGCCGTTGGCTTCCGCCTTTCTGGCAAAGGCGTTTAACCGCTCATCGGTGAAGACGTTTTCCTCGCTTTGTCCCTTGGGGCGGCCCAGTACGATGTAGTCGGCGTTCATCTCTTCGCACAATTGCAGGATTTCCTCCAGCACGTTTCCTTTGCGGATGATGCCGCTGGCGGCGACCTGGCGAGCTTCGGCCTCGCTGCGCGCTTTGAGCAAGATGAATTCCCCCATGGCTTCCAGTTCTTTGGATATCAACGCTGTGCGGCTGCTGGTGGTGTGGACGAGGAAATCGAGGTTGATGATGTAAAGAAAGTACAGGGGCAGGCCGGTTTCTCTTCCTAACTGGATGGCGGTCTGAATGGTCGGTTGACTGGCCGGGCCGCCGCGGATGGCGCAAATGATCCCGGGCATGATGGCCTTCCTTTCGATGGGCTCTTGCTATGCTTCGGGGGTGGCAGAGGGCGCTGGGGTCGGCGTGCTCGTTGGCGTTGGGGTTTGGGAGGGTGTGGGGGTGGC
>CAZZFZ010000161.1:0-5927 GCA_964653835.1 uncultured Anaerolineales bacterium
GCCTCGCCCTTGGCGCTATCGGCAAAAAAGCCCCAAACGTGCAACACCTCCCCACTGGGGCTGAGGTGCTGCACGCGATGATTGCCGGTATCCGCCACGTACAGGCTGCCATCCGGCGCGATGGCGAGGTCACGCGGGCGCTCAAACTGCCCCGGCTCCACACCGTTGACGCCGATGACCTTATCCGCAAACAGGGTGATGCCCTTGCCCTCGTAAGGATCGGCAAGCACCTCCTCCGGCGCGATGGGAGCCGAACCATAGTTCCACACCTGCGCGGCGATGTCCTTGCGCACATACAGACGCATGCGGTCGGCGGGCGACCAGGTTGAGGGATTGAACTCCACCTGCTTGCCGGTAAGGGCGGCGTACTGACTGTAATCGCGATTCAACCAGATCTGGAAGATAGCTGATCGCATCTCTGGGTTGAAGAGCGCGTTCTTGATGCGTTCCCAGGTCAGGTTATAGTAATCCTGATTCGGCCACCAGATGCGGACATACTCGAACTTCTCATAGGCGTTGCCCACAATCGGCTCGATCTTCTGGAAGTTGTTATCTCCCACCAGGATGACCGGCGCCTCGCGCAGATCGCGCGTGGGGTTGGGGCCGTAGTACCGTTGATTGGGATAATGGCGCAGATACCACCAGTATGGGTAGGTGGTTTCATCATCGTAGGCCACCACCATCTCCAAACCACCGGTGGTGCGCCGGGAGAGTTCTTCGATCTGCTCGAGGGCGATCTTCGGCCCCGGACCGGAATGCGCGTAAACCAGATATTCGGTGGCGTAGTCGTAATTGATATAGGCCGCCCGGAAAGCCGCCCGCGCGGTGAGCACACCCAGAAACGCGAAGGCGGTCAAAATGACCAGCCGCCCCAATTGCTCCAGCCTCCACTCCTCAACGAGCTTGTTGATCCCCACCGCAGCCACCCCGGCCATCACAACCGCCAGCACAAAGGAATTGGTGCGACTAAGCTGCTCCAGCTCCCTCCCCTGGAAGGGCGGATTAGGGCTGAGCAACATCCCCAACGCCGCGCTCAGACTGACCAGGAAAAGGATCACCAGCAAGATGAGCAGTGCGCCGCGTTGTGTGCGCACCTCTTGCCAGTCGATGCGCTCAACCAGTTGCCCCAATCCCCAGGCGGCCAGCAAAATGAGCGGATAGGCGATGTGAACAGTCAGCCAAGGCATCTTCTCCCCAGCGATGGTATAAGCAATGATGCTGGTAACCGCCCAAAAACCGAGCAAGGGGAGCGTTGGTGGGGCATGCTCAACCGCCGGTTCATCACTCCTCGCAGCCGGTTCTGACCCAGGGAGGGGAACCAGACTACGGAACAGCACGATCAGGCCAGTCAGGACACTGCCCAGCAAAGGCAGAAACTCATACACCGGCACTTGCACCAGGATGTAGTAATACCATGGCTGGCTGCCGCGCTCGACTCCTTGTTGCTCCAGCCAGTATCCCAGCGAACCCACTAATCCGGTGAAGAACCCGGAGCCATTGGTAAACACGGTGGTATAGAGCACCGTGAAAGGGATGTAAAAAATCGCCGCGTTCATCAACCAGATCTGAGCATCCCAGGCCAGGCCGACAGCCACGGAAATGCCCGCCAAAATAACGACGAAGATCCCCGTGCGCAGCATCCCCGCGGCGGAATAATCCAAGGGATTCCACCCCAAAGCTTTGACCGGGAAAGGCGAGAGTTGAGGCAGTATTAACGTCAGATGCAAAAGCATCAGGCTGAAAGCGCGGTCTTGCTTCAGGCCGCTCCAGGTGAGGCCGGTGATGGCAAAGACCAACGCCCCCAGCAGCGCCACCCCAGCCAGCCCCAACGGGACGATCAGAGACAGCGGAAGGGAGTCTGCCGCAGCGGCGCCGCCGGCATCCCCGCCAGCGACTTCCAGCGGAGGCAAGTAGCTCTTTAACCCCACACCAACGATAATCAACACCGCGGCGAGGATCAACATCGCAATAAAACGAGTGCGCTGTTCGGGGCGCGGCCACTCTCGTCGCGTCACCCGGGCAACAAAAAGCAACCCCAAAAAGAGCAAGAGCTGCGCGGAGTAAATAAACGCAGTCTCCTTAGTGACATAATGCAGCACGGCGGTAGCGGTGAGCCAGTAGGTATAACGGGCTTCACCGGTTTCAAGATACCGCAACACCGCCCAAAGCATGACCACGCCAAAGAACGCCACAAAAATATCGTTGCGTACATATCGCGCGTAATAAAGCATAAACGGGGAGATCAACATCATCCCCGCGGCGATCAACGCCCCGGTGCGTCCCAGATAACGGCGGTAATTCCACAAAAAGGCGATCACCGCGATGCCGAACAGTGCAGCCGGGATGCGCGCCGTGAAATCGCTATCTCCAAAGAGGAAATAGGAAAGGGCCACCACATGGAACTGAAAAGGGCCGTGCGTCAGCGGCGTGTGGATGTACCCCCCGCCGCGCGAAAGCTGCCAGGAGTAATACACATGCGAGTTCTCATCATGGCTCATCACCCGCGCGCCCAGATCATAAAAGCGCGTCACCACAGCCAGGATGAGGATGATGCCAAAAATGAGCGTCTCGCGATTGATCGTCAGATCGCGAAACACCGGTTGATCCAGCCAGGATTGTGCTTTGTTCGTTGTTTGCATGTTCATGCCTCAATGAACTGTATAAGTATGCTCGAAACGTTATGCCAGCACTTCACACAGTTGATCTCAAGATTTCAGCGCAGCGATCTCTTCTTCCGTCAGATAGCGCCACTGACGCGGTTTGAGCTTTCCCAGGCGCAAGCTGCTAATGCGCACCCGGCGGATGCGCACAATGGGTAAACCCGTCAGCCGCCCCATCTCGCGGATCTGCCGTTTGCGTCCCTCTTTCATGATCACCTGCAACCAGGCGCCCTTTCCCTGCGTGCGCATCAGACGCACCTTCACCGGGCGGGTGCGATAGCCATCTTCTAACACCACCCCATTGCGCCAGGCGTCGAGTTGTTTGCTATCCGGACGGCGGGCCACCAGCACATGATATTCCTTCTCATGTCCGTAGCGGGGATGAGAGAGACGGTTCGCCAACGCGCCGTCATTGGTCAGCAGAATCAGCCCTTCGCTTTCAATGTCCAACCGTCCCACCGGATACAGTCGACCGGGGACATCCACCAGATCGCGCACCGTCGGCCGCGGGTCAGGCGAGGTCACCGCCGAAATCACGCCGCGCGGCTTATAGAGGGCGATATACACCAGTTTTTCCTGCGCCTTTAACGGCTCCCCCTCAACAGTGATCCGATCCGTGGCCGGATCCACTTTCATGCCCAGATGGGCCTTTTGCCCATTAACGTGCACCACCCCCCGTTCAATCAATTTTTCACACGCCCGCCGCGAACCTACACCGGCGCGCGCCATAACCTTTTGCAATCGCTCTTCCATGTGGTTTCTCCAGGGCCGTATTATAACGCAGGTCATCTGGTTCGCACTCACGCCTACGCTTGCCGCGCCCAGATCGCCCAGAAAACACTACCACTCCTCCGCAGCAAAGGGAACTCCTCTCGCTGAGCACTCAAAGTCTCTTAATCAAAATCTGGAAAAATCTCTCTGGGGAACGAGCATACTCTAACTTATAATGTGGAAAAGTTCACAATTATACAGAGAATCACTTATGAGCGAACACCGCGCACACATCCACTGCCTGGGACTGAACCATCAAACGACAAGTATCGCTTTACGCGAGAAGCTGGCGTTTAGCGAAGAGCACATTCAGGCCGCGCTTGCCCGTCTGGGTTGCGGCGAAGGCTTCGCCGATATCCACGAAATGGTGATCCTGTCCACCTGCAACCGGGTGGAGATCTACGCCGTGGCCTCGCGGGTTGATTCGCTCAAGGAATTTATTTCTGAAACCAGCCGCGTACCCAGGGCACAATTTGAGCCCCATCTTTATCATCATCAGGACATCAACGCCGCCCGCCACCTGTTCCGCGTAGCCGCCGGGTTGGATTCGCTGGTCATCGGCGAGTCCCAGATTTTAGGCCAGGTGACGCGGGCGTTGGAACTGGCGCGCAGCCAAAACGCCACCGGGCCGCTGCTCAACCGTCTGTTCCAGAACGCCATTCACGCGGGCAAGCGCGCCCGCACGGAGACGGCCATCAGCCACAACCCGGCTTCGGTCTCCTCGTTGGCGGCCAAGCTGGCCGAACGCCTCGTTCAGGATGTCCGTCAGGCGCAGGTTGTCGTGCTGGGCGCGGGTGAGATGGCCGAACTGGCGACCGAAGCCCTGCGCAAGCGTGGCGCGGAACGCATTCTGGTGGTCAACCGCACGCTGGAGCGCGCCCAACAACTGGCGGATCGTTGGGGAGCAGAAATTGCCACATTCGAGCGGCTGGAAGAAGCCCTCGCGCGCGCCGACATTCTCATCAGTTCCACCGGCGCGCCGCACACTCTCATCCAGGCCGAGACCGTGTCTAGGATCATGCAGCAGCGTCTCCATCGACCGTTGGCGATGATCGACATCGCCGTGCCGCGCGACATCGACCCACACGCCAACGACGTGCCCGGCGTGCGCGTTTACGACATGGACAGCCTCAACCAGCACCTTCACGATTCAATGGAAGAGCGCCGCCAGGAAATCCCCCAGGTGGAAGCCATTCTCGAGGAAGAACTGATCGGATTCAACGATTACCTGCGCTCGTTGGATATGCTCCCCCTGATCGCCGACTTAAGCGCCTACGCCGAGCAGGTGCGCCAGGCCGAATTGCAAAAGACTCTGCGCCGCCTGCCGAACCTGAGCGCCGCTGAGCGCAAGCGCATCGAGAAGATGACCCAGGCGTTGGTTAAGAAACTACTGGCGCCGCCCATTCAGCGACTACGCGCTGAGGCTGGCTGCAGTCACGCCCCGGAATACGTCACCGTGGCCCGCACGCTCTTCAATCTGGATAAAGGGGACTCGCGATGCAGCTTCTCCAGCCACCCTTGCCCGGTAGACGCCCGACGCGATCCCCATTTGTCCAATATCTCCCTGGCCGCCAACGAACCAATCCGACCAACCAACTAACTGACCCACCAATGAAACTCACCTTCGCCACCCGCCCCTCCGCCCTGGCCCGTTGGCAAACGGGTTACGTGATGCAACAACTTCAAGCTGCCTGGCCCGATCTGGTGTGCCAAGAGGATGTCATCATCACCCACGGCGACAAAGTGCTCGACAAGCCCCTGCCGCAAATCGGCGGCAAGGGGCTGTTCACCGCCGAATTGGAAGACGCATTGCGCAGCGGGCGCGTGCAAGCCGCCGTGCATTCGCTTAAAGATTTGCCCACCGAAAACCCGCCCGGCCTGACGATCGGGGCGATCCCCCAACGCGCAGAAGCGCGCGATGTGCTTGTCTCGAAGGGCGGCTTCAATCTGGAAAGCCTCCCTTCTGCCTCACTGGTGGGCACATCCAGCCTGCGCCGCGCCGCGCAACTGCTAGCCATGCGCCCCGATTTACGCATTCGCTCTATTCGCGGCAACGTGGAGACCCGCCTGCGCAAGCTGATGGACGGCCAATACGACGCGGTGGTCTTTGCCGCCGCCGGATTGCTGCGCCTGGGGCTGGACGAGCAGGTCGGCCACCTGATGCGGTATCTACCCTTCGAGGTGATGCTCCCCGCCCCCGGGCAGGGCGCGCTGGCAATTCAGTGCCGCGCCGATGACGCTGAAACCCTGCGCCTGCTGGCCGCCATCCACGATGAAACCACCGCCCAGGCCGTAACCGCTGAGCGCGCCTTCCTGGCCGCCCTGGGAGGTGGTTGCTCGGTGCCGGTGGGCGCTTTGGGAAGGTGGACGGCTGACGACGGGCAGCTGTCTCTTGCCGGATTGGTAGCCTCACCCGACGGACAAAAAGTCATCCGCGTGCAGGGAAAAGGCCGCGAGCCGCAAGAACTCGGTCAACGCCTGGCGGAAGAAGCCCTC
>CAZZFZ010000162.1:0-1989 GCA_964653835.1 uncultured Anaerolineales bacterium
CTGTTCACCGGCGGCTGTGCGGGGGAGCCGACGGCTGCTTCTCCAACCGCCACGCCAACCCCGCAGGTGTATTCCAGCCTGCGGCTCAACATCACCCCAGAGACGCAATTGAAAACCCCCATCGCCATTCGCAAAGGGGGGCTGGTTTCCATCTTCGCAGAGGGATTTCCCCCCGATCAGCGCCTGCGCGTCTTCCTCGGCGCACCGGGGAGCGAGCGTAAAGACCCGGCGGCGACGGTTCGGCTGGATGCGGAGGGCAAGACGCAGGCGGTGTTCGCCATCCCTCAGCGGTGGGATGACGGCACGCCGTTGACGGAGGACCGCCTGCTCATCATTGTTGAATGGGGTGAAGCGCCCGAAAGCCTGGTGCTGGAGATCGGTTACCTGGACGAGTGAGGCGCGGCTGGCGTTGCTGCATGGTTTGGCAGCTTATTCGGAGATGGTGAACACCATCCCGGCGGTGCTGCCCTGCACCTCGGGGAAGTAGAACTGCCAGGCGCGCGCGGGGAGCACGCGGTATTCCCCGGCCTGGTTGAGCGTGAGGATATAGGTGAGTTCATACGTCCCCGCGGGGAGGTAGTCCGCCGTCCAGGCGATGCGTTCATCGTAAACCTGCGGGTCGTTGAAATACCACCAGCCCCAGCCCTCGCCAAACGGGTCGCGCGGGTTGATTTCCGCGCCCTGCTGGCTGGTCTTCAGGTTGATGTCCAGCACCTCCGCCCCGGCGGGGATATAATCTTCAACCAGCAGGTAATAGGCATCGTGTTGCAGGTTGAGGGTGAGGCGGACCTCGATCAGGTCGCCCACGCGGGCGCTCTGCGCGGCGGAGGTGATGGATGGCTGCGATGCCTCGCTCAGCGGGTAATACAGGCGCGTCAGACTGATGCCGGCGCTGAAGGGGGCGATTTCCTCCACCGGGCGCAGCACATTGAGGGTGGCAGTGTAATACAACCGCCCCGGCCCCTCCCCGCGCTGGATGGTCAGCGCGTTGGCGTAGTTGGGATACAGCCGTTCCACCGGCAGCGAGGAAGCGATCGCGTTGAGGCGGGTTTCACCGCCGGCCTGCCCCTCAACCAGGAGCGTTCCGTTGACCGCCGCGGAGAAGCTGAAATCCCCGGCCAGCTCTCCGGTCCCTTTCATCGCCTCGGTGAGTGCCATCAGCACCCAGGCGGTTTCGTAGGTGGAGGCCCAACTGCCGCGGGCGTCGCGGTGGGCCATCAGGTATCGCAGCGCCTGGGGCACGGTGGGCGAAGCCGGGTCTTGCTGTGCCAGGGCGAGGAGGGCAATAGCCGTGTTGAAGGTGGCGCTTTCCATGTTGCGTTGTTCGTCGCGCCCCTCCCAGAACGCTCCGCTGGCCGTGCGCTGCGCCGAGGCTTCCAGATCGGAGAGCAACACGGGTACGCGTTCATCATCGGGGCGCAGGTGCGCCAGCGTCAACGCCAGCAGGGCTTTCGACCACGGGCTGAGTTGATCGCGCAGGTCGTACAGGCTCCAGGCGTTGATGGCTTGCGGATAGCCGATCTGGGTGAGGGCGTAGTATTCAAACGCCAAGCGGTCGAGCTGCCAGTCTTTGTTGAGCATTTGCGGGGTGGGCAGCGTCGCTAGCAGGTATTCGGCCCCTCGGGTGACCATGTTTTCATTCAAAAAGACGCCCGCCTGCTGCGCCCTCCCCAGGCCGAGTAAGACGTAGGCGCTGATATAAGGGTCGCTTTCGCCTCCCGGCCACCATCCCCAGCCCCCGTCCTCGTTTTGCACGCTTTGCAGCCGCTCCAGCCCGACGTTGAGTGTGCGCTCCAGGCGCGCCTGCAAGTCGGGCGATTCCAACCCTAACCCCTGGATGGCGCGGTAGGCTTCCAAGTTGGGCAGGAAGCGGGAGACGGTCTGCTCCACGCATTCGTAGGGATAGTGTTCCAGCACGTCCAGCCCGGCGGTCATCGCCGCGGCCAGCGAGGGAGCGAGTTGAATCTCCAATTCGCCTGCCAGTTCTTC
>CAZZFZ010000162.1:2089-5828 GCA_964653835.1 uncultured Anaerolineales bacterium
TCGCCGCGGCCAGCGAGGGAGCGAGTTGAATCTCCAATTCGCCTGCCAGTTCTTCAGGGTTGGCGCTGGGGGGCAGGCTGACGAGTTCCAGGCGTTCGCCGCTCTCTTCCAGCACGCCAGCGGTGGCGAAGGTCTGCGGCGTGCGATACGCCAGCACGGGTAGATCACCCCACACCGGCCGGGTGAGGTCTTCGTACTGGTTTCCCTGAGAATCCTCGCCGACGGCGGAGAAGACCATGCCGACCTGCGGCACTGGCTCCACCGTGCCCCACCAGGCGACTTCGGCGCGCCCGCCCGCGGAGATGGAGACAACCTGGAGCGCGCCCTCCGGGTCATCGAGGGTGAAACCGGCGGCTTGCAAGGCCACTTCCACGCGCAGATCGGCGGAGGTGTTGTTGTGCACCAATGCGGCGATGCGCAGATGGTCGCCGGGGACGAGGAAGCGCGGCGTAATCGGCCGGATGAGCAGGTCTTTGCTGGTGATGAGGTGCGTCTCGGCCTCGCCAACGCGGGTGTCGGCGGTTAGACCGCGCACATCCACGTGCCAGGTAGTCAGGCTGTCGGGTAGGCTGACGGTGACTTCGGCGCGCCCCTCGGCGTCGGTGACGATCTGCGGGTTCCAGTAAGCAGTATCGGGGAACTCCTCGCGCACGAAGGGGGGCAGGGCCTCACCTCCGCCCCCGCCGCCGATCCCGCCTGATTCGTTAAAACGCCGCCCCAGGTAGCGCGTCAACGTCAGGCTGGTGCGCACCCCCAGGGGCTGCTGGTCGTAAAATGCATCGGTGATTTTCACGGAATTGGGGTCGGCCAGCAGCAGGGCGGCCAGGTCGGTCATCGCCAGGGAGAACTCGCCCTGCACCGGAGCGCCCTGCGAATTGGTGACGCGAAGTTCAAAAGTGACTTCCTGCCGCGGTTCAAGGTGCTCCGGGCAGTTGACACCCGTCTCACAGCTCACGACCCGCCCGGCGCGCACGCCGGTGATTTCCACGTTCAGCTCAAAATCGCGCGGCTCCACGGGCAGGTTGATGTATCCCTGGCGGAAATCCGGCGCGCCGTTGGGGGTTTCGCCGAGCAGGGTGACGGAGAGGTAAACGTTCGGAGCGTCATCGGCGCTGAGTTCAAGCGGCAGCAGGTAGCCGCTGGAATCCAGCGTCAGGGAGAAGTGGCGGAGGATGGCGCCGCGCTCCACCGTAACCAGTGCGGGTGTGCCCTCCCCGAAGGGGTTGGGGATGAACACCTGGGCCGTGTCGCCCGGCGCGTAGCGCTGACGGTCGGCGGTCAGTTGCAGGTGCTGGTTGGGCAGGTTGGGCCATACTGCCTGGCCTGCGCCGCCCACCCAGATCATGGCCTGGGTGAGGGCGCCTTCCTCGCCGCGGACTTCGAGCTGGTAGATCCCCGGTGTGGGCGCGGTGAAGGCCAGCCGCGCCACGCCGTCGGGGCCGGTGCGCAAATCAGCGCGGGAGACGATTTCGTAAACCGGCTCAAAAGTTGGCAGAACGTAGGGATCGGTGGGGTCGCTGCGCTTCCAGGTGACTTTCTGGAACTCCGCCGTCAGCGTTTGTTCAGGGACGGGGAGGCGCTCCCAATCCACGGTGCGGACATCGAAATTCACCATCTCCCCGGCGCGCGTGGCCCACACATCTGGGCGGACGGCGATGTAATAAGGCGCGGGGTGAACCAGCCATTCGGCGCGGGCGCTGATCGGATATCCGCTCTCATCGAACAGGGTGGCCTCCAGCGTGTAGCGGTAGAGCACGTCACCGGGGGGGATTTCCAGTTCAAGCGCCACAATCCCCTGGGCGTCCGTCTGCTCCTGGCCTGAGGTGACGTAATCGCCCAGCAGATTGTACTGCCCCCACCAGGCTGGGTACAGCCAGTAGTTGTCCTGTTTGCCCACCACATACCCCGGATAGGAGAAATATTCCCGCTGCCGATAAAGACTCCACGAGACGGGCAGGTCTCCCGCCGGCGCGTCGAAGAAGTAGCGCGCCGACACCTGGGCGTTCAGCGCGCCCTCGGTGAGCAGCATCTCCGTCTCGGGGACGGAGACTTGCAGGTTGATCTCCGGCTTGCGGTATTCGGCGACCTTGAACCACACGCTGCCGAACGGCGTGGCGATCTGGTAATCTCCCGGTTGGGCGTTTTCCGGCAGGGTGTAAGTGCCGTGGGCAGTGCCAAAGGCAGAGATCGGTAGCGAACTTTCCAGGATGGGGTTGAACTGCGGGTCGCGCAGGGTGATCGGGAGGACGTCGAGGTAGGCCGGGGTGTAGCGGCCGTTGTAGGCCTGGCGCACCACGGCGCGGAAGGAGACCGTTTGCCCCGGCCGGTAGATCGGGCGGTCGGTGTAGATGTAGGTCTCAAGGTGAGGGCCGCGGTAGCTGGAGACCAGGCCGAAATCATAGCTGCTCACGCCGCTGTTCCAGTTCGAGGCGGTGAAGGCGAAGTTCTCCTCCCCAGGCTGGCCGATGAGCGCGAAGTAGCTGATGTTGCTCTCTTCCTGCGGTGAGATGGCGGCGAGGAAGATGCCATCGGAATCGGTCGTGCCGCTGGCGAGCAGCGTCCCCTCCTGGCGGTAAACGCTCACCGGGGCGCCACTGACCGGTTGCCCGGTGCGCAGGTCCATCGCCCAGACGAGCGCCTGCGTGGCGCTGATCTTCAGGGTTAATTGCAGGTTACTGGAGACCAGCAGATAAGGGCCTGGGGTGTACTCGATCTCTGGCGCGTTTAGCCGCAGGTGGTAGACGCCCGGTGGCAGGCCGCCCCCGTCGGGCTGGAGGAAGAGCCTGGCGGTGTGGACGCTATCGCCAGGCACGCTCAGTTCCTGCGTCCAGGTTTGGGCATCCTCGGGGATGAAGTTCAGGAAGGCGTCGTAATTATCGCTTTGCAGGAAAGCGAGGAACTCCCCCCAGGAGAGGCTGCCGAGGGTGATATCCACCGTGGACAGGTTGGTTGCCTGCACCGGGAAGGATGCATCCTGCGGGCGGGTGAACAGGGTGCGCTCATAGGTGGGGAAGATCAACGTCGGGTCCAGGGGCTGGGTCTCGAATTCCAGGGTGTACGCTGCCCCCAGGGTCTGGCCCCAGCGGTCGGGCAGGTCGGGCGAGATGGTCAGACGGTAGCTGGTCAGGGGGGTGAAATCGCCGTCCAGGTTGATTTCGCCGCCGCCCGCCGTCCAGACGCGCAGGTTGTCAACCGATGGGGTGAGGGTGAAGTAGGGGAGCAGGTCTTCATCCGCCAGCGGGCTGGTGAAGGTCAGTGTGATGCCGCGGTAGATGTTGGTAGAACCCTGGGGGGGCGGATCGGTAGTGAGCAGGGCGAAATCCGGCACGGTGGTGAAGCTGGCGCTGTAGGTCGTTCCCAGGGGAGCGCCGCCGTGGGCGAGCGTCCCCGCGGGGATGGCGATGGAATAGCGCGTGGCGCGCCTGAGCAGCGAGACGGGCGTGAAGGTGACGGCGGTCTGGTCCTCGTTCCAGGTGAAGCTCCCGCTCACGGGGTTGCCGTTGGCGTCGGTGATCCGCAGGCTGCTTTCCACGCTGGCTGTATCCATCGGCTGGTTGAAGATCAGGCTGATCTCGGAGTCCAGGGGGACGCCGGAGCGGCCGTTCTCCGGCGACACCTCAACCAGGCGCGGCGCGGCGGTGGTGAAACGCCAGACGACTTCCCCGGCGAGGGCTGCGCCGCTCGTGCTGCGCAAATCGGCGTTGACGCGCACGGTGTAGGCCGCGCCGGCGTAGAGGGC
>CAZZFZ010000163.1:0-2508 GCA_964653835.1 uncultured Anaerolineales bacterium
AACGGAGAAACGATGAGCTACATTGATTTGATTAACAAAATTCAGCCCCTCGATGAAAGTGCCATGCAGGCTGCCCGTGCCCGCCAGGATGAACTGACAAAGCCGCGCGGTAGTCTGGGGCGCTTAGAGTCCCTCTCGGTGCAAATCGCTGGCATCACGGGCCAGGCGCGTCCCGTTCTCCAACACAAAGTCGTCACGACCATGGCCGGAGACCACGGCGTAGTTGCCGAGGGCGTCAGTGCATTCCCCGCGGAGGTGACGCCCCAAATGGTGCTGAACTTTCTCCATGGGGGAGCAGCCATCAACGTACTGGCGCGCCACGTTGGCGCGCGCGTGGTCGTTGTGGATATGGGCGTGGCTGCCGAATTTGAACTCCATCCGGCGTTGGTCATCAAAAAAATTGCTCCTGGTACGCAGAATATTGCGCATGGTCCCGCTATGAGTCGCGCACAGGCCATCCAGGCCATCGAAGCAGGAGCCAGCGTGGTAGAAGCAGAGCTTGCCAAAGGGCTTGATATTCTTGCAACCGGGGATATGGGCATTGGTAACACAACTCCCTCCGCGGCCATCGCCGCTGCGCTCACAGGCCATTCACCGCAAGAGATCGCCGGACGCGGAACCGGCGTAGACGATGATGGCCTGCAGCGCAAGATTACGGCCATTCAGAAAGCGTTGGAGATCAACCAACCCAACCCCTCAGACGGCCTTGATGTACTCGCCAAAGTAGGCGGCTTTGAGATCGGCGGGCTGGCTGGCGCAATCCTGGCGGCAGCTGCACACCGCAAACCGGTGGTTATTGACGGCTTCATCTCTACCGCCGCAGCGATGATCGCGGTTAGCCTGGCCCCCCAGGTGCGTCAATACCTGCTCGCTGCCCACCGCTCGCAGGAACGTGGACACCAGATTATGCTCGAATGGCTGGAATTGGAACCTCTGCTTGATCTTGACCTGCGCCTGGGCGAAGGAACCGGCGCGGTCTTGGCCCTCTCTCTGGCTGAAGCTGCCTGCAAAGTCCTGGACGAAATGGCAACCTTCAGCGAGGCAGGTGTTTCAGACAGTGAATAAGAGCCGCCCGACTTCGAACAGTAACCTCGGAATCAGCTTATGCTAACCTCATTTCTCGCCGCTGTACAATTTCTCAGCGTCGCCCCTCCATTGATACGGCGCGCCTTCACCGAGCGCGAGATGGGCCAGGCCGCCGGGTATTACCCTCTGGTGGGGGCGCTGATTGGCACACTGCTCTACGGCGTTAATTATGGGCTGGCTATCATTGCTTCGGATATGGTCCGCGGCGCACTTGTGCTGGCCCTGTGGGTACTTCTCACAGGCGCCTTGCACATGGATGGCTTTCTGGATGCCTGCGATGGGATTCTCGGTGGTTTCAACACAGATCAACGCCTGAAGATCATGCGCGACGAGCGAGTAGGCGCCTTCGGCCTTGTTGGCGGCGTGCTCCTGCTTTTGCTGAAATTCACCTCCCTGAGTGGGCTTCCCCAAGCTGCCTCCGTGCTGATCTTGATCCCTACACTCAGTCGTTGGGGAATGGTGTTGGCAATTTACGCCTTCCCCTACGCCCGCCTCCAGGGGTTGGGGCGTTTGATAAAAGCGCACACTACATCAAAGGAAGTCCTGATTGCCAGCCTGAGCGCCCTGGCCATTGCCTGGTGGAGCGCTCACTGGCTGGGAATAGCAGCCAGCGTTGGCAGCATGTTCGTCGTATGGAGCGTGGCTCGCTTCATGCTGCGTCGCATCCCTGGACTGACGGGAGATATCTACGGCGCAATTAACGAGCTGGTTGAAGTTACCCTGCTCCTGGTTTTCTCAATCAGCTATGGGTAAAGAAAGCCCTCCATTGTCAGAGTGCATTCTTCACAGCAAATCGCTTGCTCGTCATCGCATACAATCAAACATGTCCATTCATCAAAAACTCCCCCTGCTGCTGGCATGCAGCATAGACCTATGGTGTGGCGATCCGCCCAATCGCTATCACCCCGTAGCCTGGATGGGGAGCTGGATCCACCGATGGCAGCAACGCGCCCCCCGACAAGGTCCAAGAAAGCAGTTTTTATACGGGACCTTTCTCACATTGGCTGGAAGCACATTGGTTGGAGGGATTGGGTTGCTCATGCAACGAGGTATCCGGCGCTTGCCATTTCCCTTACAATGGAGTGTGGAAGCAGCTATTCTGAAATCCACATTTTCCATACGCGGGTTAAGCCAGGCTTCTCAGGCTGTGCAAGAGGCATTGGAGAGCGGCGAACTCCCCCTGGCCCGCCATTTGGTCAGTTGGCATCTGGTCAGCCGTGATACCGCGCAACTCAACGCCTCACAAGTTGCCGCTGCGACGATTGAGTCTTTAGCAGAGAACGCCTCGGATGGCATCATTGCCCCGCTGCTGTTTTACCGCTTCGGAGGTTTGCCCGCCGCGTTGATATACCGCTTTGTCAACACCTGTGACGCCATGCTCGGCTACCGTGATGCCGCCCGCGAATGGCTGGGAAAATTCCC
>CAZZFZ010000163.1:2608-5819 GCA_964653835.1 uncultured Anaerolineales bacterium
CAACTGGCACCGGTGCATCACGGAGCGCCCGACTTCGCTGAGTTAGCCAAAGTGGGGATTTCCCCAGATCAGGTATTGGACTTCAGCGTCAACAGTAATCCCTACGGGCCTTCCCTCACCGTATGGCGGACGCTTCAGCAAACGCCGCTCGACCGCTATCCCGATCGCGAGGCCTGGGCGTTACGGCGCGCCCTCGCCGCCCTTCTCTCCGTTGATCTGCAAGAAATTGTTGTCGGTAACGGCACAGCAGAACTAATCTGGCTGGTGGCGCTGGCGTTCGTTCAGCGAGACGATCGCGTATTGATTTTGGGGCCGACATTTGGAGAATATGCTCATGCCGCCGCGCTGATGGGCGCTAAAATCCACGAACTGCGCACCCAACCAGAGCAACGATTTCAATTTGATACCGCCGAGATCCATCGGACCTTGCAGCGCGACCCCTACCGGATGGTGTTCATCTGCAATCCCAATAACCCCACCGGGCAGGTCATCCCTCGAGAACACATTGCCCTTTGTGCGCAGGGACACCCGCAAACCTTGTTCGTCGTTGATGAGGCTTACCTCGCCTTCGTACCCCGCATGAAGTCAACAATTGCATTGTCTTCAGAAAACATCCTGGTGCTGCGCTCCATGACCAAGGATTACGCACTGGCTGGTTTACGTTTGGGGTATGCGGTTGGTCGTGCTCCCATTATCCAGGCTATTGTAGCAGTGCGCCCACCCTGGAACGTCAATGCCCTGGCACAGGCTGCGGGCATCGCGGCCATCGAGGACCAAGCGCACCTGCAAAGCTGCTTACAAAAAATAGCAGCAGCCAAAAAGCGCCTGTTCACCGGGATTATAGAAGCGGGTTTTACAGCAATCCCATCAAACACCCACTTCTTCCTGGTGAATGTAGGAGATGGGGCTGCGTTCCGGGGCGCGTTGCTACGCCAGGGCATCCAGGTGCGCGACTGCGCCTCGTTTGGACTGCCTGAATATGTGCGCATTGCCACCCGCCGTTCTGATGAAAACCAGCGTTTATTGGCGGCAATGCAAAAACTGGGACCGCGAAAAAGTTCCTGGAAAACAAGGGATAAATCGTAGCACACGCTGAGGCATTCCCTAAAAGGAAAAGATGATCAATTTGTTCCTGACCCGCCATGGTGAAACTGCCTGGAATGCCCGTGGGCGATTCCAGGGCCAAACGGATGTGCCGCTAAACGAAAAGGGGCGCCAACAGGCGGAAGCCCTGGCAAAACGCCTGGCAGCGGAGTCCTTCGCGGCTATCTACGCCAGCGATTTAAAGCGAGCCAGGGAAACCGCCGAGATCATCGCCCAAAACCATGCCTGCCCGTTGATCCCCGAACCGCGCCTGCGCGAAATCAGCTTCGGGCAATGGGAGGGTTCTACTTACGCCGAACTCCAACAACGCTACCCTGAAGCAATCCAGGCCTGGCACGCCGATATCGCCAATTTCACGCCTCCAGGCGGAGAAAGCCTGCCCCAATTCGCAGAGCGCGTCACTGCCGCCTACCGGGCAATCACACAAAAGCACAACGACGAAACAGTTTTACTGGTCGCCCACGGCGGATCGCTGCAAATGCTGCTCACCCGACTGCTGGGAATGTCAGCCGACAGATTCTGGCAGCTCCAATTTTCTCACTGTGCGCTTACAAAGGTGGCAATCTATGAAGAGGGGGCCATCCTCAACCTCTTCAACGATACCCACCACCTGGTCTTTTCGTGAACCTCATACCGCCATGTCTGCAAAAACCCTGACGATCCTCGGCACATCATCCTCAGCTGGCAAAAGTCTACTCGTCACCGCGCTCTGCCACAGCTTTGCTCGCCGCGGCGTAAAAGTTGCGCCTTTCAAAGCTCAAAATATGTCCAACAACGCTGCAGTGTGCCCGGATGGGGGTGAAATTGGGCGCGCCCAGGCCGTGCAGGCCGCTGCCGCGGGCCTGGAACCACATGTTGACATGAATCCCATCCTGATTAAACCGGAGGCCGATGCGCGCTCACAGGTTGTGATCAACGGGCGTACCTGGAAAACCCTGGACGCTCGCGACTACTATCCCCATAAAACCTATCTCTGGAAACAAGTTACCCGCGCCCTCGACCGCCTGCGCACGCAATATGATCTGGTCATCATTGAGGGCGCTGGCAGCCCCGCAGAACTCAACCTCAAATCCGGCGACATCGTCAACATGGCAGTAGCACGCTACGCCCAGTCCCCGGTGCTGCTCGTTGGAGACATCGACCGCGGCGGGATCTTCGCGCAACTCCTGGGGACATTTTGGTTACTCCCCCCCGAAGAACAGGATCTGGTCAAAGGGTTCGTCGTAAACAAATTCCGCGGGGATATCTCGCTCTTCAAAGACGGAGTCCGCATCCTCGAAGAGCGGAGTGGCGTACCTGTGGTGGGGGTGGTACCCTATCTTCACGATCTCTTTATTCCCGAAGAGGATGCCGTCGCCCTGGAAGCGCTCTCTCCGGTGCCAGTGCGCGGCGAGGCAGAAATTGACATCGCCGTGATCCACCTGCCGCGCATCGCCAACTTTGACGACTTTGACCCTCTCCTGGCCGAGCCGGGCGTACGCCTGCGTTATGTGCATTCGCCCGAGCAACTCGGCGCTCCCGATGCGGTCATCCTCCCCGGCACCAAAAGCACAGTTGGCGACTTGCATTGGTTACGCGCCCGCGGGCTGGATACAACCCTTCGCGATTACGCCCGGAGAGGCGGCGCCGTAGTGGGCATCTGCGGTGGTTATCAAATGCTGGGGCACGCCATCCACGACCCAGAGAGAGTTGAAGCGCATCAGGAAAATACCCTTGGGCTGGGACTGCTCCCCATTGAGACAACATTTTCTAATAAGAAAGCCACTTACCGGGTGCAAGCAAAAATTGCTTCTACCGCTCCTGGACATTGGATGCGCGCGCTTCAGGGCCAGACTATAGAGGGCTACGAAATCCACATGGGGACCACAAGCTCAGCAACCAACTGGCTAGAGATCACCCAGCGCAATGAGCAGGCTGTACAAATTGGCGACGGCGCCTTTGCAAGAGACGCCCACATCTGGGGCTGTTACATCCACGGGTTGTTCAAGAACAAGAATCTGCGCCGGGCCTGGCTAACCAGCCTGGGGTGGACAGGGGCACAGCAGGAACCTGCTCACGAAGACTCTTTTGCCGCCTCATTGACCTACCTCACAGATACCGTAGAATC
>CAZZFZ010000164.1:0-5814 GCA_964653835.1 uncultured Anaerolineales bacterium
GCTTCCTGCCCGCCAATGATCAGCGGGGCAATAAAAGCCCATACTCGATCCACGACCCCCTCAAGAAAGAAAGATCCCAGCAGTTCGCTGCCGCCCTCAACCAACAAGGTGAGTAGTCCATGTCGCCCGATCTCATCCAACAATGCCGAAATACTGACGCGCCCATCGGCGTTCGCGGGCAAGGTCCATACCTCCACCCCACGCGCTCTGAGAGCAGCGCGATGTGCCGGGTCGCACTGCGATGTCGTTGCCAGGATAGTTTTACCCGGTAATTCAGGATCATATACGCGCGCTGATAAGGGGACCCTTCCACGACTGTCTGCCACGATGCGTAAGGGATGGTGCACATCGGCCTTTGGAAGGCGAGTTGTGAGTTGAGGATCATCTGCCAAGACAGTTCCGGCACCAACCAGGATGGCATCCGTGATATCGCGCAGTTGGTGACCGCGTTGCCTGGAGAGTTCATTGGTAATCCACTGGGATTCGCCCTTATGGGTTGCGATTTTCCCATCCAGGCTCATAGCGAACTTGGCGATCACAAAAGGTTTTCCTGTGGTGATGAATTTGAAGAAGGGTTGGTTGAGTAGAGTGGCCTCGACTTCCAGGAGGCCTTTATGGACAATGATTCCAGCAGCTTCCAATTGTGCATGGCCTTTGCCTTGCACTACTGGGTTGGGGTCGCTAACGGCATAATAAACTTCGGATACCCCCGCGTTAATCAGCGCCTGAGTGCAAGGCGGCGTGAGCCCGTAGTGGGCGCAAGGTTCCAGATTCACATAGAGCGTTGCACCCCGCGCGGCATTGCCCGCTGAGCGCAAGGCTTCGACCTCAGCATGAGGCCCTCCGGCATGGTGATGGTAACCTTCGCCAACAATTTGGCCATTCTTAACCAGAACCGCGCCAACCATCGGGTTTGGGCTGGTGCGGCCCTCTGCCTGGCGCGCCAACTCCAGGGCACGACGCATCATTTGGACATGGAAATCGTTGTTATAGCTCAAAACAAAAACTCCCGAAAGGTTTACTCTGGACCTTCGGGGAGCACAACAGGCCATAGGACAAGTTGTTCTTGTCTAATAGGAAATTTGCCATGAAGTAAAACACCCCGAAGAGTACAAACTCTTCGGGGTGTAATGACAAACAACCTCGCCCGCGCATGCAGTTGTCGCTGCTGGGCGGTTGAGTAGACCTTCTCCCATCCGGACTATACCGTCGGCCCCGGAGTTTCACCGGATCTGCTTGTTATCAGAAATGACGACAAGCTCGCGGGCTTTCACCGCCGGTCGGGAATTGCCATGTGTTAACGCTCGGCTCACCCTGCCCCGAAGGTCGTGCGTATTCAGTTGCGTTCATTATATCACAATGTGAGGAATAACCTGGAACTATAAGCAATTGGGTAGCAGTTTATGAATCAGCCAAGAGTTGAAAAAACGCTTCCACAACCTGGGGGTCGAAGTGCGTCCCTGCACCGGCGCGTATGTGCTCCAGCACCTTTTCCTTCGGCCAGGCCGGACGATAGGGGCGATCGCTGGTCAAGGCATCGTACACGTCCACCACAGCGAAGATGCGCGCCACGAGCGGGATCTGCTCGCCCTTCAGGCCCCGTGGGTAGCCCGTGCCATCCCACTTCTCGTGGTGACAATAGGGAATGTCCAGCGCCGGGCGGAGATACTCAATTGGCGCCAGCATCTCGTAAGCGAATTGCGGATGGCGGCGCATGATCTCCCATTCCTCGTCGGTCAACTTATCCGGCTTGAGCAGGATAGAATCGGGGATGCCCAGTTTGCCCATATCATGCAATAAGCCGCCGCGCCACACGTGGACGAGTTGCGCTTCGTCCATGCCCATCATCCGGGCCAGTTTCACAGTCAGTTCGGTGACGCGCAGGGTGTGCCCCTCGGTCTCTTTATCGCGCAGATCCATCGCTCGCGACCAGCCCTCAATGGTGGCGTCGTAAGCCAGGCGCAGCTCGGTGTTGGATTTCTCCAGGCCAGCAAAGAGGCGGGCGTTATCAATTGCGATGGCCGCCTGTCCGGCCAGCGCCTCCAGCAGTTCTTCCCATTCGCGGTTACTGGCCAGGGGGGAGCGGTGGAAGGTCTCCAATACGCCCAATACTTTGCCTTTGGAAATGAGCGGGGCGACAGAGTAGCTGATAAACTCCTCTCCTTTCAATAGATCGGTGCGTAGGAAGCGATCCGGTTCTGCGCGCAGGTCGGTGATGGTCACCACGCGGCCATCCAGGGCGGCACGTCCGGCGTGGCCTTCGCCCAAGCGCAGGCGTGAACGTTCGATCGCCTTGGTGTGAAAGCCGCGCCCGGCGACAAATTCCAGGGTTTGGGAGTACTGGTTGAGCAACAGCATGGAGGCGGCGTCCACTGCCAATTGGCTTGTGACCTCGTCCAACAGCACCCGCATTGTGACGCGTGGGTCGAGGCTGCTGGTGATGGCCAGGTCGATGTTTCGCAGCGCCTGGACGGTCTTCAGGCGGCGCAGGGCGTCGGCGTACAGTCGGGTGTTCTCCAGGGCCGTGGCAGCCTGATTAGCCAGGGCCTGGAAGGTCTCCAGCAATTCGGGGGTGAAGAAGCCAGGGCGGTCGCTATAGAGGTTGAGGGCGCCGAAGGCATGCCCGCGGCTGATTAGCGGCAGGGCGACGCTGCTACGGAGACCGTGCTTTTCGGCCAACGGGCGCCAGGGGGCAAAATCAGGGTCGCTGAGGAAGTCGGGCGAAACCTGTGGGAGGCCGCTTCGGATGGCGTGGCCGGTGGGCCCCTGTCCTTCAGGGGTTTCATCCCAGCGCACAGTGATTTGTTGCGGGTAAGGGTGATCTGCCGGGAATTGGGAGATGATCGAAACGCGGCCATCCTCCTCGGCGCGGCACAGCCAAGCCATTCGAACACCGAAGACCTCCACGCAGGTGCGGGCGATGGCGGCGGCGACGGCGTTCAAATCCAGGCTCTCGGAGAGTTTTTGCGCCGTGGCATACAGGGCGGTGAGAGTCTGCAGCTGACGGACATTCTTCACCTCCGCCTGTTTGCGTTCGGTGAAGTCCACCATGATTCCTCTCAACATGTCTGGTTGTCCATCTTTGAGGACAACAACAACAATGTCACGGAGCCACACAACGCGTCCGTCTGCCGCGATCATCCGATATTCGAATTGGTGGGGCCGTTTCTCTGCAGTGGCATTGATACAAAACGACACCACCCATTCCCTGTCCTCCGGATAGATGTGATCTTTCCAGAACGTTGGCTCGGTGATCCACCGCTCGACGGGATAACCGAGAATTCGTTCCGCTTGTTGACTAACAAATGAGAATTGGAACGTTCGCGCATCGGCCTCCCAGACAATCCCATCAACCGAGTTCACAAGTTCTTCATATTGCTGGTGCGATCGGCGGATCTCTTCCTCCGCCTGCTTGCGCTCGGTGATGTCGCGGACGGTGGCCAGCGCCAGCGGGCCGTCGTCTGTCTCGATCCAACTGAGGCTGATTTCCACCGGAAATTCGCTGCCATCTTGCCGACGGGCTTGCAATTCCATTCCTTGCCCCATCGGGCGGGTGCGGGGATTGGCAAAATAATCGGCGCAGTGTTGCTGGTGGCGTTCGGCAAGAGCAGGGGGCAGGAGCACCTCAACCGGCTGGCCCAGCAGATCGGCGCGGCTGCAGCCGAACACAGTCTCGGCCTGCGCATTGGCGTTCATGATGCACCCTTCGCGGTCCACCACGAGCAGCGCGTCGGGGGCGGATTCAAACAGCCCGTTGAACATCCGCAGGTGTTTTTCCAGGCTTGCGGCCATTTCGTCAAAGGCGCGGGACAGTTGGACGAGTTCGCTCACGCCGCCCTTTATGCCGGTGCGGGCGGTGAGATCCCCTTCGTTAAGGCGGCGTGTGGCTGCCAGCAAATGGTGGAGGAGCCGTATGGCAATGATCTCATTGCCCAACCAAGCGATGAGCAGTGTCAACAGGGCGGCACCCCCCAGGATGAGCAGGTGGCTGCGCAATTGTTCTTCAGCGGGGGCATAGAGTTGGGCAGTTGGTAGTCCAATGATCACGTAGCCAATGGGCGTCTCTGTCACAAGCAAGGGGGTGTAGGCGTAGAGGCGTGGGGTGTCATCTATGCCAGGTGCCTCGCCCGTCCCCTCGGCGTTGGTTTCGAGGGCGCGCGTGACAATGGAATCTTCCGGGGCCGGTTTGCCCATCCACTCCTCGCCACCCGGCCAACGTGCCAGGATCACTCCATGCTGATCGACAACCATGTATGCACTACCCTCCGGCAAATGCGCCGGTTGTACTATATCTTCCATCCAATCCAGATTAAGTTCTGCGAATACCACAGCTACAACAGCATCATTCTCGAAAACAGGGTAGGCGGCGACAATGGCGGGTTTGTCGGTGATGCGCCCGATTTGATAATCTCCGGCGGAGAAGTCCCGTGTTTGCATGACGCGAATGAACCAAGCGCGGTCGGAGGCGTTCACTGGCGTTGTCTGCGGCACGGCGCTGCAATAAATGTCCCCCTGGGCATCGGCAACGCCCAGGTTAACATAGATTGGGTGGAGTGGAAGAATTGTCGCCAGCAGTGCGCTACATTCAGCGGCTTGCTCCGGGCGTAGTTGGGGCAGTTCGGCCATGCCCACTAGCAGGGATTGAGTGGAGGAGATGAGTGTCTGCTGTTCCGCCGCGGTGATACGCACCAGGTTCAGCGTCTGTTCTACAGCCTGGGCGCGGGCGTCCTCACGAGCGCGGGCGGCGTCGGAAACTACCAGCCAGAAGGCTGGCAGGGTGGCCAGGAGCACCAGGAGGATCAGGCGAAAACGAAGGCTGGATAAGAAGTTTTTCATGGAAAACCTTAGCGGAGATCTCTCTCAAACTTCAGATCACCACGGAGCGTGTGGGTATCAAGCCCCAGGAAAATCCCGCAAATTGAGCAGGATAAAGTGCATATAGGACATGATCAAATGCGAACAGTGCCAGGGAACCTTGATCGCCCACACAGGTAGTTTGTCAGGTAGTAAAACGCCCGAAGAGTTATTGCTCCTCGGGGCGTATGAAAAACAACCTCCCATGCAGTTGTCACTGTTAGGCGGTTGAGTAGATCTTCTCCCATCCGGACTATACCGTCGGCCCCAGAGTTTCACCGGGTCTGCTTGTTATCAGAAATGACGACAAGCTCGCGGGCTTTCACCGCCGGTCGGGAATTGCCATGTGTTAACGCTCGGCTCACCCTGCCCCGAAGGTCGTGCGTATTCAGTTGCGTTCATTATATCACAATGCATGGAATCATCCAGAACGGCTACAGAGCAAGTCATGAAAAGTGAGGCACCTGCTGAGCCAGCCGGTTACAGCCGTAACGAGTCGCGTAGCAAGGCAAATTCATGTAACGGTAGCGCCATCCCGGCCACAAGAAAATAAACTTCGGTTGCAACGGCAGCAACTCGCTGATTGACCCAACCTAACAGATCTCGATAGACACGCCCGAGGGGGTACGGGGGCACCAGGCCCATGCCAACTTCGTTTGAGACAAGGATCCATTCCGCCTCGCTGTTCTGAATCGTCTCGAGCAACGCGTCCAACTCAGCCGCCACAACTTCGCCAGCTTGAACTTCATCTGGTTCGAAGTCATCATCTGTAATTGTCATGATCACGTTGCTCACCAGCATGGTCAGGCAGTCCAGGAGAATGCAAGGCGCTTGAGGCGGGTTGTCTTTCAGCGCTCCGGCAATGTTGATGGGAATTTCGCGCGTTTGCCAGCTTTGTGGACGGTGCGCTCTGTGTTTCTTTATGCGGTCTGCCATTTCAGCGTCAAGCGCCTGTGCGGT
>CAZZFZ010000165.1:0-1892 GCA_964653835.1 uncultured Anaerolineales bacterium
GCCCGAACCGCCGTGGGATAACGCTCTGTGGGGGGAGACCCTCGCGCTGGCGGGGGCGTCCAGCGTCTACATCTGGGAGACGCTGCCGCGCAACGGCGAACTCCCCGACAGGACTCTCAACGGGGAGATCGGCGGCGTGCGCCTCAACAACCTCAAAGGGGTGGCGCTGGATGAGCAGTACTTCTACCTGGCCGAGGAGGGGGCTGGCGTCATCTACGTCTGGGAGGGGATCCCCTCCGCCGAGGATCCCCCACGCTTCACGCTCCCCCTGGAAGGAGTGGAGCGGCTCTCCAGCGATGGCGAATACCTGGCGGCGGTCAGCCTGGCAGGGCCGGGCGGGAACGTGGTGCTGTTCCGCGTGGACGCGTTGGCGCGCGGCGGCGATCCGGTCACGCTGGGCGGGCCGGGGAAATTCAACCTGCCGGGCGGAGTGCTGGTCAGCCAGGGACACCTGTTCGTCGCCGATACCGGCTTCAACCGGGTGCAAATCTGGACAGAGGTCGCCGACGCCCTGGCGGGGAAACCCGCCGACGTGCTGCTGGGGGCACGCGATTTCAACGATATTTCTCCCGAGATCGGGCGCGACAAACTCTTCTGGCCCGCTTCGCTGGCCTTCGATGGCAGTTACCTGTGGGTGGGCGAGTTCAAGTTCTCAGAACGGATCCTCCGCTTTTCCGTCCACTGACCCACCTACAGATACGCACATTGTATGTATTTACACGTTCAACCACAGAGACTAGCTACCGGACACTTTTGAAAGCCATACGGGTAACGCACGCAAAGCTCGCCAAGTACACCAAGATAACTGCAAAACTTGGCGAAACTTTGCGATCTTGGCGAGAGAATTATGCTCCAGGTCAGCCACATGCGTCATATCGCTGGCAAACTGTCCGGCGGCTAGCCACAGAGACACAAAGAAAAAAGAATTTTAGCAATGTATAAAAGAATCATCTTCCTGTTCTCGCTGATCGCATTGCTCACGGGGTGCAGCCCCAGCACAGGAGCAGAGGGCATCCCCGCCGGGCCGCGTCCCGTGATGCACACCCGCGCCCCTGAGGGCGAAACCCAGCCCGCTGCGGTGCAGCCAACCCAGGTCCCAGGCGGCGAGCCAACCGCCCTGGCGGTCTTCTTCGCCGTGCACATCGAGACCAGCGATCACAACACGCAGCCCGATTCGGTGGCCGATGAGTGGCACATGCTGGAGGCGTTTGTAGCCCTGGCCGACCGCTACGGGCACAAACTGACGCTGGAGTTCCAGCCCCAGTGGGCGGAATACGCCCTTGCGCACCCCGAGGCGCTGGCGCAAATCCGCGCCTGGGAGGCCGAAGGGCACGAGATCGCCGTGCATCACCACGGCGTCAGCCACGCGCAATGGGACGGCTACACCAACACGCCGGGCTACCAGAACCGCCAGGGGTATCGCGGCACGATGGACGAGGCCATGGCGCTGCTCAACCAACTCCCCGCAGACGGCATCCCCCTCACCGGCGGCATGACCGACGAGGAGACCGACTGGCCTGCCACGCTGATCTACGCTACCGGGGGAGCAGGGATGTCCGGCGGGGGGCTGCGCTCCACACCCGCGGCGGCGACCTACAACGGCGTGAACGTCACCCAGGTGAACAACCAGGGCTTTGTACTCAGCCGCGGCCCGGCAGCCACGTTGGAAGAGATTCAGGCCGCGGTGGAGGGGGCCGCGCCCGGCGAGGTGATCGGTATCGTCACCCATCCTTTCGATTTCTGGGCGCATCAGGACGAAGTAGAGGAGCTGTTCCGCTCCCTGCAAGGAGCTGGGGTTACGATTCAAACCGTCTCCACCATCCTGGGCGAAAACCCTTGAATACAGGAAGCAGGTAATTTACAAAATGTTTACAACATCTCAATAAATAACC
>CAZZFZ010000165.1:1992-5724 GCA_964653835.1 uncultured Anaerolineales bacterium
TGAATACAGGAAGCAGGTAATTTACAAAATGTTTACAACATCTCAATAAATAACCAAACCCGATTGATATACTCTTGTTTGATACTTTCTCAAGCAGGAGGAACACATTGTGAAACATAACTATTTATCTACACTTCTCGTTGGTTTGTTGATTGCACTGGCGCTGGCGGGCGCGCCGCTGGCGGACACCCAGGCGCAAAGCGGCATCACCCCCGTGCCTGACGCCGAGTACGGCCAAAACGGGGAGGTGCGCTACGTTCAGGTCCCCATGGATAAAGACTGTGCTAACATCACCGCCACGCCGGTCATCGTGGGCGACTGGCTGATCTACCCCGGCCACGCATACAAAGAGTGCCAGCAGAACCCCGGCCCCTATGCGCGCGTGCTGTTCGGCTACAACCTGCAAGACGGCCAACTCTACACGCTCTACGAGGGCGCGGCGGGCGAGGCTCCGCTGACCTACGACGCCGCTGGGGACACCCTGTACTGGACGGTCACTTTCGGCGGCACGGTGCTGACCTTCGACCCGCAAACGCTCGAATTGCGCCAGAAGATGAGCGTGGGGATCACCTCCGATAGCGGCGGCACAGTGCTTGATGACCTGTTCTACTTCGGCTCGGTCAACTCGCCGGGCGATAACTGTCAAAACCCGCTCAACCCCAACTGTGGGGGATTGTTCGCCATTGATGCCAACGGCGAGGTGGTTCACCAACGCAATACCGAGGACGGCTTCCGCGCCTGGATCGGCACCAGCGTGACCACCGACGGCGAGTACTTGTATTGGGGTAGCGCCGCGCAGACCGTGGGCGAGAAATCCGGCGACGAGACCGAGTATCTCTACGGCTGCTCGGTGATCAAGACCGATAAGGAACTCAACATCCTGGCGACTTTCGACCCCGGCGACCTGGCCTGCTACAAACTGCCCTTTGAGGGCGCCAACATGGATTCGGTCTCCGGCGAGGTCATCCCCGATGGCAGCGGCCTGTGGGTGCAGTACGTGCGCCCAAACGACTCAAATATGACCGTCTATCTCTACCGCCTGGATAACAACCTGAACGAGGCCTGCCGCGTGGAATTCGATTTCGAGCCGCAGACCCAGGCCGTGGGCT
This sequence comes from uncultured Anaerolineales bacterium, assembly GCA_964653835.1. Taxonomy (GTDB): domain Bacteria; phylum Chloroflexota; class Anaerolineae; order Anaerolineales; family UBA11858; genus J130. The sequence continues at coordinate 3,102 of CAZZFZ010000165.1, forward strand.
TCTACACCGCCCCCACGGTGGACGCGGCGGGGAACGCCTACGTCGCCATCAGCGTGCCGGATGAGCAGAACACCCGCCGCGGCCAGTTGTGGCGCGTCACGCCCAACTGTGAAACCACCACGCTGGCCGAAGCGCCGGGCGCGTTCGCCCACGCCTCCCCTACCCTGGCCGATGACCGGTACACGCTCTTCGCCACCGATGGGAAACTGCAAATCCTCACTCTGGACGGGCAGTTGGTGAAGGAATACGCGCTGGCTTCCGACGCCCGCGTGCTCACCAGCCCGGTGATCCAGGACGGCGTGATCTACGTGCTGCAAGAGGACGCCACGCTCAACATCATCGAGAACAGCGGCCTCTCCGGGTACGGGAACGCCATCTGGCCGCGCTACCGCCACGACAACGCCGGCACGGCGGCGCTGGGGGCGCAGGTTTCCTCCCAGGGGGCAGCGGCCTCCCCCGCGAGCGCGCCGTCCCCCCAGGTTACAGAGGGAGGCAGCGGCCCCAAAGGCACCTTCATCGCCTTCCACCTGGAAGTCAGCCGCGGGCCGCGCATCAAAGCCCTCTGGCCCAAACTGGAGCAGTTCATCGCGCTGGCCGACCGCTATGGTGTGAAAGTCACCTTGCAATTTTCCTGGCCCTGGGCGGATTACGTCTATAAGAGCGGCCTGCTGGATACTGTCCACGCCTGGGAAGCCAACGGCCACGAGATTGCCCTGCACCACCACGGCCCGACGCACAAGTTCTTCGACGGCTACACGGACGCCCCCGACGCCGTCCGCACCGACGGCTGGTACGCCACCGACTACGGCTACCTGGGCGATATGAACGCCCTGATGGAGTTCCTCGCTCCGCTCTCGCAGAAGGGGATCACCTCGGCGGGCATGTCGGATGAGGACACCGACTGGCCAGAGGGTGTGCTCTACTTCGCTACCGATTCCGGTGAGACGCCCTCGAAGGACGACCTGCTCAGCACGCCGGTGGAGACCACCCACAACGGCCGCCCCGTGGTCGAAATCTACAACACCGGCTATGAGATCGCTCACCTGGGCGAGGCCGCCGTCAACCTGGCGGAGATCGAGCAGGCCCTGCAAACCGCTGCCCCCGATGAGTATATGGGCATCGTCTTCAACGACGAGACCATCGAAAAGGACTTTGCCCTGATCGAGCCGCTCTTCCAACTGCTCCAGCAATACGGCGTGCAGGTGGAGGCTGTCAGCACGCTGATGGCGCGGCGGTGAAGCCGCGCTTCCTCAGACTTCCGAAGTCTTAAAGACCTCGGAAGTCTGAGATAGCAATGAAAGCCGAACCTATCAGGAGGTATGCCATGGAAGTGAAGATCTTCAAACTATCCGGTTGTCTGACATTCGTTTTAGGAGTATTCACTCTGGGCATCGCGCCGCTGGCGATCTGGTCGCAACAACGCCAGTGGCCAGCCTACCTAGACGAAAACGGGCTGACTACACGCAGCGGCAAACGCATCGCCTGGGACGAGTTCACCCGCGCGGTGCGCGTGGTCACCCGCGTCGCCTCGGGCGTGACGGTGGAGCGCTATGAACTGCACTCCCCCCAGGGCAAAGTGCTCGTCCCCACCGAGCGGCTGGTGAACGGCCAGGATGTCGTCCAGTACATCCTGGCTCATCTGCCTGAACGGACTTTTGAAAAGTAACGAATGAATGAGACGGCGCGATGCAACTGACAACCCCCTCTTCCCACCCCCCCGCCGGGCAACAACCCTCGCCCGGTTGCACCGTCCTCGGCAGGGCAGGCTGCGGGCTGGTGTTCATTCTTCTGGGAGGGATGCCCATCTTGGCCGCGTTGAACCTCCTGCCCGGCGAGGACTTCTTCGGCGAATCGCCGCCGTGGATCGCCGTAACGGCCAGCTTTGCCTTTGTGCTGCTCGGTGTGTACTTCCTTGCTTTGGCCGCGAGCCAGCCCGCGCGGAGAGCGACACCCTTCCCGCGCTGGCTGGCCGACCTGCTGCTCTTTATCATCGCTATCCCCTTCCACTACTGGCTGTTCTTCGGCAAGAGCGTAGAGGGCGGGGGGCTGTCCATTGGGCTGCCGGGTGTGAGCATCGAGTTGCCGAGGTGGGTCAGCCTGCTGGAAGCCAAACTTGTGGTCGGCGTCATCGTGCTGATGATAGACCTGTTGCTGATCTCCGAGATCGCCGGCCTGGGCTGGTTCGTGTGGGTTGATCCTGATGATGACGATGGAGATTCAGATTTCGGCAGCCCAACATGAAAGGAGGCAACGCGCCCCACCGTATTGAGATACACCCCCTCACTCTGATTTTGCATTTTTAAAACACTAGCCACCTGACAGTTTTGAGAACATAAGCAAAAACGCTGGTTGAGTAGGCCGAAAGGCCGTATCGAAACCCGTTTTTGCGCCATCGTGGTCTCGATACACCCCTTGCGGGGCACTCGACCAACGATGACTGGCAAAGTGTCAGGTGGCTAGTTAAAACACAGGTACAACCTGAAAGCTGCCAACAATATCTGGAAAATTTCGCCGAGTGAAAACGCCAGGTATTCACAACCAGGCTTCCGGAAACCTGGGAAGCCTGGAGAAAGGACTCACTATGAAACGCATATCACGTTTACTCCCCGTGCTCGTCTTACTC
>CAZZFZ010000166.1:0-5594 GCA_964653835.1 uncultured Anaerolineales bacterium
AATCGCTTCTTCATGGTTTCCTCACTTATCCACTAAAATCTCTTTACATAAAGAAACAACACCCGGCATCCATCGCCTTGCAAGCCACGGATGCCGGGTTTATTGTACATCATTTGGGGGATCTTACCCAATAGCCGCGCGCAAACGAAGAGCAAGCTCCCAAAATTCGGGTGTATATTGTAATGCCTGTTGCCGCGGTCGGGGAAGTGGGATCTGAATGTCCAGGCGGATGCGTCCTGGCCTGGGGCTGAGGACGATCACCCGATCGGAGAGGTAAACCGCCTCGGGGATGGCATGCGTCACCATGATGACGGTCTTCCGGCGCAAGCGCCAGATGCGCAACAACTCCGCTTCCATCTGCTCGCGCGTCAACGCGTCCAGGGCGCCAAAGGGTTCATCGAGCAACAGTACTTCAGGGTCGTGGGCCAGCGCACGGGCGATCGCCACCCGTTGCGCCATCCCGCCAGAGAGGTCGCGCGGCAGCCAATCCTCAAAGCCATGCAACCCCACCAGGTCGATTAACTCTCGAACCCGCGTCTCGATCTCCCCCACGGGCAAGCCCTGTAATTCAAGCGGCAGGGCGATGTTGGCAAAGACGCTGCGCCAGGGCATCAGGTTGGCGTTTTGGAAAACAAAGCCGATCTCGCGGCGCGGGCTGGTCAGCGGCTGGCCGCGAAACGCCACAGCACCCTTGGTGGGAGGCAGCAAGCCCCCCAGGATACGCAACAACGTGCTTTTGCCACATCCGGAGGGGCCCAAAACGCTGACAAACTGGCTTGGCTGCACGGCAAAGGAAATATCCTCCAGTGCGTGCAGCACGCCGTTCGCATCAGTAAACGAAACGCTCAGTCCGTCAACTGCAAGGACAGAACTATTCTCCAATGAATTCATTGGTGTAGGCAGCTTCCAAATCCAGCGGCTCAGGGATCAACTCCATCGAGAGCAACACATCCTGCATATTCTCCCAGGAAGCCGGGTCAGTGTACCCCAGCGGATCCTTCTGATACAGCGCGATGGATGTTTTCAACACTTCCATCTGAACGTGGATGTCGGCCTCTTCCAACCCCTCCACGTATTTCTTGCTGATCTCATACGCATCGTCCGGGTGAGCAATGGTAAAGCGGATGCCGCTCAGGGTGGCCTGCACCATGCGCCGTACCAGATCCGGGTTTTCGCGGATCATCGTCTCGTTGGTCAACAAGCCGTTTGCGACCAGTTTGACGTAATCAGAAACCGGGAAAACCGTGACGTTGTACCCCTGCGCCCGAAGCTGGATGGGTTCATTGGTGATATAGCCCACAACAGCGTCCTCCTGGTCGGTCGCCAGCGCTTCGACCTGGTTAAAGCCAATCGCATCCAGGGTGATATCGCTTTCTTCCAAACCGGCTGCGGAAAGCAGCGCCCGCAGGCCAACGTAGTTGGCACCAAACAACCCCGGCAGGCCAACTCGCTTGCCAGCCAGGTCTTGCAACGAGGTAATGCCCTGCTCTTCTTTGGCGATAACGCCCACAGGGTAATCGCCATACCAGGCCATGGCATAGACAACCGGCAACCCTTGCGCCCGCGCCATCAACACCTGTTCACCCGAGACGATGGCGAAGGGCAGTTCATTGGCCGCCACCAGCGCCACGCCGTCGGTCTCAAAACTGTAATCGAACTCAATCTCAATACCCGCTTTTTCATAAAAGCCCAAATCTACCGCAGCGTAAAACGGCGCATATTGCACATTGGGGATATAACCCATCGGCAGCCGAATATGCACCAGCTCCTCCGGGGTTGGCGTTTCTTCAACCTGAGGTTGCGCGGTGCACCCCACGGCGAGCAAAGCCAGAATCACAGTGAACAAAATCATGCGTCGAGAAATCATACAGTGTACTCCTTTGATGTTTTGAAGAATTATCCTGCCACGACGAAGAAGCGCTTCGCGTGAGGCGTTATTGATCCGCACGCTGTTGCCAGGCAAGCAAGCGCGCTTCCAACGCGACCACGATGCCATAAAGCGCCAACGCCAGACCAATCAAAACAAAAATTGAAACGAAAACCAGGGCAGTATCGTACAACCCGCGTCCAAGATTGATGAGGAAGCCGAGGCCGCGATCGGCGCCGACAAACTCGCCCACCACCGCGCCAATGACGGCCAGCGTCGCGCCCACGCGCAGGCCGCCAAAGAACACCGGCAAAGCAGCCGGGATCTCCAGCAAGCGCAGCGTCTGCCAGCGAGTCGCCTGCAAGGAACGCATCAGGGCGCGCAACTCTTCGGGAACGGCGCGCATGCCCACAACGGTGTTCACCAACACCGGGAAGAACACAATCAACGCGGCAATCAACACCTTGGAGAGCATCCCCGGTCCCAGCCAGATAACCAGCAAAGGGGCCACAGCCACCATCGGCACAGCCTGACTGGCGACGATATACGGCGAGAGCAAACGCTCCACCGTGGGAGATTTGGCCAGCAGATACCCCAACATCGTCGCTGAAAACAAGCCCAGCGCCAGGCCAAGCATCACCTCAGCAACCGTGGTGCCCAGATGGCGCGCCAGGCTGCCATCCTGCACAATCAACCAAAAGCGCCGCGCCACGCTGACTGGCGAAGGCAGGATAAAGCCAGGCAGATCCGCCATCCAGACCAGCGCCTGCCAGCCCAACAACAGAGTTGCCAGGGAAATCAATAACAGCCAGATTCGTCGTGTTCGCATCCACGCTCCTCAACAAAAAAGCCCCGACGCGAATCGGGGCATAGCAAACAACCCAGGCACAGCCTGAGAATCTGCAACAAAAACCCCGAAACCGTGGTTTCGGGGCATGCAACAGCCGCCTGGCCCACTGCGGGCCAAGCCTGTCAACCTTCTTCCATCCGGACTATACCGTCGGCCCCGGAGTTTCACCGGATCCTGCGCCAGAGGCGCTCGCGGGCTTTACCGCCGGTCGGGAATTACACCCTGCCCCGAAGGTTTTCTATTCAGTTACGGCAGGCATTATACACGCCGCCCACACCGGCGTCAACTGGACAAATGTCACTGTGTGCACCCCATATCCGCAGGATCGGGGGCGCTGGCTTCTGCCCACCGGCGGTCGAACTCCGCCAGGTATTCGGCAGCGATCGCCGGGTTGGTGATAATCACCACATTCTCATCGTTGCTCTCGTTCGCCGAGTTGGAGAAATTCAGCGAGCCGGTCACCACAATACGCTCATCAATCACAATAACCTTGTGATGGAACGTCCGCGGGTTGCCGTCCTGACGCACAGAGAGGTTAGCACAATACATGCGCGGCAGCTCACTGTATTCCGTCTCGCTGCCACGGGTTTCAAAAATCCCTTTAACATCCACACCGTTTTGAGCGCGCTCCAGTATCGCCGCGCCCAGATCATCGTGGGTGAACGAAAACGCCATAAAACGGATGCTCTGCTGCGCTCCCTCTACAAAGGGAAGCAGGCGGCTGACCACTTCATCCTCCGGGGCGAACAAGACCTGAACCGGCGTGCCATTGACAGAGACGAACTGCTCCCCCACCGTCGAGGGTGAACTCGGGCCAAACGCCCCTCCCCACAATTCTTCAAATTCTCGCTCAAAAACCCCGGCCAGGCGGGTGGAGCGCAACACAAGCACGTTGTTGTTGTTGCGGAAGATGCCATTTTGAGTGATGTTGGTCGAACCCGTCCACACCACCTGCCCATCAAAAATCCAGATTTTGTTATGCATCAACGCCCCGCGCTGATCGTCTCGCACCTCAATGCCGGCATCTTCCAGCATAGCGAACTGCCCGCGGTTCTCCTCTTCATCGGCTTCAATGCCGTGCTCGTCGTCCGTCACCCAGCGGACATCCACGCCGCGTTGATAAGCTGCAATCAACGCCTCGGCCACGGGGGTGAGGTTAAATTCAAAAACAGCAATGTGGATTGAAGATTGGGCGTTGTTGATCTGTTCAATCAGCTTCTCTTCAATCGAACCACCCAGATTCGCCGGATCATTGATGGTTGTTGGATCTGTGAAATAAACTTCCCACCAATCGGGTGCCGCAGCCACGGTTGGCGGCGCCACCTGCGCCACAGTGGGCGTCGGGGTGGGTGGCGTAAACAAACCGAGCGGATCAACCCCGTAGACCACATATAACGCCGCCAGCACGATAAACAGGATGACAGTGACAATTTGTGCTTTACGAGAAGGCGGTTGCTTTTCGCTCATAGGGCTTCCTCTAAGGCGTGCTCAATCAATTTTTGTAACTCAACGATAAAATCGACGGGGTTCGACATCAAAGCAGCACGGCGCGCCAGAAACTGCTCCCTCTGCTCTTGGGCAGGCGGGATGTAGGTGTCGCCATAAACCACTTCCGCATGTGAAATGATCTTCGCCAGCGTCTCAGCATGCTGCGTTTCGCTGAAGATATCCTGCCGCGCCACCCACTTGTTCACCGCCCGCATCAACCGGCGCGTGGCGCGCATGGGCGCGTAGAGGGCATCTTCCGCTGCCAGGTCATCCATCCCCAACGTCTGGCGTACAATCTGCCGAGCCATTTTCAGCCCCCAATCCAGAAGTACGTGAGCGGCGGCGTCATCCAGATCGGCGGTCAGTTGTTCGTTTTCCAACAGCCCCTCTGCCACACGAGAGAGGCGTTCATTAAAATTACCCATCGGCCAGGCAATGCCCTCCTTGGAAAAGCAATGTTATAACTATACCAGATATCCCCCCCAATCCAGCCGCTTTCGGATACAATACGGGGAGTAAGACCTCGGATGTAGAAGCAGTATTTCCGCCATCACCCCCTACATCCGAACAGGAAAGTTGAGACAAAAACCATGAAATGGAAACAGCTCTGGATCTTGATTGCTCTGGGCGCGCTGACGCTCAGCGCCTGTGTGTTTAACGATAACCAAACGGGAACTCCCTCCCCAGAGGAAATCCTTACCCAGGTAGTGGAGACGGTGCACGCCTCGCTCTCCCAAACCCCGGCGGCATCCAGCACTCCCGCGCCGACGGCTACCAGCCTGCCCACCTCAACCGCGACGCCCACGCCACCCCCAACACCTTCCCCCATCCCAACACAGTCTGGGGGAGGCAGCCCCGGCGGTGGAGGAAGCGGCGCCTGCGACGTTACTGTCTTCATCAGCGACGTCACGATCCCGGACGGCACACAACTCGCTCCGGGGGCCACCTTTACAAAAACCTGGCGGTTGCTCAACGGCGGGACGTGCCCCTGGACGCCCGAATATCGCCTGGTCTTCATCAGTGGCGAGCAGATGAGCGGCGTCAGCCCGCAACAATTCACCACAGGGAACATCACGCCGGGCGCCACGGTGGATATTTCTGTGGACCTGGTCGCCCCCCTCACAGCAGGGACATACACCGGTTACTGGAAGCTGCAAAACGCGCAAGGCGTGCCGTTTGATACCTCATTTTACGTGCAAATTGTGGTCGTGGGGGATGCCACCGCCACAGCGACCCCCACGGCGACGGCCACCGGCGGCACAGCCACGCCGACAAACACGGCCACCGGCGCGGCTCCGACACCGACAACTGTACCCTCAAATACACCGACACCCGACACACCTACTCCAACCCCAGATACACCTACACCTACGCCAGAGACACCTACCC
>CAZZFZ010000167.1:0-5570 GCA_964653835.1 uncultured Anaerolineales bacterium
TCTGCTTTTGCGCCGGATGATAATTGCTCCAGGAGTTCGCCAACTTCCTCCGTCGAGAATCCCAGCCGCTCCAACGCCTCAGGGGATAAAGCCGACAAATGCACGCCGTTCAATTGCTCAGCAGATAAATCCAACATTCGGGTGATCACGCGGTTCACCAGGCGGATATTGCCAGCCGTGTCAATCATCAAGATCCCCTCGGCGACGGTGTTAATCACCGCGTCCAATTGCTGCACGCGCGCCGCCAGCCGGGCGTCCGTGTGCGCATACAGGCGGGCGTTCTCCACCGACATGGCCGCCTGCATCGCCAGCGTTTGCAGCAGGCGGATCTCATCGGAGGGAATAGGATGCCTTTGAACGTAATACACCCTGAGAAAACCGGTCACCCCTCCTGGAGCAGTGAGAGGGACATCCACACAGGCCGTAAAACCAGCCTCTTCAAAAGACTCCGCTGATTCTGCAGGCCAGTCACTGGCACGCACATCTGAGGTCACAATCGTCTCGCCGGAGCGAACACACGCCGCGCGCACATCCTCAGCAACACGGTAAGCCTCATTCACCTGGATGAACTCCGGCGAGAGGCCCGCAGAAAACGCCAGTCGAACGCGCTCCCCTTCGGCATCGAGCAGGTAAACCGCGCAGGCCTGCCCATCGCTGACCTTCTCCACAGCGCGCCACACCTCGGCAAGCACATCATCCAGGTTAAGGCTGGCAGCAATATGCACTGCCGAGCGGTTAAGCGTCTCCAACTGACGGGCGCGCAGCTGCGCCTGCGTATAGAGCAAGGCGTTATCAATCGCCACGCTGACCTGACCCGAAAGGATGGTCAGCAGGTCAACATCAAAGTGGGTGAATTCAACGCCGTCTGCGAGGTCATAAACCGCCAGGCAGCCGATCGTCCGCTCCGGCGTGACCAGCGGCACGCCCAGCCAGGATTTGGGCGTGCTCTCCCCGGTGGGCATGCCAATTGGGTTGGCTCCCCGCTGCGTGGTCGGCGTGAGCATAATCACCCGGCTCTCGCGGATGACACGATCGGTGAGGCGGTCTTCCAGCGGGCGGCGCGGCCACGATTGCCGCACGCCGCGTTTAACCGTCAACGGATACCAGAGTTCATTAGTCTGGCGATCCACCAGGGCAACATAAAAATTGTGCACCCCCAACACCTGGGTGACCTGCTCTTGCAGCACGGGGAGCAGAACTTCCAGATCCAGCGACGAGCGCAGCGCCTGACTCACCCGATTGATGGTGGTCAACTCTCGCAGACGTTTCTGCAGCAAATCCTGCGCGCCGCCTATCACTAAAAGACCACTCAACCACCAGGAAAACAATCCCCCCAGAGCCGCGAAGACCAAAGCTGCGATGGCATCCCCAGGCGAACCCTGCCTCACGCCCCACGCTACAGCGAGAGCCAGCAGCACAACGCATCCCAACACAGCCCATAGGCTGCGTTGCGTTCGAGGCGATTCATTCCGAAACTTGTTCACGATGCGCTTCCTGCGGCTTCGGGCGAGACGACTTCATTCTAAGGCGTCGGCGTCACTGCCGGCGCGGCGGCGGGCGTGCGGGTCACCGTCGTCGCCGTAGCGGTCAACGTCGGCGTGACCGTTACCAGGCCAAGGGCTACTCGCGCCTGCTGTCGCCATTCTTCTGGAACAACCTCCTCCGGCAGCGCCAGCAGCGCTTCCCAGTCCAACGCCTCTTGCTGGAGCTGACTTAACTGACCAGCGATTTGAGCGCGATAGTAATATACCTGCGCCAGCTCGCGATCAGTTTGGGCCAGTTTTTCGCTGTGATCTATCTGCAAATAGGCGTTTCCGAGATCGCCGCTCGCCCACATCGCCCGGCCAAAGCCCAGGCTGATGGTAAAGTTCTCGGGGTCGAGGTTGCGCGCCTTGAACAAGTCGTTGACCGCGGCTTTGGCATCGCCCAGCTCCAACGCGGCCAGCCCACGATATTGATAGGCCATCGACATGTCCTCATCCAGCTCTAGGGCGCGCTCGGCGGCGTCAAACGCGGCCTGATAATCCTCGCCCAGACGGTAATACGCCTCACTGAGCAGCGCCCAGTAGAGCGGGTTTTCGTCCTCATAAGCGCCATACGTTTGCAGGTAAGACATCGCCTGTTCCAGCTGCTCCAGCCGCAGTGAAGCTTCGGCCAGCAGCAGGTACACCGGCAGCGCGGTGATGTCCATTTTATACGCCTGAGCAGCGAGGTCCCAGGCCTGCTCAAATTCCCCACGGTCGAGGGCGGCGCGCGCCTGAATCTGGTAATACGCCGGGTAGGTGGTCAATAAGTCGCCGCCTTGTTCCAGGATATCGAGAGCCGCCGGTTGATCATCAATCTCCAGATAATAACGCGCCAGTTCCATGTAGGCGTCCGTGTACGCCGGATCGAGTTCAATGGCTTTGAGGAAATCGGCTTCCACGGTCTTGCTGGCCCTCGGATTGGCCGCGTAGGCAGCCAGGGCTCGCCCCAGGTAAGCGGGAGCGAAAGTGGGGTCAATCTCAATAGCGGTCTCATAAGCTTTCCGCGCGGCGTCAAACTCGCCGAGCAGCCAGTGAGCCTCACCAGCGTAGTAATGAATATCCGGCGCGTCCGGCTCTTCTCGCTGCAACTGCTGCATGAATTCCAGCATGCGTTCATAATCCTCTTTGGCGAAGGCGCGCATGGCAATGCGGAAAGCCTCGCTGAGCGGGTGCTGCGTGGCAACATAAACAGGGCGCGGCGTGTAGGTCGCCCTCAAGGACATCCACAACGGCTGAACGACATCTGGCGGCGTGGGAGTGGCGGTGTGCCCTTTGGGGGTAGCGCTGGGTGTGTCGGTGAGAGTCGGCGTCCAGGCGATGGGTGTGATGGTCAGGCGAGGGCCAAACAAACCACTACGGGTGCCGAACACACCCAGGAACACCAGCCCCACAAGAACCACCACGGCCGCGGCGGCCAGCCCACGCTGCAAAGCCGGGCTGAGGCGGCGCCCAGTTTTCTGCGCGGGCTTTCTCTCCAGGAGGATCGCCTCCCACTGACGAAACGGCGGCGGTACAGGCTGGATGTCCTCATCGGCGGGGGTATGCCCCAAAAGCTGTAAGCCGCGCCGGGCGGCAGCATTCTCCGGATCCAGGCGCAACACCGTTTTCAGACAATAAAGCCGCTCCTTGTCACTCTCAACCACCGCGCTCATCCACAACCAGTAGTCCGGGTTGTCTTTGTTCCCCCGCAACAGGCGCGTCAGCACCTCGCGCGCCTTGGCGCGCTTGCCCTGCTGAATGGCTTCAAGAGCCTGGCGATACAATCCACCTTCCGACACCATGGCTGACCGTAGTCTAGCATAGGGAAGGCGATCAAACAAGGAACTCCGGTACCATCTTACGTTTTTGTTAACTGGGGAAAAACTACCCGTTGCAAAGCCAGATCATCTTTGCTAGAGTTAACATAACCCACACCCGGCCTCGCGCCGGGCAAGCCCATCATCCTCGACCACGTCCCTCTGCCCGGCCCGATGCCCCCATCGGCCGGGTTTCCATTTTCTCAGGAAAGGAGGTCGCCATGTCGAAATCCCCACTACGCCCAAAAACGATCGTGCTGGCGATGGACGGCTCGGAGCACGCTTTCTCCGCCATTGAGCTGCTCAACGCCCTGCCCCTGCCCGATGGGAGTCAGATCCACGTCGTTTCCGTGCTGATCCCCCGCCAGGCGCAGTTCGCCACCTCGTTCACCGATGTGCTCGATCAAACCCGATCTCGGCTCAGCGGCAGCAAGGCCAGCGTCCATACCGAGTTGATCGCCGGATACCCGGCGGAGATCATCACCCAATACGCCCGCGAGCATTCGGCCGACCTGATCGTCATGGGGGCCAAGGGGTTGCGCGCCACGCTGGGGATTTTACTGGGTGGCGTGGCTCAAAAGGTGACAGAAATTGCCAGTTGCCCCACAATGGTGGTGCGCGCGCCGTTCCAGGGATTGGCGCGCATCCTGTTGGTGGTGGATGAATCCGAGCACGCGCAGGCCGCCCTGCGCTACCTGAGCGATTTCCCCCTGCCCACCTCTGTGCAAATCCACGCCATGCACGTGCTGCCGCCGACCTATCAACGGGAACTCCTGGCCCAAAGCTGGCCTGCGGGGATGGATCTCACCATCCCGATCATCAACGAGGATCTGGAGGCCGAACTGCGCGCCCAGGAAGCGGAGGAGCACAAACGCGGGGAAGCCCTGCTGGAGGAATGCGTGGCCGCGCTGCACAAACATGGGCTGGAGGCCGTCTCCCACCTCACCAGGGGCGACGCCGCCACGCAGATCATCACCTACGCCAGGGAGCAAGACATCCAGTTAATCGTCGCTGGCTCGCGTGGCCTGGGCGGGCTAGAGAGTTTCCTTTTGGGAGGTGTCTCGCGCAAATTGATCCACTACGCCCCCTGCTCGGTGTTGATCACCCGGAAAGCGAAAGGAGAGTGAGGTATGTCTCGCAATGGCAATACCATCTGGTGCGATGGCTGTGGCGAAGAGATCCGCTGGGTGCCGCTGATGAAGGACGACTGCCATTATTGCTGCCAGGTCTGTGTTGACGGGCTGCCCTGCGATTGCTACCTCTGGTCGGAGCTGGACCTGGATTACCACCAGGAGGAAGACGTCCTGCACTCCTTCCCGCCGCCGCACGATTAACGGTACAATGGGCACATCACGCGCAACCATCTTCGGCCCAATCCTATGCCCATTACCCCGTTTCAAGAGAAAACCATCCTGCTGGGCGTGAGCGGCAGCATCGCCGCCTACAAAGCCGCCGATCTGGCCAGCAAACTGGCGCAGAGCGGCGCCTGCGTCCACGCCATTCTCACCAAGGCCGCCACGGAATTCATCAGCCCGCTGACCTTCCAATCCGTCACCGGGCAGCCTGCCTACACGGACGCCGACTTGTGGGGCACGCAGGCGCACGTGCTGCACGTCGGGCTGGCGCAGCGCGCCGATATGCTCATCATCGCCCCCGCCACGGCCAACACGCTGGCGAAGCTGGCGCAGGGTTTTGCCAATGACTTGCTCGCCCTGACCGCCCTGGCGCTGGACACCGGCGATGATGCCCCTCCCCTTCTGATCGCCCCAGCGATGGACGCCGGCATGTACGCCCACCCGGCCACCCAGGCCAACGTTGAAACCCTGCGCGCCCGCGGCGCACATTTCATCGGCCCCGAGGAGGGCCATCTGGCCTCCGGGCTGATCTCCCGCGGCCGAATGAGCGAACCGGCTGTGATCCTGGGGTGGGCGCGTTACCTGCTCTCGCGGCGCGGGCCGCTGCGCGGTCGGCGCGTGGTGGTCACCGCCGGGCCGACGCAGGAGATCCTCGACCCGGTGCGCTACCTAACCAACCGCTCCACCGGTCGTCAGGGATACGCCCTGGCGCAGGCAGCGCTCGACTACGGCGCCGAGGTCACGCTGATCAGTGGGCCAACCGCGCTTGCACCGCCCGAAGGCGCACAGGTGATCGCCGTGCGCACGGCGCAAGACATGCAAAAAGCCGTGCTGGAAGCAGCCCCTCAGTCGGACGCCCTGCTGATGTCTGCTGCGGTGGCCGATTTCCGCCC
>CAZZFZ010000168.1:0-5529 GCA_964653835.1 uncultured Anaerolineales bacterium
CAGCCCGGCCTCCTGGCCAATCTCCGCGGCGCGGCGCAGCGTGCTGGCCGGTGTGCGCCCTGACTCGATCATCTTGTAATCGGGATGGAAAGCGGTCACATGCCAGGGAATATCTGGCGAGACCGAACGAATGAAACGCGCCGCATCCATCAGCTCCTCGGTGCTATCGTTGAAGCCCGGCACAACCAGCGTGACGACCTCCACCCACAACCCCAGATCATGCGCCCGCTGGATGCTATCCAGCACGTGCTGCAACACGCCGCCCAGCTTGCGATAGTGCTTATCCTGCATCGTCTTGAGGTCAATCTTATAGCCGCTCAGATAAGGACGCAGATACTCCAACACTTCGGGAGTGGTATTGCCGTTGGAGACGAACACGCACTTCATCCCGGCCTGCTGCGCCAGCTTGAAGATCGCCACCGCCCACTCAGAGGTAATCAGCGGCTCATTGTAGGTCGAGGCCACCACTCGCGCGCCCTGACGCTGCCCCAAAGCCACTACCTGCTGCGGCGTGATCTCGCGGATATAGCGCGCCGAAACATCCGAAGCCGGATCGCGCAACGCCTGCGAAGAAAGCCAGTTCTGGCAATACTCACAGTGAAAATCGCATCCCAGCATTCCAAAGCTAAGGGTGCCCTCCCCCGTCAGGAAGTGGTAGAACGGCTTCTTTTCAATGGGGTCCACCTGCAAGCCAGCCACATACCCCCAGGGGACGAGCAATTCCCCACCGCGATTGAAACGCACCTTACAAATCCCCCGCCGCCCCTCCCGGATGAGGCAGCGATGCCCACAGGCAAAACAGCGCACCGCCCCCTCCTCCAGGCGTTCATAGAGTTCGCCCGGCCGCGTCAGCCCATCCAGTATTTCGGCCACCGTACTCATCGCAGCTCCCAGTCTCCTGTGGGTTCAAGTATATTATAATGCCAACATGTTAAGCCTTGTGATCCAGGCCGGGGGGCGCTCCAGTCGCATGGGGCAGGATAAAGCCCTGATGCCGTTTTTGGGGACACCGCTGATTGAACGGGTGCTGACCCGGCTGGAGTCGCTGGCCGATGAGATCATCATCACCACCAACCGACCAGAGGGATATCGCTACCTGGGGATTCGCCTCGTCCCCGACGTGATCCCAGAGCGCGGCGCCCTGGGTGGGTTGCTAACCGCCCTGACGGCAGCGCGTCACGCACTGGTAGCCGTGGTGGCCTGCGACCTGCCCTTCGCCAACCCCGCGATCCTGGCCGCGGCCCGCGACCGCCTGCTGGCCGATCCATCCCTCGACGCCGTCCTCCCCCGCACCGAACACGGCCTGGAACCGCTGTACGCCGTCTACCGCCGCGAGACCTGCCTGCCGCTGGTGCAGGCCGCCATCGAAGCGGACCAATGGCGCGCCATCGCCTGGCACCCTCAGGCCAACATCGCCACCCTCGAAGGGGAAGCTTTGCAGGCGCTCGATCCGCGCGGGCTGGCCTTCCGCAACGTCAACACTCCGGAGGAATTCCGCCAGGCCGAAGCCCTCGCCCAAAAGTCTGATTCCTTCCGTTAAGCTTACTATCACCTGACCAGCAACACCGGGCAATCGGCGTGCGCCACCACTTTTTGGCTGACGCTACCGATCAGCAATCCCGTAAGCCGCCCCATGCCGCGCGTCCCCATCACAATCAAATCGCTGGCGCGCGTTTTGGCCACCTCGAGGATCGCCTCCGCCGCAGGACCTTCCAGAATCTCATCTTTAAGCCCGCCAGGGATCTCACCCACTCGCTGACGCGCCTCTGCCAGCGTCTCCTCAGCGTGCTGCAAACGCCCCGTGAGCGCCCGTTGATAATCCGGCTCACCAAGATAAGCCGGGATAGGGTCATACGAGACCACGACTCTCAGAGTAGCGCGATGGGTCCGCGCAAGCTCCCCAGCCAGCTCAGCAGCGCGCTGAGCCGCTTCCGAACCATCAAACGCCAACAGGATTTTCTGAAACATGCCGACCTCCTTTCATCTGCTGCTACTTCAGTATACAGACATTCTTCCCCTGGTTCAATCCCCATCCTCATCGCGCTAAGACAGACAAGCAGACCACCCCAACCAACAAAAAAGACCCCGCCGGAGCAGGGTCGTCGGTTAAAGCAACAAACGCCGAAGTGAGGGGGGCACCCCGGCGTTTGTTGGCTATATATTACCCGAAAGATCAACCACTGTCAATACTTTTTTCAAAACTTAATGCTCTTTTAATCCACGGCTTCCCCCGATCGCCTATCCATCAAGCAAGCGATCGGGGGTAGAAAACATCAATCATCCTCTCCGCCTTCGCCACCCTGGTTGTTGCTGTGACAGGCCAGGCAGGTGTACTGGTAAACCGTAGAGGGATGGCAGGTGCTACAGGTCGTGCGTCCGTGGTTAATCCCGCGCCCGCCTTCATCAGCAATCACCGGGTGTGAGCCGCGGAACTTAGCCGGTCTCCACGCCGATGTGCTGTGGCAGGAAGCACAATCGGTACCAAACGCACCGGCGTGGAAGACTGGATCCGCATGACAGGCCACGCATTGCTGCGGCGTGCCCTGATACACATTATTGACATGGCAACTTTCACAGGCAACCGAGCTGTGCGCGCCCGTTAGCGGGAAAGCTGTGCGCGAATGATCGAACGTAGCCTGCTCCCACTTGGTCGGCGTATGACAAACGGCGCAATCGGTGCCAAACTCGCCGTTGTGGGCGTCATCCTGCGCATGGCAGGCCACGCACTCCGACGAAGTTCCTTTATACTCCCCGCCCTGATGGCAAGCCTCACATTCCAGGTTGGCGTGACCATCTTCCAGAGGGAAACTGGCGTGGTCAAACGTCACTTGTTTCCAATCAGCAGCCGTGTGGCAGGCCGCGCAATCCGTGCCAAACTCGCCATTGTGCGGATCGATCTCTGCATGGCAAGCAACGCAATCCGTTGGTGTTCCAACGAACTCATTGTTGCGATGACACTCCTCACATTCCACGTTACTGTGCTTGCCCACCAGGGGGAAATCCGTAAGCGCGTGATCAAAGGTTGCCTGCTCCCAATCCACCGGTGTATGGCAGACGGCGCAATCTTGGCCAAACTGGCCATTATGCGCGTCGTCAGCAGCGTGGCATGCGTAACATTCCTGAGGCGTATCGCGGAACTCGGCGATCGTCCGCGCCCCCTGGTGACAACCACCACACGTCCCGGAGGCGTGTTCTCCCTCCAGTTTGAAGTAGCGGTTGTGATCGAAATCCGCTCCGTAAGTATCAATGCCGTCATGACAATCCAGACAGGCAACGCCAAACGCCGCGGTGTGAAACTGAACAAACGCGGCATCCAGCGTTTGATGACAATCAGAGCACACAGCAACATCGAACTGCGCCAGGGATTCCACATGACAATCCTGACAGGCAAAGGGCGTACCATCAGAGAAGGCCGTATGCGCTTGAAGGGAAAAACCCACCACATCATGAGGAAAATCCGTGGTGGTCATCGTCGTCAGTGGGGCATCTGCTCCATTGTGCTCAGAGTGGCACTCACGGCAGGTCACCGCACCATTGCTCATCAACGCTCCGTGCAAGGTGTTGGCATCAGGTAGCTGGTCGGCGATATTCGTATGGCAGGCAAGACATCGATTATCCATAGATCCCCCCTGCCAGGGCGACACATGACATGCACCACATTGTTTGGACAACTCACTATGAGAGGTCACCCCCCCTAAAGTTTCTCCCGTCTCTGCGTTCAGGTCACCGGGGCTGAACATCGCCCCCCCAGAAACCACAATAACGCCAACGATCAGCAGCAGGGTCAACACCGCGCCCATCATCCCACCAACAGACAGACAACCCAGCTTCTTTTCCACGGGTACATCTCCTCAAAAAATAATAACCGGCTAGTATACACGAATTGGGGATAGCCTTACACACTTTGTTTTCCCGTCAGAAACTCGGAGCCGACGGAGAAAAACAAAGATCAATCCCGACATTCTCAACGTGCTTCGCGACACGCTCATTGTAGCAAGACTGCTTGATGAAAAGGCAAGTTAACGCAATAAGGTAGCGTAATAGATCGCCGCTCCAATGTGGATGAAAGCGGAGACAAACAATGCCATCCCAATCGGGATATGCACCGTATGCCACAACGACAGCAGGCGGCGCATCACGGCTATCGAGGCCACCTGACGCCGTAGCGCTCGCTGCCGATCGAACAATTTCTGGAGCTGATTGGCCTGAGCACGTGCAGCGGCGTTCAAACGGCGCTTCTCTTTCCACCACTGAAAACGGTAATCCCACTCGTACAGGCGACGCGCCAACACGCCGAGGATTGGGGTACCTGCCGGATCCGGCAGGTTCGCCATGCGCCGCACCAATTGTTGCGTGGTTTGATCGCTGGACGAAGCCCATTGCTGCAGCCGCTCTTCAACCAATCGGATCTGCCGCTCCAGTTCATAGGCTTCGATTTCTACCCCCTCGGGCGTGCGCGGGATCGCGGTATAAATATACCGCCCGATGATACCGCTCACCACAACGATGATCGTCAACAAAGTGACGATTCCGGCCAACCCGTTGAACTTCCAGGAGGAGTGGAGCAACACCATATACGGCCCCACCAAGCCAGTGAAGATGTGAAAACGCAGCCACGCCGACATGCGCCCCCAGCGAGCGCTGCGGCTGCGTTTTCGCCAGGAATACAGCGTCTCAGTCATCAACATCAGGATAAACCCCAAAATCCCAAGTGAATGACCAAAAAACTCACTTGCCGCGGGAATGCGGTTAAGCTGAATCACCACAAACAAATACAGAATCGTAATCCCCACCATGGCAAAAAAAGCAAACCAAAGTTCACGATTGCTGCGTTGCATATTCACTCCTCCATCGACTCCAAAAATCGAGCAGGATCTCCGGCAAATCGCCCTCCGAATAAAGCAGGGCATTGCGGATAGGGGCGATATTCGCTTTCGCGGAAATCATGTGCTGTAGCGGTTTGGACAGGGTTTGATCCCCCATCACGATCGCACCCAGAATCCGCTTCTCGCCAACCAGGATGCGCAATTGATTAACATCAAACCCTCGTTGGGCAACGATAGCATCAGGGAGTTGACGCCAGGTTTCACTATCACCGCGTGCGATGCCCATCAAATCCTCATCAACTCCACGCCCCACCGTGCCGATGATCGTCGTCGTCAAACCGGCGAGGCGGGTGACGTTGAAAGGCATCGCCTTGCGATAGACGGTCGGCAACCCTGCCATGTTCAGCCCGGCAATAAAACCCTGCTGGCGCGCCGGATCCCACAGGCTATCGATGTTATAGCGTCCTGTTGCGGGGTCAAACACCTGGGCAACGTCTCCGGCAGCGTAGATATCCGGGGCGCTGGTTTGCAGATTCTCGCTCACCAGAATCCCTCGATCCACATTCAACCCCAGCGATAAAGCCAGACTGGTTCTGGGGCGGATCCCCACCGCGATCGCCACGATCTGACACTTGATGCGCTCACCATTTTTGGTGATCACAGCCTGCACCCGGCCGCGCTTACCTTCGATCTGGCTCGCTTC
>CAZZFZ010000169.1:0-5506 GCA_964653835.1 uncultured Anaerolineales bacterium
GCATTGACCACTACCTGGGCAAAGAGACCGCCCAGAACATCCTGTTTTTCCGTTTCGCCAACGCAATTTTTGAGCCGATCTGGAACCGCCGCTACGTGGACAACGTCCAGATCACCGTGGCCGAGAGCGTAGATGTGGGCCACCGCGCCGGGTACTACGACCATGCCGGGGTGCTGCGCGATATGTTCCAAAACCATCTGATGCAGTTGCTCTCCCTGGTCGCCATGGAGCCGCCAGCGTCCTTCCAGGCCGACGCGGTGCGCAACGAAAAGGTCAAAGTGCTCAGCGCGGTTCGCCCTATCGCCTCCGAAGATACCGTAGCCGCGCAGTATGAGGGTTACCTGCAAACCGAGGGCGTGGCGCCCGATTCACGCACTCCCACCTACGCGGCGCTTAAACTGTTCATTGACAACTGGCGCTGGAAGGGCGTGCCTTTCTACCTGCGCTCCGGTAAGGCGCTCAAACGCAAGACGACGGAGATCATCATTGAATTCCAGAAGCCGCCCCACCTGATGTTTGGCCTCACTGATGCCAGCGAGTTCTCCCCCAACGTGCTCTCACTGTGCATCCAGCCCGACGAGGGGATTCACCTCAAATTCCAGGCCAAAATCCCCGGCTCCGACCAGGACATGCAGCCGGTGAACATGGAATTCCATTACAGCTCCGCCTTCCAGGGCGAACCGCTCCCCGATGCCTACGTGCGTCTGCTGGCAGAGGCAATTGAGGGCGATCCCTCGCTCTTCACCCGCAGCGACAGCATCGAGACCGCCTGGCGCATCATTGACCCGGTGATCCAGGACTGGGAATCGCCAGCGCGCGGCCCACTGGCGACCTACAGGCGAGGGAGCTGGGGGCCTGCCGAAGCCGACCTGCTGCTGGCCCAAAGCGACCGCCGCTGGCGCACCGGCTGCGGCCAGCACAAAAACGGCATCACGCTCAACCTCAAACCCTGAGATGGATTCGGCGGCAGTGCCTACCCGAACACATCAACTATGTCCATCATCCTGACGTACCCCACACCCGAAGCGCTGGCGCGCGCCGCGGCGGAGCGCTTCGTCACCCTGGCTGATGAGAGCATCCGCCGTCGCGGTCGCTTCGCCGTCGCCCTGGCGGGCGGCTCCACCCCACGCGGAATGTACCAGCAACTTACCACCATTGAATTCGCCGAGCGGCTCGATTGGGAGCACATCCACGTCTTTTGGGGCGATGAACGCGCCGTCCCCTCCGATCATCCCGAAAGCAATTACCGCATGGCGTACGAGGAGTTGCTCCGGTTCACCGCCATCCCCCCCGCCAATATCCACCGCGTGGAAACCGAACAGCCGCCCGAGCCGGCTGCCCTGGCATACGAGCGCGCCATCCGCGCCTTTTTCACCCCCGAATCCCCGCGCTTTGACCTCATCCTGCTGGGTATGGGGACGGACGGGCACACCGCCTCGCTGTTCCCCGGCAGCGCCGCCCTCCACGCCAGCGACCGCCTGGTAGTCGCGCACATAGTGGAAAAACTAAACGCCTGGCGGATCACTTTCACGCCAACGCTGATCAACGACGCCCGCGACGTCGCCTTCCTGGTTTCAGGCGAGCGCAAGGCCCGTCGCCTGCGACAGGTGTTGTTCGGCCCCTTCCAACCCGAGGAATTGCCCGCCCAGTTGATCCGCCCCCCCCGCGGCCGCCTGTGCTGGCTGGTGGACGAGGCCGCCGCCCTGCACATCAAAGGGGCGAACACGGCCAACGCCCTCTGATATAATATCTCCCCGATGCCCCTGGCTGTTCATCTCTGCCGGGCAGAATTGAGACCATGATATTCCACAAAACCCATTTATCGGTACTCCTGATTGCACTGACGCTCCTGGTCGCCACGCCGTCGGGCGCGCAGGCAGGCAGCGGCGACACCCCTGCCGACGGCACACCCCTGTGTCCGCCCGGCATGCTGGCATCCACCAGCGATTGCCTGCCATCCGGCGCATCACAATACGTCAGCCAGTTGGCGCAGCAAGGCATCACGCTGCCGGTTGAGCCGTTTCCCGTCCTCTCGCCCGACCTCACTTTAACCTACGTCAACACCCAGTACGCCCAGGTGCGCTACCGCAACGCGCCGGTTTACGGCTCGCTGGAGGACGCCATCGAGGGCGACGACCGCAAAGCCATCCGCTACATTGACGCTTCCTTCAGCTACATCTCCTATTTCCTCGACACCGTGGTGGACGGCGCCCGCTTTTACGAGATCGCCCCCAACCAGTGGATGACCGCCAACGACGTGATCCGCGTCACCCCGCCCCGCTTTCAGGGCTACCTGTTCACCCAGACACCATCCCACGCCTTCGGCTGGGTGCTCACCTACCTCAGCCCGAACTCCTACGTGGAAACCAAACGCACACCGGGCAACGCCACGGAGGACTACACCGGACACACGCTCAAAAACCACGAACTGGTGTGGATTTACGACACCGCGGAAGTGGACGGCGTACAGTGGTACCTGGTCGGCCCGGATGAGTGGCTGTCCCAGGGAGTGATCGCCCGCGTGATCCCCAACACCACCCCGCCGGAAGGCGTCACGGGCGGGCGCTGGATCGAGGTCAACCTGTTTGAACAAACCCTGGCGGTTTACGACAACTACGAGCTGGTCTTCGCTACCCTGATCGCCAGCGGGCTGGAGCCGTTCTGGACGCAGCCCGGCCTGTTCCAGATTTACGAGAAGCTGGAAAGCACCCCCATGCGCGGCTCCTTTGAGGCCGACCGCTCTGACGCATACTACCTCGAAGATGTCCCCTGGACGATGTACTTCGACCAGGCCCGCGCCCTGCATGGCGCTTACTGGCGCGCCAACTTGGGTTTTCCGCAGTCGCATGGCTGCGTCAACCTCTCGGTGGGCGACGCCCGCTGGCTCTTCGACTGGGCCGAGGTCGGCGACTGGGTCTACGTGTGGGATCCCTCCGGGGAAACCCCCACCGACCCCGCCCTGTACGGAGCGGGAGGCGCATAACCGCCGACTGAAATCAACTTCCCCGCACGCCAAAGGCGGGAACAGCTTTTCCAACCCAACTTCCATTTCTGTTTGAGGAGGCCTTCATGCTGACCACCCCTGAAAAAGTCCTGTTCCTGCTGGCCATGCTCGCCAGCCTGTACTTCACCGCCCGCGGCGTGCAGCGCATCATCCGCCTGATCGGCAACGGGCAGGGACGCCCCGACTGGAGCCTGATACCCCAACGGCTGATTAAAGCGCTGGTGAAGACCGTCGCGCTGCTGCCCACCTGGCGGTTGCGCCCGGTCGCCAGCCTGTTCCACGCCTTCGTCGTCTGGGGTTTCTCCTACTACCTGCTGGTCAACATCGGGGACGTGCTCGCTGCCTATATCCCCGATTTTCATTTCCTGGGAACCGGCGCGCTGGGGAACATCTATCGCCTGGGGGCGGACGTGCTCAGCGTCGGCGTGCTGGTGGGGATGAGCTTCCTGATGGTGCGCCGCTTCGTCCTGCGCCCTCGGGAACTGTACATCCACAAAGACGAGCAACTGCACCCCAAAGCACGCCAGGGTATCGCCCGCGATTCCGCCATCGTGGGGGTGTTCATCCTCCTGCACGTGGGTTCCCGCTTCCTGGGGGAATCCTTCCGACTGGCCCTGGAGGGGAACAGCGATCCCTGGCAGCCCTTTGCCTCCGGGGTGGCCTCGCTTTGGGCCGGCCTTTCTCCCGTCACCCTGACCGTAATGACCCATGTGTCCTTCTGGCTCGCCCTGGGGCTGATCCTCGCCTTTCTGCCCTACTTCCCGCACTCCAAGCACATTCACCTGTTCTTCGCCCCGCTCAACTTCCTGCTCAAGCCAGAGCGCCGCTCGATTGGCGAACTTTCCCCGCTGGATTTTGAAGACGAAAGCATCGAGCAATTCGGTGCTTCCACCATCCGCGACCTGGGCTGGGAGCAACTGATGGACGCCTACGCCTGCATCATGTGCAACCGCTGCACCGAGGTCTGCCCGGCGGCCAACACCGGCAAGGCGCTCTCCCCCGCCGCGTTGGAGATCAACAAACGTTACTTCTTCAACTACGACGCGAACGGCGACGAAGCCCCTCTGCTGACCGAGTTCGCCATCAGCGAGGAGGCCGTGTGGGCCTGCACTGCCTGCGGCGCCTGCGTGGACATCTGCCCCGTGGGCAACGAACCGATGCGCGATATCCTCGATATCCGCCGCGGCCTGGTACTGATGGAAAACAAATTCCCCGAACAATGGCAGACCGCCTTCCGCGGCATGGAGCGCACCGCCAACCCCTGGAACATCCCCCCCACCGAGCGCATGAAATGGGCCGAGGGGCTGAACGTGCCCACCATTGAAGAGAACCCCGAACCCGAATATCTGTGGTGGGTGGGCTGCGCCCCGGCGACCGACGCCCGCGCCCAGAAGACCGCACGCGCCCTGGCGAAAATTCTCAATCACGCCGGGGTCAACTACGCCGTGCTGGGCGAGGCCGAAACCTGCACCGGCGATTCCGCCCGCCGCGCCGGCAACGAGTACCTGTTCTACGAGCTGGCGATGGGCAACGTAGAAACCCTCAATCAGGTCAACCCCAAGAAGATCCTCACCACCTGCCCGCACTGCCTGCACACCATCAAGAACGAGTACCCGGCCTTCGGCGGCGAGTACGAGGTGGTGCATCACACCCAGCTGATTAACAAGCTGCTGGCGGAAGGAAAACTACAGTTGACCGCCGACGACGGACCGCGGGCTGTCACCTTCCATGATCCCTGCTACCTGGGACGGCATAACGGCATCACCGCCGAGCCGCGCCAGACGCTCCAATCGCTTTCGCTTGAACTGATCGAGATGCCACGCCACGGGGCCAAGTCCTTCTGCTGCGGCGCGGGCGGCGCACAGATGTGGAAAGAGGAAGAACACGGCGACGCCGCGGTCAACGACACCCGCTTCGCCGAAGCCGCCGCCACCGGCGTGGATACCCTGGCCGTGGGTTGCCCCTTCTGCCTGACGATGATGAGCGACGCCGCCAAGAACGCCAACAGCGAGATGCAGGTGCTCGATATCGCCGAGATCATCGCTGCGCAGTTAGAGTAGATTCACCACCACAACTCGAAAACAGGGGATTCAGCGTGCGCCTGACCGCCTCTGGCGCACGCTGTTGGCGTCTCGCGCCCATTCAGAACAAGATACGCTATAATCGGAGAAAAACGCCCTGGAATACCCAAGAGACCCTATGCCCAAGAAAAAATCCAACCTTCCCCTCCCTCCAGAAGAAATCATCTCCGATTACCGCCTGGCCTACAAAAGCCGCCAAGCCAGCATCGTCGGCCGGCGCGAGGTGCTCACCGGCAAAGCCAAATTCGGCATTTTCGGCGCCGGTAAAGAAGTCGCCCAACTGGCGATCGCCCGGAACTTCCGCCGGGGCGACTGGCGGGCCGGGTATTACCGCGATCAAACCCACATATGGCGACGGCGGAGACGTGGCGTGTTGTGACTGCTGTGGGTGGCGCCCCGCTAGACAGACGACGGGATAGCA
>CAZZFZ010000170.1:0-5485 GCA_964653835.1 uncultured Anaerolineales bacterium
GTCGTCTGCTTTTTCCCGGTTTAGGTTTTGCTACTCATCCTTTTGAAGTGCATCAGGCGTCAGCGCGCTCTTCCGGCGGCTCAAGACGCGCTCCACTAACTCTTCCGCCAGGCCGAGGTACGTCAACGGAGAAAGCGCGCTCAGCCTGGCCTTCACAGACGGGGCCATATCCAGGGCGGCAACCCATGCTTGAAAATCACGCCGTGTAAACGCTTTTCCCCGCGCCAGGGATTTCAGTTGCTCGTAGGCCGAGGGGATGTTGGCCGCCCGCAGGATGGTCTGCGCCCCTTCGGTGACCACTTCCCAATGCGCTTCCAGTTCGGCGCGCATGCGGGCTTCGCGGGGTTCAACCCGCCCCAACCCGCGGGCAACGCTGCGCCAGGCCACCAGCGTGTGGCCCAGCGCCTCGCCAAACGAGCGCCGCACGGTCGAGTCCGACAAGTCACGTTGCAGGCGCGAAACCGGCATCTTGCGAGCGTAGTGCTCGAAGAGGGCGTTCGCCAGCCCCAGGTTGCCCTCAGCGTTCTCAAAATCAATCGGGTTGACCTTTTGCGGCATGGTGGAGGAGCCAACCTCGCCCGCCACCACCCGCAACTTCAGCAAATCATCGCTGATGTACCGCCACATATCCCGGCACAAATCGAGCAAAACGCCGTTGACCCGCTGTATAATCTGAAAGTATTCCAGCCAGTTTTCGTAGGGGATGATCTGGGTGCTGATGGGGGCGGGCTCCAGCCCCAGGCGGCGCAAAAAGCGAGCGCTGAAGGCCAGCCAGTCCACATCCGGCGCGCCGGCGATCATGGCATTGTAGTTGCCAACAGCGCCGCTCCATTTGGCTTCAAAACGGTGGGCGGCCAGTCGGCGGCGCTGCTCATCCAGCCGCGCCAGAAAGACAGCCATCTCCCTGCCGAACGTGGTGGGGACAGCGGGCTGCCCGTGCGTGCGCGCCAGCATCGGAGCGGCTTTGTAACGGCGGGCGAGATCCTCCAGCAGAGCGAGGATGCCTTCAAGGGCGGGCAGCAGCACCTCATCGCGCGCCCGCAGCAAGGCCAGCGCCTGCACCGTCAGGTTGACATCCTCGCTCGTCAGGCCGAAGTGCAGCCAGGAGACCACATCCGCCAGCGAGGTCGCCTCCAGGCGGGCGCGCAGGTAACGCTCCACCGCCTTGACGTCGTGACGGGTCTCCCGCTCAATTTGCTTGACCCGCGCGGCGTCCTCCGGCGAAAAATCGGCCGAAAAACCCTTCAGAAAACGGAGTTCCTCGTGCGTCAGGGGGCGCAGCAGGGCCGCATCCTGCGAGAGGGCGATCAGGTAAGCGATCTCCAGGCGGGCGCGGGCGCGGATCAGAGCGTATTCAGAAAAATACTCGCGAAGCGGGGCTGTTTCGCGAGCATAGCGTCCATCCAGCGGCGTGAGGGCGTGCAGTTGCGCTTTCACACCCCGATTATATCATTGCAGGCTTACGCACCTTGCTCTATAATCACACCGGAATTTCCCGCCCACGCGAGCATGGCAAAAGCCAAAGGAGAAACCATGAAAATTCTACCGGAAGTAGCCCTGACCTATGACGATGTGCTGCTGGTGCCGCAGCACTCCGATGTGCGTTCACGGCGCACGCTGGCCACCAGCACCCGGCTGACGCCAACGATCGGGTTGCAGATTCCGATCGTCTCCGCCAACATGGATAGCGTCACCGAATACGAAATGGCGATCGCCATGGCGCGTCATGGCGGCATCGGATTCATCCACCGCTTTATGACCATCGAAGATCAGGTCCGCCAGATTCAGCGCGTCAAAAAAGCCGAATCGTTCGTGGTGGATACGCCGATCACCCTGAGCGAAACCAGCACAGTGGGCGATGCCCGCCGCCTGGTGGAAGAGACCGATACCGGCGGCATTGTGATTGTAGACAAGGAGCGGCGCGTGGTCGGCATTGTCACCACCCGCGATATGCTGTTCGAAAACAACGACGCCCGCCCAATCGCGGAGATTATGACCCGCGAGGTGGTCACCGCTCCCCCCCATACCCGCTGGGAAGATGCAGAGAAGATCATGCACCGCCACCGCATCGAAAAACTGCCCCTGGTGGATGCGGAGGGCAAACTGGTGGGGCTGATCACCCTGAAAGACATCCTGAAAACGGTCAAATTCCCCCAGGCGACCAAAGATGAGCGCGGGCGGCTGGCCGTTGGCGCGGCGGTGGGGGTGAGGGAAAGCGAACTGCACCGCGTGGAACGCCTGCTGGAGGCCGGAGCGGATTGCATTGTGGTGGATATCGCCCACGGCGATTCAGAGCAAGAGATCGCCATCATCCGCCAGATTCGCAAAGAATTCCCCCAGGCGCAAATCATCGGCGGCAACGTGGCCACCGCCGAAGGCACCCAGCGCCTGATTGACGCCGGCGCGGACGCGGTCAAGGTTGGCGTGGGGCCGGGTTCAATCTGCATCACCCGCATTGTGGCTGGCGCAGGCGTGCCGCAACTGACCGCCGTGCTCAATTGCGCCGCCGTCGCCCGCCCACAGGGCATCCCCATCATCGCGGATGGCGGCATCCGCACCTCGGGCGACATCGTCAAGGCGCTGGCGGCAGGGGCCTCCACCGTGATGATCGGCAGCCTGCTGGCGGGAACAGACGAAAGTCCCGGCGTGCTGATCATCCGCAAAGGGCACCGCTACAAGGTTTCGCGCGGCATGGCCTCCCTACAGGCCAACCTGCTCCGCAAAGCCCGCGAAGGGCAGAGCGAGATCACCCGAGAGGAAATTGAAGACTACGTCTCCGAGGGCGTTGAAGCCGCCGTTCCCTACCGCGGAACGGTGCGCGAGGTGCTCAAGCAACTGGTAGGTGGTTTGCAATCGGGCATGAGTTACTGCAACGCCCACAGCATTGATGAATTGTACGAAAACGCCGTCTTCGTGCGCATGACGCCGGGCGGGCTGAGGGAATCCAACCCGCACGATGTGGAGGTGCTGTGAGCCTGCGTATTCTCGTGCTAAAATTCCAGTATGGACTTTCTGACCAGCAACCTGCAAACTGCCTCCCCACAGTTTCAGGAAAATGCCGCATATCACCAGCAACTGGCCGCGGAGTTGCGCCAACGGTTGGCAAGCGTGCGCCTGGGCGGCAGCGAAAAGGCTCGCCAACTGCACCAGTCGCGCGGCAAGCTGCTGGTGCGCGAGCGCATTGACCGCCTGCTCGACCCCGGCTCACCTTTCCTCGAACTCTCACCGCTGGCCGCCTGGGAGCTTTACGGCGGGGCGGTCGCTGCCGCGGGCATCGTCACCGGCATAGGGCGGGTTTCCGGCCGCGAGGTGATGATTATCGCCAACGATGCCACCGTCAAAGGGGGCACCTACTTCCCCATGACGGTTAAGAAGCACCTGCGCGCCCAGGCCATCGCTGAAGAGAATCACCTGCCCTGCATCTACCTGGTGGATTCCGGCGGGGCCTACCTGCCGATGCAGGACGAAGTCTTCCCCGACGCCGACGATTTCGGGCGCATCTTTTACAATCAGGCGCGCATGAGCGCCAAAGGCATCCCCCAGATCGCCGCGGTGATGGGATCGTGCACCGCGGGCGGCGCTTATGTCCCGGCGATGAGCGACGAGGCCATCATCGTCAAGGGGACGGGGACGATCTTCCTTGGCGGCCCACCGCTGGTCAAGGCGGCCACCGGCGAGGATGTCAGCGCCGAGGAGCTGGGCGGGGCCGATGTGCACACCCGCCTCTCCGGCGTGGCCGATCACTTCGCCGAGGACGACGACCACGCCATCGAGATGCTGCGCGACATCGTCGCCAGCTTGAATTACCACCCCCGGGCCCATGTGGAGGTCGCGCCCCCCGAAGATCCGTTCTATCCCCCAGAGGAAATCTACGGCGTGCTGCCGACCTCATTCCGCGAGGCTTATGATGTGCGCGAGGTGATCGCCCGTCTGGTGGATGGCTCGCGCTTCCGCGAGTTCAAGGCGCGCTACGGCACCACGCTGGTGACTGGCTTCGCCCACATCCACGGCTACCCGGTGGGCATCCTGGCAAACAACGGCATCCTCTTCAGCGAGAGCGCCCTCAAAGGCACACACTTCATTGAACTGTGTTCCCAGCGCGGCATCCCGCTGCTCTTTTTACAAAACATCACCGGATTCATGGTCGGGCGTGAGTACGAGGCGGGTGGCATCGCCAAAGACGGGGCAAAAATGGTGCACGCCATCGCCAACGCGGCGGTTCCCAAGCTGACGGTGATTATCGGCGGCTCGTTTGGTGCCGGCAACTACGGCATGGCCGGGCGCGCCTACCAGCCGCGTTTTTTGTGGATGTGGCCTAACGCCCGCATCAGCGTGATGGGCGGCGAACAGGCCGCCAACGTGCTGCTGACCGTCAAGCAGGGCCAGCTCGAACGTGAAGGCAAACCCCCGCTGACGCCCGAAGAGGCCGAAGCCTTCAAGCAGCCCATCCTTGAAAAATACGAGCGCGAGGGCAACCCCTACTACTCCACCGCCCGCCTGTGGGATGACGGCATCCTCGACCCGGCGCAAACCCGCGATGTGCTCGGCCTGGCGCTGGCCGTGGTCACCGCCGCCCCGCCCACCGGCGACCGCTTCGGCGTCTTCCGCATGTGAGGCCATGGCCGAAAAACGCCCCTTTAATAAACTCCTGATCGCCAACCGCGGCGAGATCGCCGTGCGGATCATCCACACCTGCCGCGAGCTGGGCATCGCCACGGTGGCCGTCTACTCCGAGGCCGACGCCGAGGCCCTGCACGTCTGCCTGGCCGACGAGGCGGTCGCCATTGGGCCGCCGCCCGCGAGCGAATCCTACCTGCGTGGCGAGCGGATCATCGCCGCAGCGCGGGAGCGCGGGGCCGAGGCCATCCACCCCGGCTACGGCTTCCTGGCCGAAAACGCCGATTTCGCCCAGGCGGTGCACGATGCCGGGCTAACCTTCATCGGCCCGCCGCCCGAGGCCATCCGTGCCATGGGGTCGAAGGCTGAGGCGCGCGAGATCATGCTGCGCGCTGGCGTGCCGGTCGTCCCCGGCTACCAGGGGGAAGATCAAAGCGAGGCTCGCCTGACCGTCGAGGCCGAGCGCATCGGTTTCCCCCTGCTGGTGAAAGCCGCCGCCGGGGGTGGTGGCAAAGGGATGCGCCTCGCCAGCAACGCCGCCGAACTCCTCGAACAGCGCCCCGCCGCCCCGCGCGAAGCCGCCCCCCCCTCCGCCCACCCACCCACCCGCCCGAACCGTTCAATCACGCAGGCGCGGGCACCCCTCTCTCCAACACTCCCCCACGCCCACACGCGGGGCCCCCCACCCCACTACCCCCCCGCCCGGCACCGCAGCGCGTGGACACGACACCGCACGTTCCTGACCCCCGCCCCTTGCGCGATCTCCCCCGCCTGACGCGCCGAGGAATGACCCAGCGCCGCACCGGTAGCCGAATGGATGAGCACATCCGCTCCCGCGGCCAGCCCCACAACCGCGGCACAGGGTTGA
>CAZZFZ010000171.1:0-5401 GCA_964653835.1 uncultured Anaerolineales bacterium
GGCATTTTTTACCTCCTTGTTGATTATCTTTTCCTCAGTTGCGGATAAGATTGAACCCTCCCGCAGGTTGCCGAATCTGCTGAAGCGATGGCTTCGCAATGTGAAAGCGTGGTTTACACCAATACTTTACATCAAACCTGCGGGAGGGTAACCTGTTTTTTCTTAATCCGCAATTCAGATTAACTTTGTATCATATGCACCGTCCGCACCGGGTAGGGGATGTTGATCCCAGCGGCTTCGAAGGCGGTCTTCAGGTTCACCACCACGGCATCTAGGGCGTCCAGATACCCGGTTTGTTCCAGGTCAATCCAGAAATAAAGCGTAAAGTCAATGGAAGATTCCCCAAAGTTGCGGAAGACTACTTTGGGGGCCGGGTCGTCCAGCACGCCGGGGATGGCCTCGATGACCTCCAGCGCCGACTGGCGCACCTGTTCCAGATCGCTGTCGTAATCCACCCCCACGGTGAGCTCCACACGCCGTTTGGGGTAGCGGCTGTAGTTTTTGATCGAGCTGGTGAAGATCTCACCGTTGGGGATGATGACGTTCTGCCCGTCGAAGGTATAAAGCTCCGTGGCGCGCACGTCCACCTTGGCCACCGTGCCGATGAAATCCCCCACCTCGATGACATCGCCGAGGTCAAAGGGCTGCTCCAGCAAGAGCAGCATTCCGGCGATGAAGTTCTTGCTCACGTCTTGCAGCGCGAACCCAACCGTGAACCCCAGAATCCCCAGCCCGGCCAGGAACGCTGTCAGGTCGAAGCCCATCTGCTCCATAGCGATCATCACTCCCAGAGTGATCATCGTCCAGCGGGTGAGCTGAGTCAGCAGCAGGGTGATCTCCAGGTCGGCTTTGCGTTTCTCCATCATCCGCCGCAACAGCTTGCTGAGTACCCCGGCCAGGTACAGACCGGTTACGAAAATCACCAGCGAAACTACCAGGCGCGGCAGGAGAGCGAGGAAATTCGCTAGCAGGTCTTGAAGGTTGGTTGGTAGGGTCGTCATAATCACCTCTCTGGAATCTGGATTCGGATTCAATCATACCCGCCTGGCGGCGTGTTTGCAAGCCGGGGGCTTTCGGGTACAATCGCCCCATGCCTGCCGTTTCGGTGCTGATGCCCTGCTACAACGCCGCGGCCACGCTGGAGGAGGCGTTGGATTCGCTCGCCCGTCAGACTTTCTCTGATTTCGAAGTGGTTGCGGTGGATGACGGCTCGGAGGACGCCACCTTGCAGATTCTGCGGACCTGGGCCGCGCGCGATCGTCGCTTTCGAGTTTTATCCTGCTCCCACGGCGGGGTGATCGCCGCCGCCAACGCCGGGCTGGAAGTCTGCCGCGGCGATTACATCGCCCGCATGGACGCTGACGACCGCGCTCTCCCCGACCGTCTGGCGGAGCAGGCTGCTTATCTGGATGCGCATCCCGAGGTGGCGGTGGTCAGCAGCCTGGTGCGGGGCTTCCCGCAGGGCGATGTGCGGGAGGGCTTTCGCATCTACATCGAGTGGCTCAACAGCCTGGTGAGCGATGAGGACATCCGCCGCGAGATCTTCGTCGAAAGCCCGCTGCCTAACCCCAGCGTGATGATGCGCCGGGAGTGGCTGGAGCGCATGGGTGGCTATCAGGAACGTGGCTGGCCGGAAGATTACGACCTCTACCTGCGCCTGTACCTGGCGGGGGCGTGCTTTGCTAAAATTCCTAGCGTGCTGCTGGAATGGCGCGAGCACCCGCAGCGACTCACTCGCACCGACAGCCGCTACTCGGTGGAGAACTTTCTGCGCTGCAAGGCGTACTATCTGGCGCGCGGGCCGCTGCAAGGGCGCGACGCGGTCATCCTCTGGGGCGCGGGGATGATGGGGCGACGGCTGGGCAAGCAATTGCAACGCCAGGGCGTGGAACTGACCGCTTATGTAGATATTGACCCCAAAAAGATCGGGAGCACCCGCCGCGGCAGGCCGATCCTCGCGCCGGATGAACTGATGCCTCTATGGAGGCGTTACCGCAGCCCGGTTTTGCTGGTCGCGGTGGGCGCGCGCGGGGCCAGAAAACTCATCCGTAAGCGACTCGCAGACTTTGGCCTCGTCGAAGGCAAAGACTGGTGGGCCGCGGCGTGAAAACGGCGGAGAGCAGACCGCCGTCTGTAGTCTGCCGTCTACGGTCTGCTGTCCACCGTCCGCAAGGAGCACAACATGGAACTATCTTCACTGATCTCCCCCGGCATGCGCCGCGAGGAGACCTTCATCGTCGAAGAGCAGCATACCGCTTACCATATCGGCAGCGGCGATGAGCGCGTGCTGGGAACGCCGTGGATGATTTCCTTCATGGAACGGGTTTCCAACCGTCTGGTCGCCGAACATCTGCCGGAGGGCTACCTGAGCGTGGGCGTTCAGGTGGATGTGAAACACCTGGCCCCCACACCAATCGGCACTCGCATCCGCGTCACCGCCGAAGTGCTGGAGGTGGTGAAAAACCGCGTGCTGGTGGCTGTGGAAACCTGGGATGAACAAGAGAAACTCGGCGAAGGCACGCACTGGCGTGCTGTGGTGGAGCGCGAGCGTTACATGCGCCGCGTGCTGGCGAAGCAGACCGCAGACGAATGACCGTGGTCCGCCGTCCTCTATCTGCGGTCCCGTTGGAAAAGCATGATTCTTCCTCAACAAGGAGTCTTTCCCCATGAACATCTTCATCACCGGCGGGGCGGGCTATATTGGCTCAACCGCTGCTGAAACGTTACTGCAAGCCGGGCATCGCGTCACCGTTTATGATTCGCTGATCACCGGCCATCGCGCCGCGGTTCCAGCCGGGGCGGAGTTCATCCATGCCGATCTGGCGGACGCCGCCGCCCTGCGCGCCGCCCTCACCGCACAGCCCTACGACGCGGTGATGCACTTTGCCGCCTTCATCGAGGCGGGCGAGAGCATGAAAGACCCCGGCAAGTATTTTCGCAACAACCTGAGCCATTCGTTGCAGCTCATCGAACTGGCTGTGCAGACAGGCGTGAAGCGCTTTGTGCTCTCCTCCACGGCGGCGGTGTATCAATCCAGCGATCAGCCGTTGAGCGAGGATTCCCCCCTCGGGCCGACCAACGTCTACGGTCAGACCAAGTTGATGATTGAGCAGGCGTTGGAGTGGTATCGTCAGATCCACGGGCTGCACTACGCCGCACTGCGCTACTTCAACGCCGCCGGGGCGCTGCCGCACCGCGGGGAGGCGCATCAGCCGGAATCTCATCTCATCCCCCTGACCTTGCAGGTTCCCCTGGGGAAGCGGGAGCAGATTTACATCTTCGGGACGGATTATCCCACCCCGGATGGGACCTGCATCCGCGATTACATCCACATCCAGGATTTGATTTCCGCCCACCTGCTGGCGCTGGATGCCCTGGGGGAGCGGGATCGTCTGATCTACAATCTGGGGAACGGGGCGGGCTATTCGGTGCGAGAGGTGATCGAGACCGCCCGTCAGGTTACCGGCCACCCCATCCCGGCGGTGGAGACCCCTCGCAGGCCAGGCGACCCGCCGCGGTTGGTGGCTTCCTCCGAGCGCATCCGCCGCGAGCTGGGCTGGCAGCCGCAAATTCCTGATATCACAGATATCATCGCCAGCGCCTGGGAGTGGCACCGGACGCATCCGCAGGGATATGAGGAGGATTAACCGGCGCGGCGCAGGAGCGTGGCGTATATCCCCAGCGCGATCCCGGACAGCAGAATCAGCCCCCCGGCGATGCCCAGCAGCGGAGAGCGGCCGGTGCCCACCGGAGCGGGCGCTTCACTGACTGTTTGGGCGTTGGGTTGCGCGCCAAAATCCAGGTACGTCTCGTCGCCGGGGTTGAGGTGGATGGTAGTATTCAGCGCCGTGGTTGGGTTGTACCCCTCGGGGAGGGCGGCGGTGATGGTGTATTCTCCCTCTTCGATTTCTTCTGTGCAATAGTGCTCCAGGCCGTCCAGGGTCTGGTATTCGAGCGAGTAGCCGCCGTCGGCGCGGGTGATGTTGATCACGCCCTGGGGGATGAAGGGCTCTTCTTCCTGGCGCATGGAATCGCCGTTGATGTCGTTATAGAGGATGACGCACAGCACGCCGTAGCCGATCTCCGGTGTGGGTGTGGGGCCGCTGGGGGTCGGTGTGGCGTTACTGGGTTGGCTGGGGGGGATGGGAGTTGCCGGGCCGCCCACGCCCAGGAAGAGCTCGTCACCAGGGGCGATGACGTCATCAGGGCCTAGCCCGTTCATGGCTCGCAGGGTGTCCAGGTCAATACCAGTGAGGGCAGCAATGCGCCACAGCGAGTCGCCCGGTTGGACGATGTAGATGATCTTTCCATCGAGGCCTGGCGTGGGGGTGATGAAGTCTGTCGCCTGTAAAGGTGGGGCGGCTGTTACCGGCCAGGTGAGGAGCAGCAGCCCAATAACAACGAGAGCGCCGGAGAGTATGCGATGTGTCATAAACTCATTATATCAAAGGGAGGCGTTCAGCGCTGACAGGCGCTCCTGAACCTGGCGCAGTGCCAGCAAGGCCAGGCCGTTAAAGACGATCGCTGCTGCGGCGCTGGCTGCGATCCCCCAATCGTAAAGTGAAGGGCCGATCAGCGCGCCTACAGCCCTGCCGAGCGAAAGCCCGGCCACGTTGAACGCCATCAGGGTGGCGCGCGCTCCGGGCATGATCTCGGTCATCAGGGGGATGCTGCTGACCAGCATGAATTCAAAGGTGATGAAGAAGAAAAACAGGCTGATTTCCGCTCCGAGGAGCGAACGTCCCAGCAACGGAAAAACCAGGGCGGCAAGGGTGTTGCCGATCAACCCGATGCGGATGGCGCGCACTTTCCCCAACCGGTCTGCGAATCCACCCACAAGCGCCTCGGCGCTGAATTCCGCTACGCCGATCACCGCCGCTGTTCCGCCTAACGCCAGGATGGTCAGGTTATGCGCATCTTCCATCCATACGCCAAAGATCAGGTTGACGACTTCGTTGGCGATGGTGGCGGTCAGCCCCATGGCCAGCCCGGCCAGCGCTGGGGGATACCGCAGCACCCGCACGAGGTTGCTCCATGCCTCGGCGTGATTGGTCGCTGAGACAGCGTCGCGCGGCAACAGCCAGAGCAGCAAGCCACCCGCCAGCGCGCCAGCAAATGCCAGCCAGCCAAACGGCGAGCGCCAGCTCCCTCGCTCGATCAGCAGGCCAACCAGGGGAATGCCGATGAAGAAGCTGAGCGACCAGCCCAGTTCGGTGGCGGAGAGCGCCAGCCCACGCTTTTGGTAGGGAATGCGGTCGCCGAGGTAAGCTTGCATGGCAGGGTCGAATCCGTATTTGCCCAGGGTGGTGAGCAGCAACATAATCGCAAAGCTCGAAAAGGATGGACGGATGGCGACCACGATCAGCCCGGCGATGAACAATCCAACCCCCAGCAGCATGCC